>DAOLSP010000023.1 GCA_035419245.1 bacterium | reverse complement strand
CCGGGGTGATGGTCAGATAGTCGGCCGCGGCCTGTACCACGGTGACGGTGCGGGTTACGTCATCAGCGGTCACGGTTATCGTGGCGGTACGGGATGAAGTCCCGGGATTGGCCTCATAGGTCGCTGTCAGGCTACTGCCGCCATGACCATTTGCCGGACTAACCGAGAGCCACTCCGCATCATCTGACACGGTCCAGTTAGTATCGCTGGTAATGGTAAAGGTAGTGAATCCAGCGGTATTAGCGACAGGTTGACTAGAGGGATTTACGGTGGTTTGAGCCCACAGCGCACCCATCCCCCAGACTACGAGCAAGAAGAATGTGTTTTGGGCTAGCTTTACTCTCATAAGATTTTCTCTTCGGGCTAATAATCAGATTGATGCATGACTACGCTGCGCATAGATGCAAAGGATCAAACATCCTGTACGAGGTCCGACATCAGACGTTGAGAAAGGTATTGCTGATAAAGAGTAGTGCGATTGGAAGTCTTTTCCCCAGGAACCAGCCCATCGTCACGATAAAGTACATTAATTATAACATAGTTAGGCGGATAAATTGTTCCTTGTGGATTTGGAAAAATTTGAGACAAGCTGCCACTTTTTATCTTATTTAGCCAGGAATTATATTATCAATCCTGCATCAAGTAATAGCTCCTAACCCGATCCCTCTTACACCTCTAAAAAAAAAGAAGGGGGACAACAATGTTCTTGCGAGTTATCCGTATTTGCTCTATTTTTATCCGACATGTAATTTCTCTTTCTCCGAGCCGCGAGCCCGCTAACTAACACTGCGCTATGCGGTCGAGGAGATCACCTGTTGAAATAAAAAGGATGGGACAACATGAGCATCCCAGATCTAGTGATCATCGGCGAATCGATCAATGATTCAGTTCCCTCCACCCATGCCCTGTTTGAGGAGAATAATGTCGCCGGCCTTATCGAATTGGCCCGCCTGCAAGCCGAAAAGGGCGCGGCCTACATTGATGTCAACGTCGGACGCCGCTCACCGGGTTTTATGGCGGAATTGGTGAAAAAGATTCAGGAGCATATCTCTTTGCCGCTTTCGATCGACACTCCCGATCCGGAGATCGCCGCTGCAGGATTGCGGGCTTACGATCCGGGCCGCGCGGGTAATCAGAAACCCATCCTTAACTCGATTTCCGAAGCGCGCCTCGAGATGTTCGACTTTTATAAAAGCCAACCCTTCATTCCGATTCTCCTGGTCACCGAAGGCCTTTCGCCTGAAGGCGAGTTGGTGATGAACAAGACCGCCGATCAGGAGCTGGCTACCGCCCATTCCATAGTCACGATGGCGCGTGAAAGAATCCCCGGTGTGCCCAACCGCGAACTCATCCTCGATCCGGGCATCATGCCCATCGGCAGCGATTCACAGGGGGATTTGAAGCGGCTGATGGCGGCCATGGCACTGATCCACAAGGACAAGGATCTGGAGGGCATCAACATGTCGGTTGGCTTGAGCAACTTTACCCAAATGCTGCCCTCCAAAAAAGCCGACGGCTCGCCGGTAAAAGGGCCGCTCGAGAGTGCCTTTTTGACTCTAGCCATGCCGCTTGGGCTCAATATGATCATCGGTTCAGTCCATCGTAAATATGCCCTTTTGAGCGATGAGCATCCCGCGATGCAGTGTGTCAGAGAGGCCCTCAACCTTGAGGGCTTCGATGTCATCATGAGAGTGATGAGCTTTTACTCATGAGGCTGCGCCCGGAGTGCCAGATCCAACCTCACCAATCTCCTGTCTTGGCGATCAGGCGGCCCCAGAGCTCGTCGCCGTTGACACCATTGGTCATTATGACCAAGCCCGATCCGTCGCGGGGATTGTACTGGGCATAGCAGCGAAAACCGGTCTGGTTGGAGCCACTGTGATAGAAAATATCCCCGGTGATGGTTGCGTCAATCGCCCACCCCAGTCCGCGATAGGCTGTGAGTCCAAAATGGCGCCCGGGCCTGGAGATCACCTGACGCGTTTCTGCCCGGACCTGATGGCGGAACATTTCTTCTCTCATTCTGGCGGAGAGCAGCGGGGGTCCGGAATCAGGTCCTGGACCCAGGAGCGCGATCATCATCCGAGCGAATGCCTCCGGCGTGGTGTACAGGGTATAGGCGGCATTTGCGTGCAGATACCTGCTGCGCGGCAGGGTGCCACCGAAGCCGTCATGCCCGGTCGCTATTCTGGGATTCAAAGTTTCGGTCCAGATATAGCTGGCTGAACCCGGAACGAGCCTGGCGAACAGACGGCGTTGCGCAAGATCTGCCAGCGGCTCTCCGGTTATTTTTTCCACAACCCTCTGCAGATAATAAAATCCCTCACCGGAATAACTGAATTTTGTCCCCGGCCTGAAAAAGATGGGCAGCGGCCCCTCTCTTTCCTCACCACCTTTCCGCCAGTTTGGTAGGCCGCTGGTATGGGCGAGGATCATCCTGGCCGTCACCTTTCCAGCAAAATATGCATCCTCACTGACAAAATCTTCAGCCTTGTACTTGCAGAGCGGCCGGTCGAGATCCAGCCGTCCCTCATCCACCAGCATCAGAGCCAGTGAGGTAAAAATCGGCTTGCTCATGGAGCAGGCCTCAAACAGAGTGGCCGAATCCGCGGGCGTTTTTTGGGTGGCATCAGCAAGGCCAAAGGTTTTGGACCAACGGATTCGATTTCGCTCGATCAATGCGAGTGAAACCCCCGGCACTTGCAGCGTTTGCATCAACCGTGGCGTGCAGATCTCGAGGGTATCGATGATGGTTGAGAGGGGGGGAGGATGATCGAGAGCCGTGTGGTCGATTTTGGAGAGCGCCAGGTAAGCCGCCCAGCGCACATCGTCGTCACGATCATAAAGCAGGCCGAAGAGATCATCAACAGCCGGCGCTGCCAAGACACCGTAGCGGCCGAGGGCCAGGGTTGCATACCAGCGGACGTTGGCATCGCTGTCGCTCAGCGACCGGATCAGGGAGGGGATCGCCCTCTCGGCTTTCGGGGCCAGTTTCCCCAGAGCGATGGCGCAGCATTCCCGTACATTCGGATTAGAGTCCTGCAGCGCGGTAATCAGATCGGGGAGGGCGGATTGGCCCATTTCCACTACAGCACCGATCGCTGCACCCTGACCAAAGGGATCCGGGTCCCTGAATAGGTCCAGTAGAGTGACTACTTTCAGGTGTGCTTCTGGTCCGGGTTCCTGCCCGAAGGTCTTCTGAGCCGGAAGGGAGGAAACCAGGAGGAACAAGGCGAAAGAAAGGATGAATGTTTTCTGCACTAAGAAGGAAGCCCTCGCAGTTGATTTATAAAGATAAAACCAGATAAAAAAGGGCGAGAACAACCTCGCCCTTTCAGACTCTCACCGGATCAGAGTAATTTTACAGCACTTTTGATAACGGCCGGCTTTCATGACCAGCCAATAGACCCCCGATGGGACTGCTTTGCCGAGATCATCCTGTCCATCCCAAATCATCTCGTGATACCCCGGTTGTTTTAAGTCTTTAACCAGCGTTTTCACCTTTATCCCGGTCAGGTTAAAGAGGCATAGATCCACATAAACCTGCTGGGGCAAATGAAACCGGAGGGTAGTGCTGGGGTTAAAGGGATTCGGAAAATTTTGAGAAAGGGCGAAGTCATTTGGCAGAATAGATTGTCCAGCCGTTTCAGCCAGCCAGAGTGCATTGCTTTGGTAGCGGATTTCCGGGTTCAGGACGATCTGCCGCAAACCATCCTGCAATCGGGTGAGCGGTAGGGGCTTTTCCTGGTTGCTCCCCGGAATCCAGCAGGTCAGGGTGATCAATGCCCCGGCCGCTGCGCCATCCATTTCATCCGTGCAAGGATTATCTCCCCACAAGGTCATTATGGCCTTTCCTGACTGCACGACTCCTGCGCTGACGAGCCGACCAGAGGACCAGGCGCCGACCTCGGCTTTGTCTGGAAGGCCAGGGGCTTCAATCAGGAGTATGGCGTTATCTGACGAGTTGTTAGGATATCCGGAAAAATGCTGCGGTATCGGCAGAACGGCAGTGGGAAGCGCAGAGCTCTTGCCAAAGCCCTGGTTTGCGGGATAGGAAAGGGTGCAGGATTGGCTGACGTACAGCTGATAGCCTGCACCAGCTGTCATGGAACCGATGGTATTGACATTATAGGCCGGCCAATATACCTGCCCCAGTCCGTTTTTGGCAATCACCAAATAGCTCGCGATGGTTGCGAAGGCATCAGATGGATTGAGCGCAAGAGTGCTGAGGTATGAAACCATATTCCAGCCCGTATTCAGGCCGAGTGGCGTATTCCCCGGAGAGACTCTTCGCCCCACGATGATAAGGGTATCTCGTGCCGTGAGATAGACCAGATAGCCATGTGGCACCGACCAGTCATGAAGAATGGCGATGTTGTAAGCAGGCCAGTAAACCCGCCCGGCGCCGTCCTTCATGATAACCAAGTGGGCTGAAATCGAGGTCAGCGTAACCGACAAGGTTGGGTCGCGGGGGGCTACCGCACTCGAAATCATGTTCCAGCCGGCAGCGCAGACGATTTTCATCGAATCAGCGGGAGTCACATAGGATGCTGAGGCGTATCCATCATAGGATCCACCATGATACTTGTTGGGATCAAGTCCCTGGCTGAAGCCCAGGGCTGGAAAGAGCTGCACCGCCCAAAAAATACTGCAAAGTGCCATTCTTTTATTCATACCCTATGACCTGCAAGGAGTAAGCATGAATACCCTACGGAGAGGAACGAACACAACGGAATCCGTAGCCATAATTGCGGTAGCTGGAAGCGGTACCAGCACCGTGCCGGTCCGAGACACTGATATCGGCGATGTTGAGATCCCAGCTGCCGCCGCGGTAGCCTCCACCCACGCCTGTACTGTCAGGCCAGAACGCCACATCCGCATGGCCATCGTTCTTGAGTAGACCATCTCCATGGAGTCCGGTAAAAGCTCTTCCCGCCGCGTTCGCTACTGTCACGGTTCTCTCTTCGACATTCCCGGACAGGTCCATGATGCCGTAGTAGGAAGCACCAGCCATCTCTCTGGTTGATGATGCGGTGGCAAAAATGCCACAGCGGACTGGTCCTTCGCCGCCGTCACCGCCGGTGAGAATTGCACCATTATAGCGGCAATTGGTAAGGATCGGGGCTGTGGGGACGATGGATTCGGTTCCGTTTTCTGCACCGTTGATGGCCTGGAGGAAGTTTCCAGCTGGGGTCCCCCCGGCGAATTCATCATCCACGTAGTAATCACCGCGGCAGGCTTTCTCAAATTCCAGCTCGGTCATGACGCGCAAACCCGCCCAATCCGCGTAGGCTGCGCCATCGCCCCAGGAGAGGAAGTTGCAGGCCCGATCGGGTCGCATTGTGCTGGCGTCGCCGGAGGACCAAGCGATGGTATTGCGATAAAGTACTTCATCTCCTCCCTTGCCCAGCCATTGTTCGGTATTGGTCAGATCCCTTGTCTGCTTCTGGGCTTGAGTCAAAGTATTGAAAAAATCAACCCATTGTCCCTCACTGATTTCATACTTCATGCAGTAAAAGCCACCATATCCTTTTGGAAAAGCAGACGGCAGCGTAGAGGATTCGATAAAGCCGTCAGCCCAGAGATAGCCTTCAACCGGGCCTATATTGATCGCCGTTTCACTGGTGATATGGTAAGGTTCCGCGGATCCATAGGTATAAAAACAGGCTACCTGGTCCTGGTCGGCGTCACCGAGATAAAAGGGCCCCTGTGGTACATACACCATCTCGATCGCGATGACTTTGATCGCAACCAAAGCGCCATCAGCAAGCCCATTGGCGCCATATTCCCAGCGCAGCCGAAGATCGGTCAGATTGTTGCTGCCACTGCCGTTAGCACTGCGGAAAACAAATACCCCCATGCCCCGGTCGATGTCCGAAATGGAGGTGGATCCCACCGCGCAGGTATAGCCCGATGGAATGGTATGGCTGGATGTTGTAGTGGAGAGCCAGGCATGGTGCCAGATACCGCTTCCCACCGGCTGGTACTTGACAAATACCCAGGCTGCATCCCAGTTGATGTTGTCCCGCCAACCGTTTTCCCAGGAGAGATCGCATTCAACGTCAATGAATTTGCTGTTGATATTCAGCCCAGTCAGTGTTACGTTACTTACCTGGATATGGTTGCCCCAACCGGGTTGCACCAAACCACTCAACAGCAGCAAAACGCCGAGCATGATTACTTTTCGTCTTGACATAGACAACAAAATCTTTCCATTGCCTTTATCGTTTCGAGCACGGGGATTGAGGAAAAATAAACAAGGGGATTTCTGGCTCGTCAATCGATCATCAAATGCAGGACAAACGCCCTGGCCTAATGCCCCTGGACGTGATAGAGAATGCAAACCCCGAGTTATCAGTTTGATAAATATAGTTTAAATAATAAAGAAAGTCAAGAAACAAAACCAAATTATTATGATTCAGAACAGCAAGGTAAGCATTTGTTTTCTTGTCGGTGCGTCGGGCGATCTCCGCATGCGCCGGTCAAATTTGCTTGAATTTCAGGTTTTGATTGCCTAATTTCCCGGCAACAGGAGAGGCGAGGAGATCGATCGGCGATGCACTCCATAATAAGTTGTCTGCTGTCTGAACCTAGGACTTCAAAGATGAGGAAAAAGGACCGGCTTGAAGCCGCAGTTCCCGCAGCGGTCCCTGCCATCATTTTTATAGCCTTCTTCTCTATTGCCGGCTGCTGCCACGAGGAAAAGAATCCGTCCAGCTCCGTCAATGAAAAACCGGCGGCTTCTTTCACGATCGTTCCGGCTTCAGGGCTTGTCGAATCAGATTTTGTCCTGGATGCTTCCGGCTCCCGAGACACGGAGGATTCGCCGCGGACTCTGAGAGTGCGTTGGGATTTTGAAAATGATGGTGTTTGGGATACGGACTGGTCCACTTTAAAAACAGTAGCGCATCGTTATGTAACGATGGGAATTAAAACCATCATGTTGCAGGTCATGGATAGCGGCCAGCTCACCGATGAAGCTGGCCGGCAAATCTCGGTTTATGCGGATAGCGGTACAGTGGCGGATATTGATGGAAATGTCTATCAAACCGTAAGAATCGGTACCCAACGGTGGATGGCTGAAAACCTGCGAGTCACCCATTATTGTAATGGCGCTGCCCTTGAGCCCATCAGCGATGGCACGATGTGGGTCAGCACGGGGATGGGCGCATACTGCAGCTATGCCAACAATGAAAAATGGGCTGCAGAGTATGGCCGGTTATACAATCTGTTCGCTGTGGCAGATAGTCGACGTCTTGCGCCTCCCGGTTGGCATATTCCAACCGATGCTGAATGGCAGGAAATGATTGACTATCTTGGCGGTAGCATGGTGGCGGGTGCCAAAATGATGGAAGCCGGATATCGGCATTGGGCCATACCCAATACGATGGCCACCAATTCAAGCGGCTTTACCGCCTTGCCGGGAGGCGGCCGGGATGGAAGTTCGGGGACATTTTATGGATTCAATTTTCGTGGTTTATTTTGGTCGGTCACGCCGGCAACGGGTAGCAGCTATTGGTGCCGAATCGTGCAAAACGAACACATGGAAGTCACAAGAGAAGCCTGCAGTCTCAGAAATGCGTTTTCAGTCCGTTGTGTGATGGATTGAGATCCGGAAATACGTTATCGTCCCATAGCGATGCCGGGAATTATAGGCTGTAATGCGAAAATCCTGCGGCAATTCTACTGCAAGGGCTGAATGGCAACTCCCGACATCAAAACAGCTAAATATCGGCACTTATCCGGAATCACAAATCATTGCTTGAATGAATATGAGGGAGTAGTTAGAAAATGACAGCAAATTTGGGCATAAATTATCTTGACAATCACTCTCCTGCATGATACATTGTATTAGGGGAAAAACTGCTTGTCACTATCCATCCTTCTTTTCCACTGAATTCTCACACATCAGTCTTTCAGTTACCTTCCACTCTAAACGCCTAAAAACCCCCGGCCCAGGCATGCTTTTGCCATTATTGTACTTTGTTGAGGCGGGCGTGTGATTGTGACCAGAAAAAAGAGTCAAATCAGCCAACCAAAGGAGAATGAGATGAAAACAAAAACATGGTTTCTCAAAATCATGCTGTTGGCAACGGTTATCATGATCTTGATAATCATTGCGAATCAGCAGCCTTCCAGCGCGCAAGTGATAAAAGTAACGAAATACCACGAGAGCGTGCCGTTGACCAATCCGGGCATGTTTGTCCCTTGTGCGCTGGACGGGGAGGGGGAATTCGTCGCATGGTATGGCAATATGAATTTTATTATTTACGCAACCCAGGTTCCCACGGGGACCTACCATGCAATCATCCACCAGAATCCTCAAGGCGCTTATGGTGTAGGAGAGACGAGCAATCAGATCTACCGGGTGGCAGGAGCAGATGCATACCATGAGAATTTTACTGGCGAAGGGGGCTGGTTGGAAGGACAGGCTAATCTAAAAGAATTGCGAACGTCCACGTTATCGGGCCTGGCAAAGATAATAACCTGATCTGGACGATCCGCAATCGCGTTGTCATCAACGCCAACGGCGAAATAAAGATTTGGGTAGAATCACAGGAAATTACTTGCAAGTGAACAAATGAACTGAAATTAAGGGCAAAAGGTAACCTTCGGGCGAATAGCAGTCTGGGATTACCTCAAACCACCAATTTCCAAACCGAGATGCTGGAATCCTATTGTTTGAGGATGGGCTATGAAATCATCTTCAACAATTTCTCGTAGAATCTGGATTGTGCTGGCTATTCTGTTTCTGCTAACAGGATTCTTGATTATAGCCAGTTCTGGTTTGCAGGCTAAGCCCAATGAAGGTTCGGGTGAAAAAGATTTCGAAGTGATTACAGATTATTTTGTGCCCTGCATCAACGGCGGGGAAGGTGAGCTAGTCACTATGTATATCCGTGGGCATGCAAACTTTCGTTTTATGGTTGATGGCCGAGGCAAAGGCCATCTCACCTGGCAATATACTGATCAAGGCAGCTATGCCATCGACCAAACCACGAATACATTGTACAGGGTGGCTGGACCGGTCCATCTCGAATCGAAAGAATTCCAGGCAACTTCGGATATACTGCATGTTAATGAAGTCTATTATTACAAGGATCATTTTATCGGGAAGGGTAAAGGAAATGATTATTTTTATCATTATAACGTAATACTGGACATTGATTTCAATACTGGCGACTTTCTTAATGTAATCATTAAATGCGAAAGAGAAACGGTCCAATGTAAGTAGATACCGAACGTAGGGGCAAGCTTGCGCCTGAAAGATGGCACCTGCCAACTGATATAGATTGGCAAGTCTTATTGACTGCTGATGGCGGGGCAGCCACTGTGGGCGGTAAATTAAAAGAGGCGAGTGCCGCACATGGGCTTGACCCTGATTTTGGCGCTGCCAATGAAACTGGTTTTACTGCCCTCTGACTATTCTTGGACCAGGGTCAAAAAGAGGGCATGGCAATAAAAAAAGCCTGTACAGTAGCATACTGTACAGGCTAAATTTTACTGGTCGGGGCGCTGAGATTTGAACTCAGGACCTCCTGCTCCCAAAGCAGGCGCGCTAACCGGACTGCGCTACGCCCCGTGGATTGGCATCCTCTTGCGCCGAAATGTTCTATCTCGCCTGAAGTTCACCCCGTTCTAACATGGCTTTCAGCAGCTTGCGCGCCTCCTTCAGAGCCCGGCCGCGGTGGCTGATCCGGTTCTTCTCGGAAAGCGGGAGTTCTGCAAAAGTCTTTCCGGACCCGGGTACCATAAAGACCGGGTCGTACCCGAATCCATCCGTACCCTGCGGCGCTGCAAGGATAAGCCCCTCACATACGCCGTCCACCGTATCAACTCGGTCGGTGCCGGCGATCGCAATGACACAGCGAAAACGCGCGGTGCGCTGCGCAGCGGGTATCCCCGCCATTTCGCGTAGCAGCTTGGAGACGTTCTCTGCATACGTGGCGTTTTCGCCACTGTACCGGCTGGAAAAGACTCCCGGCGCGCCATGGAGAACATCCACCTCGAGTCCGGTATCATCGGCCAGGGCAGGGAGCCCTGAAATGCTGGCCAGCGTCGCCGCCTTTTTAATGGCATTGCCCTTGAGGGTCTCCTGGTCCTCGATCACCTCGGGCAGCGGGCCGAGCTCGTCGATCGTGACTAGATCGAGCTCCAGACCATCCAACGCTTCTCTGATCTCCCGGACTTTATCCCGGTTCCGGGTGGCCAGCAAGAGTCGCGGTCGGACCAGAGGGATCATGTCCTTACCCGACGATTTCGTGGCTGTTGCATTTGCATACGCCGACGAAACGGTCGTTGAAACGCATGCTCTTCTTTTCCGCGTTAGGGACGAGGCTGATATGACGGTAGCTCACAATGGTCTCACCGCACACCGGGCAGATTTTTGCATGTGTCAGGGCACCACCCTTGGCGACTTTTGCGGTTTTACCCGCGAAACTGCGATCCTTGGCCATTCTTGACTCTCCATGGTAAAGATGCTGGTTTTTCCTAAATAAAATAGACTATAATTTAACAAAATATAAGAAAAAATCAATATAAATTATCCGCTAAAGAGGGCTGGCAGGCCCATGGGTCACATGGAGGGGGTGCTCAATGCCAAATTACTCTTTGAGCTTTTTGCGCAGGTCCGTCAGTTCTTTTTCAAGCGCCTCAACCCGCTTGCGCAGCTCATCGTCGCGCTGCTGTTCCTCCCGGAGGCGCAGGCCCTGCTGTATCTGAGGCTTCGCCTTGACGCGGCTCATCATACTCCGGTACTGCTCCTGCATCCCGGCCCCGGGGCGCCGGCTGGCGGAGCCGATGCGTACGTTCAGGATGTGCGTGCTGTCGCCGCGCAAAATGCCCAGGGCCATCATCTGACCGGGGTGGTTGCGGCGCACGAAGTGGGCCAAATCCAGCGAGTTTTGGAGGGTATTGCCATCGAGACTGAGGATGATATCGCCAATACGCAGGCCTGCTTCCTGGGCCGGACTCCCGGGCCGCACATCGCTGATGTGCACCCAGCCCTGTCCGCCCGGCCAGTCCTCCGCGGTAACGCCTACCCAACCCGATTCGCTGCGGCCGAAGCCGATGATTTGCCGGACCTTGGCGGCGATTTCCTGCATGGGGTAGGCCAGCGCGGCATCACCCTGAAAATTTTCCTCAGCTGCATCCTCATTGGCCACGATTAGCCCGGCGAGAAGTCCCGCCAGCCGGCCGCTGCTGTCAAAAACCGGACCGCCAGCGTTGCCTGCCGGGATGTTGGCGGCGAGCTGGATCAGCCCATCCTGCCGGATGGCATTGACGATGCCCCACGAGACCGCTGATGATACCCCGAGCGCATTGCCGACGACCGTGACGTAACTACCGGGTGCTAAAGTCATGGCTTGCATCAGGACCGCAGGATGGTGCAGCCGCATACTGCTACGGAGCACCGCAATGCCATATTCATTGTCGACACCGAGCAGACTCGCCGGTATCTCCAGGCCTTTCTGGGTCGTGATGGTGATATTTTCGCTGTTCATAACCACGCTGATGTGGGTGATCACATGGAGGCTGTCGAAGATGACCCCGGAACCGACATTGGTGATGAGGACGTCATCGGGAGCGAACTGCTCATCCTCGCCGCCGGAGCCTTGAATGAGGTCGAGCAGCGGCACTTGCGCGGAAACGGTCACAACGGATGGCTTGACCTTATCGACCAGCCGGCGCATATCCTGTTCGAAGCGCATCAGGACCGTGCCATCCTGCGCTGTCGCCACCATGGGCAGGAGCCCCAAACTGAAGAGTAGAATAAATCTGCGCATCAAAACTGCACCGAAGCGTTAACGGCACGGATACCGGGAAGCGTGCGGCTGCCGCCATTCTGCCGGTGAACCAGCATGGTGTCGAAGGCCAGCTGCTCCAGAAGCGTTTGCTGGTTGCCGATGGCGCGACGGTTTTGCCGCAGTAGGCTCTGCATCGGGATTTTTTGCATCACATAGCGCTTCATCGGCGCTTGCGTCGCCGCCAGCTGCGGGACTTTAGAATGGCTGGACGGAGCGGTGATTGCCGATTCCGATGGGGCGGCCGTCAACTCGCCTTTGCTCGTCCTGGTTGTCTGCCTGCTGGCCAGTGGTATCATCCCGGAGCCAGCCAGTTCGCGACTGCTCCGGGAGGTGGTTTGTACCGTCTCGGCCGCAGGGAGCGCAGTCGCCAGCTTGTCCATGCGGGTGATTTGTGCAGTGGCCGGCAGGGTGGCAGGGGCTTCCAACTGTCGGTCGATCAGGACGCCTGCACCGATGAGCAGGAGCGCGGCGGCGCCATAGGCGGGCACCTGCCATATCCAGGCAGGCATGGTCAATGGCCAGAACGAGCGGTGCTCATACCCGGCATGGCGCATTTGCGCATGCAGGACCATGTCGAAATTGGCCGATGGAGAATGCCTGGGCAGCTTGTGCAGACCCTCACGGGTCCGCCGTGCCCAGGCATAGGCATTGGCGCAAGTCGGGCACTGCTCCAGATGCCTGGTTATAACCGCGTGCTCCTCTTGCGAAAGGGAACCCTCGTAATACCGGAAAGCATCTTGCGCTATTCTGTCACAACTTTTCATCAATACCTCACAACTGGGTTCTGCCCCCCGGCAATCTGGACGCAGGCGCTGTGCTAGCGCTGCGCATCAAAGATATCCTGTAGCAATCCCTGCAGTTTGAGCCGGGCACGGTTGACGCGTGATTTTACCGTCCCGAGTGGGACTCGCATTATTTTACTGACTTCCTCATAGGAAAGTTCCTGAACGTCTACCAGCAGGATCACCTTGCGGAACCGTTCCGGGAGTTTGTTGATCGCCTCCTGGATTTCCTTTTCGGTGAGCATACTGTCCACATCGCGTTCGGTATCGGCTCGGCTATCCACAATCTCGAACTCTTTTTCATCGTAGCCGAGGTCGGAGGTGTAGACCAGCCGCCGCCGCTTTCGTTTGCGCAACTCGGTCTTAGCCAGGTTGCCGGCTATGGTATAGATCCATGTGGAAAATTTGGCAATCTGACGGTAGGCAAAACGATTGCGGAAAATGCGGAGAAACGTTTCCTGGACCACATCTTCGGCCTCTTGCGAACTGCCCAAATAGCGATAGGTGAAATTGAACAGTGCATCCTTGTAGCGATGCACGATCAAGTCAAAGGCGTAGAGATCACCCTCCTGGAACCGCTGGATGAGCTCCTCATCGCTGAGCTGGGAGAGTTTGGGATTTTCCTTGTTCATCCGGTCCTAGATTAAAAACCGCACATCGCCTGAAAAGTTCCCGACCGGTTGCAGGCGCCGCAAGCTCGAAATGCATCCGGGCGGCATGGTCTGTCCTACAGAGCGAACTGCAGCCGCAGGAGAAGCAGCTCCAGCACCAGACGCGGCTTTTGATAGCTGCTCTTGAGCTGCAGGTCCGCATCCAGCAAATAGCCGATGGCGGAGCGCAACTGGGCTGCAGAAAAGTTGTTGGCCTGGGCGGCGTAATTCTTGAGAAAAAAGGGCTGTATTTTCAAGGCTTTTGCCAGACTTTCGGGCGGCAGCCGCCGGTCTTTCATCGCGTTGAGCCTCGAGAGGATAACGAAATGGCGCGTCAGCATGGCCAGGATGCCGGTGGGCTGCTCCCCCTGGGTAAGCATGTGATCTACGATCACCAAGCTGGCGTCGATACGGCGCTGGCCGACGGCATCGCAAAGCTCAAAGATGGAGAACTGCCGTGTCGCGCCGACCACCCGCTCGACATCGCCGACCTCGATCCGTTTGCGCTCGCCAAGATTGATCTTGACCTTGTCGATCTCACTCTCCAACTGGCGCAAGTTGCTACCGGCCAGCCCCTGGAGCATGCGTATTGCCTCCTCGGTGATAGTCAATCCCGCATGGCTGAGGCGCCGGCGCAGCCAGTCGGGCACCTGGTTGTCGTAGAGCGGTCTACACTCGACGTTGACGCTGTTCTGCAGCAACTGTTGCCAAACGGTGCGGCGGGCATCGATTTTGGCCGCCGTCAGCACCAGACAGGTGCTTGCCAGAGCCGACTTGGCGTAGCGAGCGACCAGTTCCAGATCCGCTGCGGGTAGAAGGTGGACATTTTTAACCAGAACGACCCGCCGCTCGGCCATCATCGGATAGGCACTCGCGAGATTGACGATCTGCGCGCCCTCGGTCTCGTTGCCATATAGCGGATCGAAATTAAAGTCCTTACTGCCCGGCTCGACCGCTTTGCGAATCAGGGCTTCGACGATCAGTTCAATCTGGAAATCATCCTGCCCGTAAAAAAGATAGACCGGATCGTACTTGCCGGCGTTCCAGGCCTGGTGCAGTGCGTCCAGCGTCGTCTTCATCGCTCTCCTGCCTGTTTCCGGCACTGGCTCAGAAAGGCTTCGAGCAGCGCCTTGCTGCCGGAGAGTTCCTGCATGGTCTCCGGGTGCCACTGGACCCCCAGGACAAAGGCAGCGCCGGGCCGTTCGATGCCTTCGATGACGCCATCCTCCGCGAGGGCTGTCACCCGAAGAGAGGCGGCCAGGGTCCTGATCGCCTGATGATGCGAACTGTTCACCGTATACGCGGATTTCCCCAAAATGTTTTCAAGGCGGCTGCCGGACTCAATCTCCACAGAATGATAGGTTAGAACCGGCGAATCCGGCGAGCGATGCTGTTGTGCGCCCGGAATCTGACTGGCGATATCCTGATAAAGGGTGCCGCCGAGGGCGACATTGATCATCTGGCAGCCTCGGCAGATCCCGAAGAGGGGCTTGTTCTGGCGCAGGGCCTCGGTGATGAGAGCAATCTCAAAATAGGTTCGCGGCGGATCGATGCGCCAGGTGCCTGGTATGGTTGCCTCTCCGTATGCCCCGGCGAATACATCGTCGCCTCCTGTCAGGAGCAGCCCGTCGATGGAATGGATCAGCTCGGGGATGAGGTCCTGTTTCAGCCAGGTAGGTAGGGCGAGGGGTAGGCACTCGGCGTCTTCCAGATAGCGGATGTAGGCTGCATTGATAAAATAGAGATCGCGGCCGCGGGCGAAGGGACGTAAATCCGTAGCGGGACTCTGATCCATGGTCACTGCGATCAGGGGAGTACGCATGGCAGGCCTCTAAAGGAGGTAACACATAGCGAGCCCCAGCAGCAGGCAGTAGGGGGCGAACCAGTAGAGCTTGCCATGGCGCAGAATGCGCAGCATGGCAGCGATGGCCAGCCAGCCGGTCAGAAAGGCGGCGGTTGCTCCGGACAGAAGAATGCCAGCATAACCGGAGACGACCGGCGCGGCAGCCATATCATGGAGCTTGAGTATTGTCGCGCCGAGCACTGCCGGAATCGAGAGCAAAAAAGAAAAGCGCGCCGCGTCCTCGCCACGCAGTCCACTGAAAAGACCAAAGCTGATGGTCGAGCCTGAGCGCGAAACGCCCGGCAGAATGGCCAGGGCCTGGGCCAGCCCCATAATGAGGGTATTGATCCAGGTCAGGTTCTTGTTGCCCTTGCGGGCCAGAAAGGTGAGGGCTAGAAGCAAGCTGGTGAAGAGGAGGGCCCAGGCGACAAAGCGCGGCTGATCAAAGGCCGCCTCGATTTTATCCTTGAAGATCAGACCGATAACGACGGCGGGCAGTGTGGCCAGAAAAAGGTAGAGCAGCAGACGGAGGTCAGGCGCTTCGCGGAGACGGCTGGAGAGGGATCTGTCGGGGCGGAAGAGGGAGAAAAAGGCGGCGAGGAGGCGCACGATCTCTTTGCGGAAGGCTACAAAGACGGCCAGCAGCGTACCGAAGTGGAGCATGACTTCAAGGGTGATCCCCGCGTCCGCAACGCCTAGGAAATGCTCGGCGAGCACAAGATGGCCGGAGCTGGAGACCGGAAGGAATTCGGTCAATCCCTGGATGATGCCGAGAAGGATGGAATTGAAGAGCGTCAAGGAGCCTCCCAATCAGAGCACTTTTCTGGATGCACAAGAATTTCATATAGTTTAGAGAAAAAAAATGTCAGATTCAAGCACTATAAATAGCGGAAAAGGAAATCCCCCTGAATCCGACTCCTGCTGAAAGCTCTCGCTATAGACTTGTCCGGCCCGCGCCGATTTCGGCGGGTGCGCTGAAATCGGCTCCCGACTGAACAAAAAAAGGCCCTCTGAGCGAGGGCCTTTTTTGAACACACACCATGATTATCAGAAATTGAGCAAATAGCTGGCAAATATCGAGAGATCGGGGGCGCCATCATCGAGGCCAAGGCCCAGACCGCCGCGGTAACGCACATTGCCCATATTATAGTCCACACCGGCGCTCAGCATCATGTAATCGCCTTCGGTGTGCATGACCCACTCGCCAACGACAGCGAGGTTTTTATTGACCGGATAGATCGCGCCGGCGCCGAGGGAGAGATAATTCTTGTGCTCGGTTTTTTCCTTTCCCTGGACGTACTCCATCTTGTCGAAATCGAAATAGCCGTCCTCGTAGGTTTTCGTTTCGTAAAAATTGATCCCGACGGTTCCCGTCAGTGTCAAGGTTTCCAACTGGTGACGGACGGCGCCGAAAGCACCGAAATTAAAGTTGTTCTGGCCGATATCTTCACTGCCGACTGGAAGGGTAGCGTAACCGCCCACTGCAAAGCGGGTCGGGCCGGGGGTGAGCTGATAACGCACGCCGACGTAGGGATCGGCAAGCCCGCTCTGGGAATCGACACCTTTCTGGTCATAGCTGTAATTCAGATAGTGAACCCCCACTCCGACCTCAAGTTTCTCATTGACCGGATAACCACCCTGGACCCCGCCCGCAATGGCACTCATGGCATCGTACGAGCTGTAACCCAAGCCGACTTCGCCGTAAGGATTCTGTGCCACAACAGCATCGCTGAAGAAATTCTGGAAGAGGTGCACCCCATCCGTTTTCTGCGCCAGAACCATCGTCGCCGGGATCAGCATGCAGAACATCACAACCACCAATAGCTTTTTCATTTAGATACCTCCTCTTAAAGTAAATGATGTACACCGGCCAGGTTTGTTATGCCTTCGGGCCCATTCTGCTTTTCAGCTCTTCGAGCTCCTTGGTTAAACTGGCCAGCTTTTCCTGCAACTCATCTATTTGTTGCTGGGCTTTGGGTTTGATCTTCTCCCAGGTCTCTTCGACCTGTTTGGACACCCATTCTTTGGCCTCTTTGGTGCGGGCTTCGGCTTTCTCCATGGTCTCCTGGATGAACTGGGCCTTTTCGCCCTGTTCCATTTCGCCGCGCTGGACCATCTCCTCGACAAAATCCTCGATCTTTTCCTTGGTTGCCGAGAAGATGCCCAATCCGGCCATCATGGCTTTTTTAACGGTTGGATCCACGTCAGACCTCCTTAGTTTGCACCGTCGGCCCGCCCTGCAGCGCGCTGCGATTTAATCATGCAGGCGGGTTATGACGCCGTTTTTATATTTCAGAATGGCAACCTCCTGATTCACCCGGGTGCCGCGGCTGAAAGAAAAGTCGGTACCGATGCCGCTGCGATGTTGCGCCTGGCCAATCCACTCCAGGATCTCGCCAGCGGAGTGGTTGCCGGCGACGACCGCTGCGGTGACCAGATGAGCAGCATCATAGCCGGAAACGGCCAGCGGTCCGGCCGAAGTGGCTGTCGCCATTCTAAAACGATTTTTAAACTGGATATATTCCGTGCTCGTTTCATCAGCAAAGCTGCCGGCGCAGAAGACCGCGCCGTCCAGATAGCGCCGCTGGCTCTGCAAAAGGGCGCCATGTAGCCAGTCATCGCCGCCCAGAGCCACGGCCTGGATGTGGGCAAGGCTGAACTGCGGTGCGACAATAGCGATATCCTCGGCATAGATAGGCATGAAGAAACCATCAATGGAGGTGACCAGCGGAATGTCCTGCTCCTCCTCATCCCCAGCCGGAGCCGGCGCCGGGCGCCGTGAAGGCCGGGCGTACTTGAAGTCATGGGTTTGTTGCTGGCCCTGGTATCCTCTCGCAAGAAAATCGCCTGCAGTGAGGGAGTCGCGTGGGGTGAACTGTCCGGCGGATTCACGGATGGCGGTGAATTGCCGGGAGACATCCTTTGTTCCGGGATAATACCACTGCTGGGCGATGATGGTGCCGCCCAGTTTGTCGATGGTGTTGGCAAAAGCGTCGCTGAGGGCCTGACCGTACTCGTCGGCGGGCGCCAGTGAGACGAAGGTTCGTAAGCCGAGAGTGGAGTAGGCATAGTTGGCCAGCGCTGCGCCGCGGGTTTCGATGTCGCTGGTCAGCTGCCAGACATTGGGTCCGAGCGCGGCGATGCCGTTGTCGGATGCGACCGGCACCAGCATCGGGATATCGCGCTGCGCTGCCAGGGCGGCCATGGCGGCGCTGCGGTCGCCCGCCAACTCGCCAAGGATCAGATCGACATGGCTGTCGATCAGCGCCTGCATGGCGCGGATGCCCTGCCGGATGCTGGAGCCCGAATCCTTGACGATCAACTCGATCCCCTGCGGCTGGTCCTGAAAGGCCAGGGCGACGCCGCGGAGGAATTCCATGCCATTATCCGCTTCGAATCCAGAGAGGGGCAGGATGATGCCGACACGCAGCATGTAGAGGCTCTCCGTCGGCGGCCGGGATCTCAGCTCCTGAGCAAGCCGCTGCAGCCGAGGCTCGGGGTTATTCATTTCCAGCCGGTTAAGCCAGGTTTCCCCCTCATTGCGTCGGCCTTGGCCATAGGCTTGCCGCGCCAGCCAGTAGAGCAGCCAATTACGGCTCCCGGCGCGCTGGAATAGAGAAAGATAGCTTTCGAGACCCGAGTCGTGAATCCCCTCGGCAGCGATCCGGCTGCCAACCATTTTGGCGCTCTCTGAAAGCGCTGTCGCAGGATTGCGGTCGATGATGGTCAGAAGATGAAATAGAGCGTCGACGGTCTCGCCTGCGCTATAGCTGGCGCGCGCAAGGGCGTATTCTGCGGCATCGCGATAGCGGCTTTGCGGGAATTCTCGCACTAGTTTGCCAGCATAGTAGCGCGATTGCGGCAGGTCGCCCAGCCGATCGTTGGCAGCGCTGAGTAGTAGATAGATCTTGCTCAGGTGGGGTGCGCTCGAACTCTTATTGAGGGCGCTCAGAAGTAGGGATCGGGCGTGTTCATACGCTCCGCTGTGATAGGAAGCCAGTCCCTGATCGAACAGGGCCTTGACGGTGCCGTTCTGGGCAGCAGCGGTTGCAGGGCTGACGAGCTGGAAGCCGATGGCGATGAGGCAAATAAGCAGCAGGGCGATACCGAACCGGGCGGCCGGCACCGCAGCAGATAGGGCCTTCAACAAAGGGTTCTCCTCGGCATAGAGATTATTCAACGGTCACACTCTTGGCCAGATTGCGGGGTTGGTCCACATCGCAATTGCGTAGGATCGCCATGTGGTAGGCAAAAAGCTGCAGCGGGATGATGGTAAGAAGCGGTGTCAGCATCTCCACTGCCGCTGGTACATAAATAACATGTTGAGCGTGTTTCTTTATTTCCTGGTCCCCTTCGGTGGCGATGGCGATCACCCGACCGTTGCGCGCCCGCACCTCCTCGATGTTGCTGAGGATTTTGTCATAAACTGAGTCGCGGGTGGCAATAAAGACCACCGGCATATGATCGTCGATGAGAGCGATGGGACCATGCTTGATCTCCGCAGCCGGGTAGCCCTCTGCATGAATGTAGGCGATCTCCTTGAGCTTTAAGGCACCCTCCAGGGCGACTGGGAAATTGTAGCCGCGGCCGAGGTAGAGGCAGTTACGAACCTCCTTGTGCATCTCGGCCAGCTCGCGGATGAGATGGTTCTGCTCCAGAATCTTCTGAATCTTGCCGGGGATGCTTTGAAGCTCGCTGACGAGTTCGCGGCCACGCGCCGATGAAATCGAGCGCATCCGCCCGAGCAGCAGGGTGATCAGCGCCAGTACGGTCACCTGCGAGGTGAAGGCCTTAGTTGAGGCCACACCGATCTCGGGTCCGGCATGGAGGTAGACCCCGGCGTCGGTCTCCCGGGCGATGCTCGATCCCACCACGTTGCAGATGCCGTAGACCTTGCTGCGCTTGCGTTTGGCCTCGCGGACCGCAGCCAAAGTGTCAGCGGTCTCACCCGACTGGCTGATGGCGATGACCGCGGAATCGTTATTGACAATCGGATTGCGGTAGCGGAACTCCGAGGCGTATTCCACCTCCACCGGGATGCCGACCAGCTCTTCGAACAGGTATTCTCCGATCAGGGCCGCGTGCCAGGAGGTGCCGCAGGCGGTGATGATGATGCGCCGGGCGTACAGAAGGGATTCGAAATCGTGCTCGATGCCGCCGAGACGGGCCGTGCCTTCCTCCCAGAGCAGACGGCCACGCAGGGTGTCGGCCAGAGTGCTCGGCTGCTCCATGATTTCCTTGAGCATAAAATGTTCATAGCCGGCCTTCTCGATCTGCTGGAGATCGAGGCCGATGGGCTCGGCGATCTTGGCCACCGGGCAATTTCCAATGGTTTTGACCGAGAGTCCGCTGCGGGTGATGACGGCCAGTTCGCCGTCATCAAGATAGGTTACGCTCTGGATCACACCGACCAGCGGTGCGGCATCAGAGGCGATGAAGAACTCGCCGTCGCCCTGGCCGATGACCAGGGGGGAGCCGTTGCGCGCCGCCACCAGCATGTCAGGGTGGTCGCGGTCGATGATCGCCAGGCCATAGGTGCCCTGCACACAAGCCAGGCCCTGGCGCACGGCCTCGCCCAGGTCCAGCCCCTTTTCGAGATACTCTTCGAAGAGATGACTCAGGACCTCGCTGTCGGTGTCGGAGGCAAAGTTATGGCCCTTGTGTATCAACTCCTCACGCAACAGGATGAAATTCTCAATGATCCCGTTGTGTACCACGGCAACCCGCTGGCTGCAGTCACTATGGGGATGCGCGTTACGGGTGCTGGGCTCGCCATGGGTTGCCCAGCGCGTATGCCCGATGCCGAGGGTGCTTTGCGGCGGCTCTTCCGGCAGGATGCGCTCCAGCTCGGGGATCTTGCCGGCAGCTTTCTCCACCCAGATGCCGGAGTTGGTCCAGAGCGCAATCCCGGCACTGTCATAACCGCGGTATTCGAGACGGTGCAAGCCGTTGAGAAGCAGCGGCAGCACATTCTTCTGCCCGATATAGCCAACTATCCCGCACATTAGCGGCCTCCTGTTCCCTTCATTCCGGGTCCAGCATCGAAACGGCGCGTACCACCGTCCGATTCAATGCTTGATGTCTCTATTCCCATTCAATGGTGCTAGGGGGCTTGGAACTGATGTCATACACCACCCGGTTAACCCCCTTGACTTCATTGATGATCCGATTCGAGATCCGCGCCAGCAGCGGCCGGGGAATCTCGGCCCAGTCGGCAGTCATGCCGTCCATGCTGGTGACTGCGCGCAGGGCGACGACATTTTCGTAAGTGCGCTCATCCCCCATGACGCCAACGGTCTGGATCGGCAGCAGGACCGCAAAGGCCTGCCAGATCCGGTCGTACTCACCGCTGCGGCGCAGTTCCTCAATGAAGATGCGGTCGGCCGGCCGGAGGATGGCTAGACGTTCCGGAGTGATCGCTCCGAGAATGCGAACAGCCAGGCCGGGGCCGGGGAAGGGATGACGACTGAGAATGTACTCTGGCACCCCCACTTCGCGCCCGACCTTGCGAACCTCGTCCTTGAAGAGTTCGCGCAGCGGCTCGATCAGCTTGAGCTGCATCTGCTCGGGGAGCCCGCCGACGTTGTGATGGCTCTTGATGGTGGCCGAGGGGCCTTTAGTCGAGACGCTTTCGATGACGTCGGGATAGAGAGTCCCTTGCACCAGATGACTCACCTTGCCGATCCGGCGGGCCTCCTCCTCAAACACAGCGATGAATTCGCGTCCGATGATCTTGCGTTTCTGCTCGGGGTCGGTCACGCCTTCCAGCCGCGTGAGGAACCGCTCGCTGGCGTCGATGAGCTGAAAGTCGAAATCGGCGTTGCGGTAAAACCGACAGACCTCTTCGCCTTCCTTCTCGCGCAGCAGGCCGGTGTCGACAAAAAGGCAGGTGAGCTGGCGGCCGATGGCGCGCCCGACCAGGGCCGCCGCGACCGTCGAATCGACACCCCCCGAAAGGGCGCAGAGGACGCGTTCCTGGCCGACGCGCGCGCGGATCTCCGCCACCGTGCTCTCGACGAAGGAACTGGCGCTCCAGTCCCCGCGGCAGCCGCAGTTCTTGAATACAAAATTGCCGAGCAACTCCGTGCCGCGCGGGGTGTGCACCACCTCCGGATGGAACTGGATGCCGTAGATGGCACGATGCTGGTGGCGGATCGCGGCGATCGGTGCGTTGGCGGTATGGGCGATGACCGTGAATTCCGGCGGGATGCGGGTGAGATGATCGCCATGACTCATCCAAACCGTCATCGCTTCGCCCAGTCCCGAGAAGAGGCTCTCGGGCCCATCCATCTGCAGTTCGGCGCGGCCATACTCGCGCTGCGGCGCGCGCGCGACCTCACCGCCGAACAGGCGGCCGATGACCTGGAGGCCATAACAGATCCCCAGGATGGGGAGATCCATCTCGAAAAGGGCCGGGTCCGGGAGCGGGGCCTCCGAGTCATAGACCGAGGAGGGTCCGCCGGAGAGAATGATGCCCCGGGGCTGCAGCCGGCGCACTTCGTCCACGGAGATGGAATAAGGTTTGATCTCGGAATAGACGCCCAACTCGCGGATGCGGCGGGCGATCAGTTGGGTGTATTGCGATCCGAAATCGAGGATCAGGATCCGCTCAAGGTGCTCCATGATCAAATTCCTCGCTGGTGATCAGAATGGGATGTTCCACTCCCGCAGGGTGGTCAGTGCCGGGTAGCAGGTCATGTCGCAGTGAACCGGTGTGATCGAAACCATATTCTCCAGGATCGCCTGGTCATCGAGTTCCGGATCCGGCTCTTCGTCGCGTTTTTCGCCGGTCAGCCAGTAATAATTGCGGTTGTGCGGATCCTTGCGGATTTCATACTCTTCGATCCAATTGGCGGTCCCTTGCCGGGTGATGCGGACGCCACGGATTTCGCGGCGCGGCACCGCGGGGACGTTCACATTCAGGAAGACCCCCGGCGGCAGGGGGTGCGCTAAAAGCTGATGGGCGATCACTCCCGCGAATTCGGCGGCGACAGAAAAATCGGGACTGGCATAGGAGGCCAGGCTCATCGCGATCGCCGGAATCCCCGAGATGGCCCCTTCGGTCGCCGCCGAGACCGTCCCGGAATAGATGGTGTTGATGCCGGTATTGGAGCCCTGATTGATCCCCGAGATGACGATGTCGGGCAGGCGGTTCTGGCGGCCGAGCTCCCAGATCGCCACCTTGACGCAGTCGGCAGGGGTGCCGCGGACCGCATATCCGAAAAACGCCCCGTTCTTGCGCATCTCGCTGACGCGCAAGGGATCGCTGAGAGTGATGGCATGGCCGACCGCGCTCATCTCGGAAAGCGGGGCGTAGATGATAATCTCACCATGTTTCGCCATTTCCGCGGCCAGAGCGGCCAGCCCCGGGGCGTTGATGCCGTCGTCGTTGCTGAGGAGAATTCGCACAGATTACTCGCTGGTTGGGGTTGGTTTCGCTATGCGGCGACTGCGCCTGGCACGTTTTGCGCCAAAAAACTGGAGCAGGCGCTCGAGATGGTTCTTGAGATCGCGGCGGTGCAGGATGAGATCGACGAAGCCGTGCTCCTGCACAAATTCAGCGCGCTGAAAGCCCTCGGGCAAATCCTGGCCAATCGTCTGTTTGATGACGCGCGGGCCGGCAAAACCGATGAAGGCGCCGGGTTCGGCGATGATGACATCGCCCAGCATCGAAAAACTGGCGGTGGTGCCTCCAGCTGTGGGATCGGTCAGGATCGAGATGTAGGGGAGACCGGCATCCGAAAGCAGGGCCAGTTTGGCGGAGGTCTTAGCCATTTGCATCAGCGAGAGCACACCCTCCTGCATCCGTGCCCCACCGGAGGCGGACACGATGATCATCGGCCGCCGTGTGGCGATGGCCCGGTCAATAGCGCGGCTGATCTTTTCACCCACCACCGATCCCATGCTCCCGCCGATGAAACGGAAATCCATGAGCGCCAGGATCACCGGCATCCCCCCCAAAGTGCACTCGCCGGTGCGCACAGCATCTTTCAGCCCGGTTTTGACCTGCGCATCTCGCAAACGGTCGGTGTATTTCTTTGAGTCCTTGAAATGCAGCGGATCGGCCGGAGCGAGCTCGACATTGAACTCGGTAAAACTTCCTGCATCGGCCAGCAGGGCGGCATACTGTTCACTGTTCATGCGAAAATGGAAATCGCACTTGGTGCAGACCATATAATTGCGATCGAGATCCTTTTTGTAAAGGATCTCGCCGCACCGGTCGCATTTGATCCACAGACCGTCGGGCAGCTCTCGCTTGGTCTGGGCTTCCAGCCCCGGGGTGACGCGTTTGTACCACTCCATAACAACTCCTTACTGTCCATGGTTCAGCGGCGGATCCGGCGTCGCGAAAAGGGGGTTGACCTGGATCAGGCAAGTCATCAGCACCGCGTCTTCGTGCTCAATCTCATAATACTCCTTACGCAGCCCAACCTTTGCAAATCCGAGCTTTTCATAAAGGGCGATGGCTGCTGCATTGCTGCGCCGGACCTCCAGATGGGCCAGAGCGTATCCCGCCTCCCGGCTGACGCGCAGCAAGTGTAACAGAAAGGCATAACCGACGCCGCGCCGCTGATATTCCGGCGCTACGGCGATATTGGCGATATGGATCTCGTCGGCCACAACATAGGCGACCAGATAGGCGGCCAGGCGCCCGCGGTCTCGGGCGACGAGCGGGCAGGCATACTCCTGATCGAAGTCCTCACGGAACATCTCCGCAGTCCAAGCTGAACGAAAGAGCTGCTCTTCGATCTGCACGACCTCCGCCAGGTCCTCCTCGAGCATGGCACGCAGATGGAGAACGAGCCCCGATCCGGGGATCTCCAACCTCCCGGGCGCCAGGGCTTCAGCGAACATGCCCGCCTGGGCCGATAACCGGTCGTTTCGGTTTGCCGGTGATGAACTCCTGCAGGTAATGCGGCTCGAGCAGATCGGGCTCGTCCACTGCTCCCCGCTGCAACTGCTGGTGCCCCAGACGGGCAATGGTCTGCGCACTCAGCAAAGCCTGCCATGCTGGTGCGGCCCGGTACCCCATGGGCACCGGATGCTGTGCGCCTTGGCCGATCAACAGGGCCTCGGGCGGCACGGCGGTGGTGATCTCCGGCCAGCGCACGATGCGGACCGGCTCCCGCTGCATGTCGCCGCCCTCGGTACGCTCATAAAGCCCCAGATAATATTCGTCGGCGCGCGAGCGCAGCAGCGGAGCGATCAGGCCGCGCTCGAGCGGCGCCTGGGCGGCCAGGGCCGCCAGCGTCGGCACCGCCACCAGCGGGATCTCCCGGGCCAGAGCGATCCCCTTGGCGAAGGCAAGGCCGATGCGCAAGCCGGTGAAGGAACCCGGTCCAATGGAGAGGGCGATCGCATCGAGATCGGAGATCC
Source organism: bacterium (assembly GCA_035419245.1). Classification (NCBI taxonomy): domain Bacteria; species bacterium. The sequence goes on along the minus strand of DAOLSP010000023.1, from coordinate 11,373 downwards.
GCCAGCCCGCATCCGCCAGCAGCACTTCAACCGCTCGCGTGAGCAGTCGGCCATGGGCATTCTTCAGCACCGAGCGGTACTCGACGACCAGCGTCTCCCCCTTGCTCAGTGCGGCGCCGCAGACGACGGTGGCGGTTTCAATGGCCAGCAGGTTCATGATGGTAGACCTCAATCAGCCGGACGTCGGCGGTGATAGGAACAGCTTCCGCGCTGAGTTCCCGGATCCGCCCGGCGGCTTCCATGCCATGAGAAAGATGGAGGCGGCTATGCCCCGCCGGCAGCCACGACTCGATCAGCTCCGGCCACTCGATGAGGCAGATCCCCTCGCCGTCGAAATACTCCTCCAGGCCGAGATCGTGCAACTCGGCGTCAGCATGCAGGCGGTAGAAATCGAAATGATAGACGGGCAGCCGCCCAGGATATTCATTGATCAGCGTGAAGGTGGGACTGGTGACGGTTGCGGTCACGCCGAGTCCTTCACAAACCCCCTGAATCAGGGTGGTTTTACCCGCACCGAGGTTGCCGGTGAAGATGAGCACCGCGCCGGGTTGCAGTGCTGCAGCCAGACGACGGCCGATCGCGCGGGTCTCCGCGGCACCCTGACTGATCCAGCTTTCCATCCGCCGGTAGCTTTCTTCCTGCACGCAGCCCGTTTCCTATCTGGGTTCCAGGGTGATGACCGGCAGAACCATCTCCTCCAGCGAGATGCCGCCATGCTGGAAGCTGTCGGCGTAATAGTTCAGATAATAGTGATAATTGGTCGGATAGACGAAATAAAAGTCTTCCTTGGCGATAAGGTAATTGGTGTTCACCCCGCGCACCGGCAGTTTGAAGGCGCGCGGATCACGGATGATCATGGCATTTTTACTGTCTGCCTTGATGTTGCGGCCGTATTTATAGCGCAGACTGGTCGAGGTTTCGCGGTCGCCGATCACCTTGGCGCCGCGTAGGCCGCGGATGCTGCCGTGGTCGGAGGTGATGACGATCGTGCTGCCCGACTGGGCGAGCTGCTGCAGGGCGAGGAACATATGCGAGTGCTCGAACCAGCTCTTGGTCAGAGAGCGGAAGGCGGCCTCGTTCGGGATCATCTCCTTGATAAGCTCCGACGAACTGCGCGAATGGGCGAGGATGTCGACGAAATTGAGCACAATCGCCGAGAGCGGCAGGTCTCCGAACTCCTGGATCTTGCGGGCAATGAGGCGGTGTTCCTGCATGTCGAGGACCTTGGCATATTTGGGGCTCGGCTTGAGGTCGAGACCGGCGCGGCGCAACTGCTGCTCGAGCAGCTGGCTCTCGAAGCGGTTGCAGCTGACATCATCGTTCTCGTCCCCCTGCTGCCAGAGCTCGGGCATCAGCCGCTCGATTTCGCTCGGGAAGAGCCCGCTGAAGATAGCGTTACGCGCATAGGGCGTCGCGGTGGGGAGGATGGAGAAATAAAAGTTGCGCTGCACATTGAAAAATTCGCGCAGCAGGGGTTCTACCACCAGCCACTGGTCGAGACGCAGGTTGTCGATAACCATCAGCAGGGTGCGGCGTCCGTCACGCACATGCGGCAGGACGTATTTCGGGACAATGTTGACCGAGAGGGGAGGAGCCCCCTTGGCGGTCAGCCAGGAGAGATAGTTCTTTTCGATGAAGCGGCCGAACTCGGCGTTGCACTCGCGTTTCTGGTCATAGAGGATTTGCTTGAGGCCGAGATCCGGATGTTGGTCCAGCTCGATGTCATACTCGCAAAGGCGGAGATGGACGTCGATCCAGTCCTGCCAGCTCATGCCGCCCATCAGGCGGACGGCGATTTGGTTGAACTCGGAGGTATAGTCGCGGGAGATGCGCTCACCGGCGATCTTGCGGCGCTCGAGAATTTTCTTGCATACCAGGAGGATCTGGCTGGGATTAACCGGTTTGGTAAGGTAATCGTCGATCTTGCCGCCGATGGCCTGTTCCATCAGCGACTCCTCTTCATTTTTGGTCACCATGATGACCGGAAGGCCGGGGCGGAGATTCTTGAATTCGGTCAGCGCAGAGAGGCCGTCCATGCCGTTGAGCATCTCGTCGAGCAGCACCAGATCGAAATTGGTCTGACGCACGAGCTCGATGGCATCCTCAGCGTTGGTGACTGTCGTGACGGCATAGCCCTTCTCTTCCATGAACAGCACATGCGGCCGAAGTAGGTCGATCTCGTCATCGACCCACAAAATCAGCCTTTTATCATCCGTCACAATGCCTCCTGCATCTTTATCATAACAAGAAAAGTAATCAATTTATAGCAGAGTGTCAATCCTTTTTATCTTTTTAAACGTGTTCTTGCTTTTTAGCTTGCTATAAAAAAAAGAAAGCGTTAATTTATATGCTATATAATTTTCTCCCGGGGACCTGCCAGTGCAGCCCCATCAACCACGATCTCAATACAAGGAACGCCTGCATTGCTGCATCAGCTTGTTCATAAAGGGGTGATTGTACCCGATCCCCCGGCCTATCAGCAATTGACCATCCATTTTCGCGGGGTGGACCATCTCCTGACACCCAAACAGGAGGAGATGGCTCTGGCCTGGGTCAAAAAGATCGGCACGGAGTATGTCGAGGATCCGCTCTTTGCGCGCAATTTCTTCGGCGACTTCAGCAAGGCCCTGGGCGTCGATCCGCCGCTCAAGCCCGGCGAGGTCGATTTTCAGGAGGTGATCGCCGTCGTCGCGCGGGAGCGCATGGCGCGGGAGGCGATGACCAAGGAGGAACGCAAGGCGCTGGCGGCCCGGCGCAAGATGGCGCGCGAGGAACTGAAAGAGATCTATGGCCATGCCCAGGCCGATGGAGAGCGGATCGAGCTCGCCGGCTATCTCGTCGAGCCGAGCGGCATTTTCATGGGGCGCGGCAAGCACCCCCTGCGCGGTCGCTGGAAGGAGGGGGCCTGTAAAAGTGATATCACCCTCAACCTCAGCCCCGATGCACCGGTGCCGGAAGGCGACTGGGCCGAGATCGTCTGGCAACCCGAGAGCCTCTGGGTGGCGCGCTGGCCGGACAAGCTCACCGGCAAAATCAAGTATATCTGGCTGCACGACAGCGCCCCGATCAAGCAGGCGCGCGAGGAACAGAAATTCAGCAAGGCGATCGAGCTTGAGGAACAGATCGAAGCCGTGCGGGCCCACATCCAGCAGGGGCTCGATTCGGAGAACCCGCGCCGCCGCATGATTGCCACCGCCTGTTATCTTATCGACGCCCTCTGCCTCCGCGTCGGTGACGAAAAGGATCCGGATGAGGCCGACACCGTCGGCGCCACCACCCTGCGTCCCGAACATGTCAAGCTGCTGCCCGATGGCGCGGCGGAATTCCGCTTCCTCGGCAAGGACTCGGTGCTCTGGCATAAAAAGCTCACGCTGCCCGCAAACGTCCGCCGCAACCTCGAGGCGCTCGAGCGCGAGGCGCGTCCAACCGCCGGCGGCGGTAAGGTCAAGAATGCGGCCTATAGCAAGCCCCAGCTTTTCCCGGACATCTCCAGCCGTAATGTCAATGCCTTTCTCTCCGAGGTGCTGCCGGGTCTGACCGCCAAGGTCTTCCGTACCCATCATGCCTCCGCCGTGGTCCGCGAAAGCCTCGCCCAGTCGGGTGTGGTGGCCGAGGATCCCGAACATCTCAAGTGGGAAGCGGTGGTCAACGCCAACCTCGAGGCGGCGATACTCTGCAACCATATCAAAAAAGCCCCCGCCAACTGGACGCAGCGCAAGGAAAATTTCAGGCAGCGCGAGGCCAACCTGCAAAAGGAACTTGCCGCGCTGCGCGAGATGATCAAAAAAGAGACGGGCGTTGTGGCGCAGCTCCGGCAACAATTGAAGGCGCGCAAGGCGGCGACCGAGAAGGCGGAGCAGCGCGCGCGTGTTGCGGCGGCCTTTCAGCGCAAGATCGACGCCCAGCAGCGCAAGGTCGGCCAGCTCAAGGAGCGCGAGGAGAAACGGCGTGTTGCCCTCGGCAAGCTCAAGACCCAGAGTGCCATCGCGGCTAAAAACCGCACCTGGAATCTCGGCACCAGCATGAAATCCTACATCGACCCCCGCACCTTCTACAACTGGGGGCTTGAAGTGGAGTACGATGTGCTCAAAAAATATTACTCGAAGAACTTGCAGCGAAAATTCGAGTGGGTGCGCGCCGGCAAGCAGCCCGAAGAGAGCGAATGAGAAAGGGCGCCGTCTACGCCCTCATCGCCTTTGTGATGTGGGGACTTTTCCCCGTCTACTGGAAAGGATTGGGCGGAGTGCCCGCCCTCGAGATCCTCAGCCACCGTATGGCCTGGTCGCTGGTTTTTGTGGTATTTCTGCTGCTGCTCAAAAAAAGCCGGCTCATCACCGCGCTGCGCCGCAATCCTCGTCACGCCGCGGTTTTCCTGCTGACCGCCAGCCTGCTCTCGGTCAATTGGGGACTTTACATCTGGGCCGTGCAGACCAACCGGGTCGTCGATGCCAGCCTCGGTTATTTCATCAATCCCCTCGTTAATATCGTGCTTGGCGTCGTGTTCCTGCGGGAGCGGTTGCGGCCGGTGCATTGGGTGGCGGTGGGACTGGCGGCGTCGGGGGTGCTCTACCTGGCCGCGCAGCAAGCCGGTTTGCCCTGGATCGCCCTGGCCCTAGCCTTTACCTTTGGAGTTTACGGCCTGCTGCGTAAAACTGCGCCGCTCAATAGTCTCGAGGGTCTGGCGGTCGAGACGGCGCTGCTCCTGCCCCTGGCTTTGGGCTATCTGGTTTTCCTCGAGATCCATGGAACGGCCGCGTTCGGCCATGCCGGCCTGTGGACCACACTGCTGCTGGCTATGGCGGGGCCGGTGACTGCGTTGCCGCTGCTCTTTTTTGCTGCGGGGGCGCGCCGCATCCCCTATAGCCAGCTCGCCTTCGTCCAGTATCTATCGCCGACGCTGCAGTTTCTGCTCGGGGCCTTGGTCTACCATGAACCGCTTTCAGTGGTCAGGCTGACCGGTTTCAGCCTGGTCTGGCTGGCGACCGGGCTCTATATTGCGGTGGAGTGCCGCCGCACCCGCTGCCGGGTTGGTGCCCCTGCGGACTGACCCTCTGCCTGCGCAAGCTCCTCCCGCCGGCACCCGCCCGACCTCTGGCACCCGCTCAGCCCCAACCAACCCCTGGTTCCCACCCAACCTCAGGTGCCTCCCCAGCCCCTGGTAGTCTGGCTCCTAAGCGGATCGCACCGCGTTGCCACTCGAAATCCCTCAAGCGGCTGGTTTTTCTATCTGTCCGATGAAAAGAAATAGCAGTATGTCCACAAAAGTGTTGATTTGAAATTCAGATTTTATTATATTATGCGACTTTAAATATGGCGGTGTAGCTCAGCTGGTAGAGCAGTGGAATCATAATCCATAGGTCGGGGGTTCAAATCCCTCCGCCGCTACCATTAAGTACAGTAAAAAGGCCAGTTAGATCAAATGCTAACTGGCCTTTTTCTTTGCCAAAAAGGGCAATTTTAGACACTTTTGACTGTCGCATTCCCAAAAGGGTAGTGATAAACAAACACCAACTCCGAGAGGCTGAAAGCTGGGCTTCAGGGGCGCGGGAAAACGGGCGCAACCAAGCTTGACCTCTGGCAACCCATTTTCCCGCCCGCCTCCCCGCGTCCCCTGCAAGCCCTTGTTCGCACGATCTGCTTTCTCGCTTCTTGTCTTCTTGCTTCCTACCTTTTTGTTTGCTCGTGGCTTGCCTTCTTGTTGCTTGTCTACTGACTTGTTTACTCGTTTCTTGCCCGCCTGCTGCTTCCCTTCCGGCTTCTTGTCTTCTTGTTGCTGTTTGCTCGTTTCTTGCCTTCTGGCGTTGTATTCTTCCTTCCTCGTTCTTGTGTTCGTGCTTTTTGTGTCAGTACCTCTTCTCGTCTTCCCTCTTCCTTCTTGCCTTGTGCTGCTTACGTCTTCTCGTCTTCTCTCGTGTTGCTTACCTCACTTCACAAGAGTCTGCTTCGGAGTGGGAGCAAACAGATTGGTGTGGACTACATTGGGTTAAAATGCCCGACCATGTCGTTCGGTTCCTAAAATGCCTGAAACTCTGTAATACCAGATCTTCAAGCTGTCTAAGATCAGCATGGCAAAAAGCGTGATAATAGCTAATACAACAATATGTTGCCAAGAAACTGACGCCATCACCAAACCGAAGATCGCCATGAGTATGGCAAGAACGATATTTATAGTAATCATGCCGCCTACCCACTTGCTCGGCCAAAATGACCAGAATGGATCACGGGTACGCGTCATAAGAATCGTTTCCATCGCAGAAAAGATCAGGTAGAGGAACATTAAGGAACTGATTTGGTCTGCACTTAACCTTTGAATTTTGAGGTAAAACCAGATAAGTCCTAGCCCAAGAGCCAGCCAGCCGATGGTGAAGATCGCGGATATCTTGGCAAGCTGAGGTATATTCCATTTTTCAGGGACGGTTGTCGGCCACGCTTTGTCGGTTCCCAGCGTTAAAGTCACCAAGTCATTCATCACGACAATAAACACAATCAGGCTTAGTGAAACCGGGAAAAATCCTGTAAAGATAAATCCAAAGGTCAGAAGCGCCGCCAATTCGGCTGTACGCGCCAATTTGGTGATTGTCCACGTCATCATTCGACGATAAACATGGTGACCGCTATCGATGACTTTGGTGATGTCAGATAATTGCGGTTTGGTGAGAACGACCTTGGCAGCCGATTTGGCAACATCGGTGGCAGTACTAACCGCAATGCCCACATCGGCTTGTTTTAGTGCCGGCGCATCATTGATGCCATCGCCGGTCATTCCGACGACCATTCCCGATTTCTGTATCGCCTGAACAATCTTGTGCTTATCTTCGGGATAGACATTTGCAAATCCATCAAAATCCAATGGATTCGCTAACGCATCCGCCAAGGTTCCAATTCTGCTGCCGATTCCCACTTGCTCCGCAATCGCCTTCGCGGTGCCAGCGGTGTCACCTGTGAGCATCATCACGCGGATGCCTAATTCTTTGATCTTTGCAATTGATTCTCTGGCATCATTTCGCGGTGAATCAGCCAATGCAATCAGCCCTTTGCAAACCAGTTGCTCTTCTTCTCCAGCAGCGACCGCCAAGACCCTGGAACCTCTCGAACTGAGAGTATTCACCTGAGCCATAAATTGATCCGGTATCCTGGCAAGCTCGGCAATGACTGCGGGAGACCCCAGAACCACATCCAACGGGCTGCCATTCTGGCGAATACGCGACCTGGATAATTTGTGAACCGGATCGAATGCCGTAAAAGATATCCGCTCAGGCAGGGTTAATTTTCGGTCTTTTAAGGCTCCGAGTATTGCGGTGCTGATGGAGTCATTGGATGTGTCGTCGCTAGCGGCGGCTGCCAACCTTAGCAATTCGGTATCTGACTGTTGATCAAACGGACTAAGTTCGGCGACTTCTGGACGATTGTTCGTTAATGTCCCCGTCTTATCGACGAGGATGATATCGAGGCTGGCGGCTTCCTGAATTCCGGTCAGCCCCGTTACCAACACATGTTCTTTCGCTAAATTCTTAGCCTCCAATGAATTTGCGACAACAAAGCTTGAGGGCATAGAGATTGGAATGGTCGCAATAAACAAAATAACGAGGAATGGCAAGAGTTCCTGCCAGGGAGTTCCTTGAATGAACGCCGTAAGAACCAGGATAACAGCGAGGACAACATCCAAATACGCGAGATACCGGACGATGGTGAACAGCAACGATTGCAACCGACCCGGAGATTCAGCGGTGCGAACCAACTCGGCCGTCCTGCCATACGAGCTTTTTATCCCAATTGCAGAGACCCTCGCTATGACCTCGCCATGGCTAATCGTCGAGGCGGAAAAAATCGTCGCACCCGTTTCTTTAGTTACATCAATCGATTCACCAGTAAGTGCAGACTCATCCACGCTTACGGTTCCAGTCATGATTTCCATGTCAGCAGGCACAATATCGCCAACTCGAACGTGTACAATATCTCCAGGAACCAGTTCGCGCGACAATATCGTCTGCCATCTTCCGTTTCTCAAAGCTCTGGCGCTAATTTGAAGTTGCTGATGCAAATATCCAATCGCGTTTTTTGCGCGCTTCTCCTGAATTTCGCCAATGACAGCGGAAAAAAGAAGCAACAGGAAAATAATAGCAGCTTGAACGCCTTTGCCCAGGACCAATTCAAATATCATGGCTGCCTCAAGCAGCCAGGGGATTGGCCCCCACATCCTTTTTAGAGTCCCCATAACCGGGCCAATCTGCTTCTCCGGAATTTCATTGTAACCATATTGCTTTCGTTTGGCCTGAATATCGGCTTCATTTAGCCCGGCACCCTGGTACGAATTTTCAATACCCGCGGTATCTTTACTTTGAGCCATAATAACTCCTTGTTAATTTATTAATTATGCTTTTTGGCAGAATAAATTACCCCCCACCAGATCTGTAGAACAAAGCTTGTATCGTTTGATTTCTGTCAATACTTTTTTCGGAGTTTTTTTCGTATACTATTTTATGATAAGAGGAAGGCGGCGAACATTTTGATTACTCCGATTCGGTGTTAAAATAAAAAAACCTGTTGCAGTGTCCACGTTAAGTCATTAAAATTATATGGCTAAAAAAAATCAAATGACAAAACGAAGGGACACCCAACAGGTGAAAGAAAAATACGAAACCAAAACAATGAATGCAACGCCTTTCGGTGGGCTTTACGTCTTTACAGAATTGTTACATCAGATTAGTTTTTATCAACGTTTCAATGTTTGTTTCGAAAAGCTGCGTAAAGTGCGGCAATCTTCACCCGCACAGAACATCGCCTTGCTGGCAGGCATGATTATCGCTCGCGGTGAACGCCTCTACGACATCGGTCTCTTGGTTAATGGTATCGGCTTCAGTGAACTCCAATCTTTGGAAAGAAACTGAGAACAGTTGTCGCTGATCAGCGTCGCGTTCTCCTCCAGGATTGCTTCCCGGGCTGTTTGCACTACCATCTGGAAATCAAACTCTTGCAGGTGCGGGCGAATTGGTGTTAGATATTGAATCGTGAAAAGCCGCCAAGAACAGAAATCAGAAACAGATAGGTGCCGCGGTAATTCACATACGAAATATCTGTGTGCCGATGCAGAGGGGATCGCGTGGGTTATTTGAATCCCTTGTTTTTTCCTAAAGATTTGGTATTCCATTGGTTAAGCAGACCGGCTTGTTCCAGGATATGATAGGTGATCGAAGGGCTGGTAGCGACAATGTTCTGATTCATCATCAAGTAGGTTAAACGCCGGCATCCTTCATCCGGATGATCCTGTTTAAAGTTGATGATGGCGGCTTTCTCCTACGGCTCAAGCCAGAAATCCCGTGGCACTTTGCCATTGTGAGCGTTGGGTTTGCCCGGCCGCTTCTGCCAATCATAGAATTTGGAAGGTGGCAGCCTGAGAACCCGCAGTAAATATCTGATGGTCAAAACGGTTCGCTCTTTGAGATAGCTGGGCCTTTCAATGCTCTGGTCGCGGGTTACAGGGGAATTTCAAAGCCCGGTCAGATCTCCCCATTGCATTTTTTTCTTATTCCCATAGGACTTTGACATTATTGTCCAGATGCTCGCGCAGAATCGTGACTTTTTCTTCAGAACTGAATCGTCTTCTTTCGGACAAAAGGGCCTCCTGGATTCCTGGTACGCCTTAAATCTATGCCCTTTGTTGTCCATTTCCAATATACGCATTACAGGATCACTTTGATGAAAAATCTGATGACAAAAAACTGAACTACTGTCCAGGTCGAAAGCATCGAGATCCAGGCGATTTTGCGCAGTACCCTCTTCTGATAATACCATCCAGCCCATTAATAAACAAATTGCACTGGCGTGTGAATGCGGTGGATTCCCGGCGCGCTGCTATGTTCCATCGGTTAACCGATCTCCTGCCGCATCTCTCTGCCAAATTGCGTTACTGCGGGCTCATTCCTTATGCGCGGGAGTTCTAGCGCCAGATCCCAGTACAAAAAGTCCAAAGAATCCTGCAAGAATTGAGCCGGCCAGAATACTGATCTTGCTGCTCTGTACCAGTTCCGGAGCGGAGAAAGCGAGCTGGGTGATGAAAAATGACATGGTGAATCCGATACCGCTAAGGATTCCGACACCGAGGATATGCCGCCAGGTGACCTCACTTGGCAGACGGGAGAGGCCTGTCTTTACGGCCAGCAGGCTGAAGAATGTAATGCCTAATGGCTTGCCAATCAGCAAGCCGGCCGAAATACCGATGCCGTTCGAAGCGAAGAGGCTACTGGTCCAGTTATTGGCGAGAACGATGCCCGTGTTGGCAAGTGCGAAGAGGGGCATCACACCAAAGGCCACTGGCTTGTGGAGAGCGTGCTGGAGCCTGAACGAGGGAGATGATTCGTCGCCATGACGAAACGGCACGACGAAAGCTAGCAGAACCCCCGCGATGGTGGCGTGAACGCCGGATCTCAGCATGAAATACCATAGAAGCAGCCCCGGCAGGAGGTACGCAGCAAGGCGGTTAACTCCCAATCTGTTAAGTAACAATAAAACTAACCAGATTCCGAGGGCGAGGATCAGATAAAACATTGAAAAGTCAGCTACATAAAAGATGGCGATAATGATGATGGCCCCAAGGTCGTCGATGATGGCCAGCGCGGTTAAAAAGATTTTTAAGGAGATCGGCACTTTGAACTATAACCGATATTGTGGACACACCGAAAAGTTCGTATATTCACCAAACTATGGAGGTGTGTCATGTCCGATGAACAGCGAAAGAAATATGACTCTGATTTCAAGATCGGAACCATCAGGCTGATCCTGAATGGGAAACCGATTGCTGAGGTCGCCAGTGATCTGGATTTGAACCCATCGATGTTGGCCCGTTGGAAGCGAGAATATCTCAAAGATCAAGCCGCTTCATTTCCTGGTAAAGGGAAACTCCGGCCGGAAGATGAAAAGATCCGGCAGTTGGAGCGACAATTACGAGATGTCACTGAGGAGCGCGACATCTTAAAAAAAGCTGTGGCCATCTTTTCAAAACAACCGAAATGAAGTTTGATTTCATTGAAGATAACCGCTCCTTTTTTCGGTTGGAAAAGATGTGCCGTGTCCTGGAGGTTTCCCGGAGCGGATATTATGCCTGGCGCAAACGGCCCAAGAGTCAACGCAAGCTAAAAAATGAGCAGCTCCTGGGCCATATCGAGTCGGTCCATCAGAAAAGCCGTGGGCGCTATGGCAGTTATCGTGTTTGGCGAACCCTGCTACAGTTGGGTGTTATGTGTGGCAGGAATCGTGTGGTCCGGCTGATGCGTAGAGCAGGTCTCAAGTCCAGAAGAGTCAGAAAGTTCAAGACGACAACTGACTCAAAACACAGCCTGCCGGTGGCGCCCAATTTGCTGAACCAGAACTTCAAGA
>DAOLSP010000022.1 GCA_035419245.1 bacterium | reverse complement strand
ATATCGCTCTCTGAATAATTCATCCTCGTGGCAGAAGCCTGTTTTTCGGAGAGTTCGACTTTCATCCATTTTCCGATGTTCTTATCCAACTCAGCCGCGCGCCTGTAGGCTTGCCTGGCAGCGCCGTGCAGGGCATAATTCTCAAGAGCAGTAGCCAGGGTAAAATGAACCGCCGCGTTGAACGGCTGCAGCTGAATCGCTTTCTGTAAATACCGTATTGCTCTTTCGTTCTGATTTTGCTGCAAATAAAGCAATCCCAGCCGAAAGACCGCCTCGCCATGATCTGAATTTTTGCGTACCGCAGCCAGATAACCATCCTGCGCCTCATTGGTTAATCCTGCAAGTTCGCACATCAATGCCCACTGATAGTTGACTTCAGCATCTTCAACCGGCTCGGGTGGCATCTCTTCCAACAGGCTTTTTGCCCCCACTTTATCACCAAGCTGAAAGGCCAGGGCTGTCTGCAAAATTCGCTGTGGCATCGAAACATTCTGCCCTTTGTATTGTTGCTGCAATTCAAGGAGCAGATTATGTCGATCTCGGGTCGTAAGGCTGAAATAATTCAGCCAGCCTGTGATGATGGCATCTATCTTCTCCTTCAGGGCTTCCTGAGACAGATCCACTGCTTTAGCCAGAGCACCCTGCAGACGGGCATCGAGGCGTTGGCGTGACGCTTCAGAAGGCCTTTTACCGTTCTCATCAAACTGATAACCAAGAAAAACAAATCCCTCCTCAAGTGCACAGATTTTGGTTTTTTCGGGGTTCAACTCCAGCTTTAAATCAGTCAGGAGGGTTCTGCTACGCTCCAGGGCCTCTTCAGCACCTTCCCGTCGGTTATTCAAAACGACAAAATTATCAGAAAAACGGACATAGTGCCAAGTCCCCTTTTGCATCACACCATCAAAGTCATTAAGATAGAGATTTGACAAGAGGGGTGCCAGAACCATCCCCTGTGGAATACCCTTTTGCAACTCACTGGGTAAGGCATTAATGCAGGAAAAGACTAGGCTGGTCACATCCCTATCTTCGATCAAGTATTCAATTTTTTTCTTCAGGATTGATCGGTCAATTTCATCAAAAAAAGTGGTTATGTCTGCATTGAGAATCCAGGTAAGCCCTCTGGACAAGTGCCGCTCCACGCGTGCTAGGGCCTTGACCGCTGACCTGCCAGGACGATAGGCATAACTGCAATCATGAAATTGCTTCTCCAAAAGAGAGCGGATTTGCTGCAATACAGCCTGCTGTACAATGCGGTCCCTTACGGTAGGAATGTGTAAGACACGGGATTTATTGGCGGATTTTTCTTTAGTAAAAGTCAGATAAGGGGCAGGTTGGAAGGCTTGATTGGCGAGTTCCTGATGAAGGACAGCGAGCTCCTTTTCGGCACATTTTTCAAAATCATCGACGCTGATTCGATCTATGCCCGGAGCCCCCAGATTGGCGCGCACATGCTGCCATGCGGCGAGGAGATTCGCCTCATTTATTATTGCTGAATAAAGCACACCGGCCATAAGCTCTCCATGGTTTTACTTCAGGCATTATCACGATACCCAGGAATAGCTCATGGAAAAAAATGTCAATCAGACCACGGAAGAACGTTCCCGGGTCAATTCAATGATGGTTCATCCGAAAGGATTCTGTACCAACCCATACCAAAGCTGGTATTTTTACCTATGTTGATTCTGCTTCCGAGGAGGATAAAAGGCAAAAAGGGGGCCAGTTCACCTTCGAATGCAATTCCGCCAGTGAAGCCGCGAAGATTCATCCGCTGCCGTTGCCGGCGGGAATATCTCTCCCAATCATACCATCTTAGGCCGTCATACTTGACCTTGATCTGACGTGATTTCTCGAAAACAGTATTATAATCCAGTTCCCATTCTTTATCAGAATGGAGTCGTGCAAGCAGCGAACCGCGCCGCAATATGTTACGCATTAAAAGCTCAAAGCTCAGATTTTTCGTCAGGTCATTTTTTTGCGTAATGCGCGTAGGAGTCAGGAACTCAAGATTCAGCCTATGCGAAGAAGGCTTTATTTGAACGGCTTGATCCGCTATGTTATACACGGTAAAATTGCGCATAAGAGTTCTGCTGGATCTGCTATAAACTTGCTGCCCTTCCTCACCGGATATGCTATCCAAAATATAACGGCCCTGCCCCTTACCCAGGCCGGTTTTGCCGAGTTCTTCGAATGCATATACAAAAAAAGGGAAAAAATCAATACCCTTTCCTATCAATACCAACGAAAAATGAAAAGCATCACCAGGCTGTAACATTAGTACGGGCGTCAGAGGCGGACGGATGATAAAAGGATGTGGCAAATTCTGAGCGGTCAGGCCGGGCTCCATTTTGGCAGTATTCGGCGTCTCAAAGACATAGGCGTAGGTACAAGTTTCGTTCAAACTGCAGTCAAGACAATAGAGACGGTTTTTAAAAGCACAGCAGACCTTTTTAAATACAGTGCCAAAACCGCCCCGTAAGGCAGAACCTTTGAATTCCGGCAAAGAGAGTGGAGTTTGGGCGACTAAATGAAAATCAAAAATGACGCTCGCAAGTTGTACACACTCTGTCCATTTCTCAGTGGCTGAAAATCCAGATTGGCTCATGCGCTCTTTTCCTTAAGGAGGAATTCAATGATACGATTGGCAGCAAGGAAGGGGTTTTCAGCCATTGGTTGGCCGGTTAATTGGCAAACAAAGTCTTTCAGTTCGTCGAGCAGCTGCCGGAAACCATAGCGCGGCCAGATCACCTGTAAAACCGTATCGTCCATTGGCATGCCATGAATGCCGTGGGCGAACGGCCCATAATTACGCAGGTCTTGAATGGAATACTTGCCTATTTGGGTTTCAACTTTATTTTCCAGCTTGCTTAAAAAATCGATCGCCTGCTGCAATAAAGGATCAGGCGAGCGTTTCTGCACCTTTTTCAAAATCTCAACAATGCTCACTCGTGATGTTGGATTTTTTAATAATTCAGTCACTTTCTCCTGAGAGAACAGGCCGCTTGAAATAATATAATCACGCCATTCCTTGAAATCCGGCGGAGTAATAAGCACGCCCGTATACTTGTAAGCCAGTCTCACGCGAGCGTTCTCAAGTACGTTGAAAACCAACGCAATAGCTGTATGAAAGTCTTGCATTCTGTACGCGATCTCAATCCGGGCAATCATCTCATACAAGAAAGCATTTTCATCGTCCGACGCCAAGTCGGACAATTCGGCGACATAGGGCAGAGTTTCCTCCGTCTTGAGTACTCGTACTTCTTTCAAAGCAGCCGCATAGTTATAATTAATCCTGCAGGTCAAAGAGGCAATCAGGCGGACCAACTCGTCTTCATTACGGAAAGGCGACTCATTTATTGTTTTCAAAGCTGCTGAATACTGAAAATTGAGGACCAATGCCCGCAGTATTTCCGCATACCGCTGTTTATTCAAGCTGGAAAGGAACTCGACTTCCCGTACCTCAGGGGGTATTGTTCGGGCGATATAGTAATACCGGAAATTATATTCTATGCTTGCCAGAGCAAGGCTGTTAACCATGGCCGGGGTGCCGGAACTCAGAGCGAGATAGTTGAAACGTGCCGCTACGAGCCGCTTGCGGTTACTTTGAATGTAATGAGAAAAATATCGCACCATACCGTCATAATCGCTCGGATCTTGCTCAATCCGTTGCAGGATAATTTCAGGGCTTCTCTTTTCTAGATGTAAAAGCCAAGTCTTGATCAAAGCACCAGCAAACAGGGTATCACCTTGGTCATAATCATTCTTTTGATCCGTGATAAAAATTACTACGTGATCAGGCTTTGGTGACAATTTATCCCAGAGTTTCGAAAAGATCGGCAAGTCAATCCGTCGCACATCAATTGTATTTTTTTCTGCAGAAAG
This sequence comes from bacterium, assembly GCA_035419245.1. NCBI lineage: Bacteria > bacterium. The sequence continues at coordinate 34,274 of DAOLSP010000022.1, read as the reverse complement.
CGCTATGCACGGTTTTCTTTTCCGGAATGCCATGCCTTCCTTTTCGAAAATACACGAATAGAGTTCATTGAAGTTGGGATGTTCAATGATTTCATGCAATTTCCGGGTGATCGGACGATAGTTATCCTTGATGCTCTCACCATTGATGCGGATATCTGAATTCCCAGCTATGTAATAGAGTATGTCGGCCATAGGAATAGAACCTTTTTATTCTCCAACTATTTGTACCCATCCCAGGGCGTCCCCGGGCTCTGCCTGTTCCATGGTCAATTTTCTTGATTTGGGGGCTGGCATAGAGCCACGCGGAGTGAACAGATCGTTACGGACCTGCTGCCGGAGTGGTTCAGGCAGAAGTAAATAAACCGAAGTCGCCAGCAAGCTTCCGCCCCAGCCAAGATGAAAATCAGCGTTGCTGGGGATAGGCATCTCCATATGAAAAGAGTTTTTATAAAACCGGCTCTCATGAGTCAGGATATCTTGTGTCATTTCCTTGATGCAACTAATGGGATAACGGATCAAGTCCGCCATGTCGTTGATCGCCATGCCCCATGAGGTTCGACTGTTCAGGGCAGCGAAATCAGCCAGGATCTCTTCTGAAACAGAGAGATCAAAAACAACGTCCATTCCAGGCAGTGCGCACTCTGCATAGATAGACCATTTTTTGGGGCTGTCGTTTGAAAAGGCGCTGAATACCTTGACCTCCTTAACCTCTAGTGTGTGAGCACCCCATGGAAGGGCATCCGATACTTTCAAGGCCCGCAGGATGTCGGTCTTTTCATCATCGCGTCCCTGGCCCTGTTTCAGCGTAAATCTGCGGAAAACAGCCGCATCAAGATCTCTCATAAAAGACTGCTTAAACTTTTCTGCAGACCCTCTGTTTATTCCAGCGTTCCTGCTTTTAAACTCGAAGAGCTTATTTTGTACACGATCATCAAGCATTTTTACACGGGTCGGGGTATCCATCCGCTTAAGAATACAATAGAGAACCGCGGTACGTAGAGCTCCTTTGATGGAAGTGCCCGGCACATAAGGTCGTGAGAAGGCATCCCGGCTGAAAGGACGAAGCTCCTTTATTTCTTCGAAGCGGGAATTGCAAATATAATGAGCTATTTGCTCCAATATCTTTTCATAAAGCAAGTCCCGTGAGGAGAGATATTTTTTCAAAGAAAAGCCTTTGCCCTCTGCGCCGAGGGTGCGGGTGAATCCGTCAAGATGGCCTTCCTCAGCAAGGAGCCGCGCCAGTATGGGTTCACTGATGACATAAAGACGATTCTTGAAAGAGATATACTCCATCGGAAAAAGAACACCTGGGCCGCCTATGTGCAATGGCGTCAGTAGTTTTAATCGCAACTTCATCGCATCCTCGCCAGTTAGAAGCGTATTGTAAATGGAATACCATTGCGCCAGACAGGATGTTTATTCTCATCCATCCAGGTATCCGGCGCAACATCGACAAGATGTCCTTCAGGAGCGAAGGGGAAAATACCACCCTCCTGGACCATCCAGACGGTCTTACGTTTCATCTGCCGTCCAGTTGGAGCGCTGAGAAACCACCCGCGACGCTCGATCAACGTATAAAAAGCCTCGCTCCAGTCCCCCGAAATACGGAGAGGATGAAAAAGCCCTGCAAGATAAAAACGACTTCCATTTGCTTCGAGCAGGTTACGCCAAATGTTATCGGGCTCATGCCATTCCGTTGAGAAACGGCCTAATCCGCAGCTGCGCTCGCTGCCGAGGCCTTCTTCCGCGAGATAGTCAAATGCATTATGCAACGGCGGCAGCCAGGCCGGGTTGAGAACACGTAGCAGGAAATAGAGTCCTGCACCCTTCTCGAAGGTCATTTGGCCACAAAGGAAAAACGCCGAGGAGCTGTCCAGACGATCCAACGCAACCCGGGGCGTCAAATATCCGCGCATCGCCATTTCCAGTTCTGCGTTTTCCTGCAAAATAGACTCCATCGGACAATCCCGGCCATAAAGCCAATCAGCGAGGTGCCTGTAATCAAGGTATCGCAGACGTTTCATTGCCTTTGCAGTCTCACCTCCATTCGCTTTATCACAAAAAGGCGCAGCGCTGTATGGCCTCGGAAGATAATAGCGATCGGTCCTGTAAGGAAAAGCGGATGAGAGAATAAAGGCAGCACCTTGCTGGAATTCAGCGAGCTTTTCATTGAGCCAGGCCCGCCCATAAAGGTTAGCGAAGGCATGGCAGACAGCAGCAAAAAGTGAATCGGAATGCAAGGATGAAGAAACACCCTCCAGTCCGATCTCTTCTGTGCCAATGCGCAGCGGCGAAGTGAAGGTCAGCTTGACAACATGGTCGCTCATACCCCGTCCTTGTTCTATTTAAGACCGAAGAAGTGCAGGAATTCAGGCAGCCTGACTAGAGCCATTTCCAGAGAGTCGATATCGCTGGCTATATATTGGTTCGCCACTCTTGAGGCTTCATCCTCAGCCGTATAATAGCTCACTCGACGAGCCGTAACCTCGCCCATTCCGCCACCCAGCTGCAGGCTGATTTTGCCATATCCACGCGCGCCATGTCCGCCGATACTATCGTCCTGAACCATATTGAGCAATGCAAATATGTTTTTCAGGTCGCTCTCCAGCTCGGTTTTTGATTCCGTTTCCACTGTGTAGACCAACTCGAAACGAAATTCAGCGCCGGCGGGAACACGTTCGATCTGGCGAGGATTAGCTGCCGCAGTGATCCGGTCAAGAGCATTCTCGAACTTGAGCTCGGTATATTGCAAGCCGGTGTCGATTTCATTCAATCTGGCTAGGCTGTCGTGCGTCAAGCGAAGATCGCGGATAGCGAGACGGGATGGCTGATTGACTTCATCCTGTCCGCGTCCAGTCGCACCAAAAAGGCGGCAAACCGTACAGCTCAAGTCAGCGCACTCGTGACGGTAAACACCCTGACCGCTATGACGATCAAAGGTCTTGCCTTCCTTGCGTTCGAGAATCGCGCGCATCTTGCCGCGCAGTGAGCTGCCCGGTATGTAGGGCTCGCGGCTCAGAGGATCCCGGACAACCGGGCTGTCCAGGCCGCCGATTTCAAGATTTCCCTGTGCAGAGCCGATATGCAGGCCCGTTTCACAACGCAGCACACCTTTGATCAGGAGCTTGCCGATGATGGGTTTGTGATTTCTGCTGGACATATGCTCATCTCCATGCATTATTGTTCTCTTCCACCGAAATACTTGTGATAGGCCACGATGGCTTCAATGAATTTCGCGAATTGTTCAAAATCCTCCCGAGTCCGCACTCTGTCTATGCAGAGGGTAATCACCTCCATGAAGGGTTTGACCTCCATACTCCTTCCCGCCGCATAAGCCAATTTTGGCTTCATCATCATGGCTTCAGTGCGAAAATCATACTCCCCCGTACTCAATCCTTGATATTGCACTTTTTTAACAGCATCGAGAAATTTGCGAATCTGACTTGTCTTCAACCGGACATCCTTGGCCAGATACTTGGCAAATTTTTCCGCACAATTGACCAGATCTTCACCCTTGAAAGCAGACATTGCGCTATTTTTTTTCACTATTTTGAGAATCTCCTCGACGACCGGCGAAGGTCCGCTGTTCCGTTCCTGATATTGCATAGTGTACCTCCCTTTTAGTTATTCCTGTGGCTCATGAGCATAATCCAAAGCAGAGCCGTTCTCCAATTTTTAATATAATCTTGTGAGAGTAATTTTTGCCCAAAAGGAGTCTCACGCAGTTCTTTTTTCATCCTCCCCAGGATATAGGCCAGCTGAGGCAGATAAAGGACGCCCTCGGCTTCCCATTTTTCCAGCACGAGAAATAAGCGCCCGATATCGCTTTTAGTCAACAAGGCACTCTGGAAGGCATTTTTCTTGATAGCACCCAAGGCTTTCATTTCGTACAAGGGCCCGAGGACGAGTGGTGGGACTTGCTCCCATTTAAAAGTCATTGGTATCCTGTTGCTCATGTGGTAGCGCAAGCTCAGCAGCCCTGGGTCGAAGAAAAAAGTCATGGCATTTCTGCCCGCATCCTTGCTGGCCTTTTCCGCATCTCCGGCGAGTTCAGCCAAGCGGTAGAGCGGAAAATCGTGGCGTTGGATGACAAAACCCCCGGAGATAGTGACATTTGGATTGAATCCGCTGAAACGTTGGAAAGCGGCATGAATATCGAGCGCCACCTCGGCGATTTCATCCCAGGCGCCGACGATAAACAGATCATCCCCACCCGAATAAACAACAGTGACATTGCGTCCGCATTTCTCCGGCGATTTTTCACTGATATCTTGCAGTTGGAAATCCCCATGCACCTCGCCTGCCAGCAGCTGATCCAGATAGACCTTGAAAAATAGCGTCAGCTGACGAGAGATGGCCGATAAACGAGTGAAGGTCCGTTTAGTTTCGGGCAGACCAGCTTGGAAAATCCGCCCGAGATGATCTACATCCATCCGTAGCACGCCAAGACGGCTCTGGCCGAGAGCCTGATTCGCCAGGTCTTCAAAACTGGCCAGAGCATATCCGGCTGCATCCGGGTCAAGGGGTGGTTTGGGCAGATCCCGATTACGCCGCGCATATCGGCTTACTGCCATAGGCACCAGTTTAGGCAGCGGCAGGCTAGAAATGTCCAAAGAATTAAGTACATAAAGCGGCTCTTCGCACAAGGTAGGGATTTCTTCCAATACTAAGAAACCCATTTTTCTCTGCTCAATGCAGTCGACCATCCCAATGTAATCGCCTTTGATCATTCCAGCCGGCTGAAATGCAAGAGCCTTGATGCCGGGAAGCCGTTCCCCTAAGCGATATAATTGGGCACAGAAGGGGCAGACAGCTGCCAATCCTCTTATACCGTGTCCAGAAACACTTTCTACATCATCGCGGTGGCAGATCTGGCAAATGGTCTCCGGCAAAAGGGGATCCCTCGGTTTGAGCAGTCGATCTAGAAAGAGATCATATTTATGGTGTTTATTAGCGGCGATCTCTTCACCCAATCCCTTCCAAATCTCTGCAATCCTGCTTGTGCTGAACTCGTCACCGTTGAAAGGCGTGCAGCCTATAACCAGGTTCAGCCGGCCATTGAACTGCTCCATAAGCCAGGCATTACAATTGGTTTTTATGCGCTGTAAGGCTTCCTGAGTCTTGGCGGTATTGGCGGCTATCATATTGAAACGGCCGCCGCCGCAGTAAATCACATTGGCACGGCTCAATCCGGCCAATTCAAGGAATTGGGTGACGAGGTGCTCGCTGAGCAGTTCGAGAAAGAAGGAACGCGCCCGCAGGGTTTTCAGGGCGCCGCGTGATGATATCGTGTAGATGAAATTCTGCACACCGGACAGGTCACCGCCAACCAGCAGATAATAGGGCTGCTTGCGATCTCGTATTTCGCTGGCCATCGGTGGTGCTGCCAGAGGGGCATCGTTTTTTTCCTTCAGCTGAAGATAAAGACAATTGGCTACAGCCGCTGTTGTTTTCATATGATCGAAAAGGGAAATGTCCGGATGCGTCTCCGCCTGGGCCTCCTGCCAAAGGGTCTCTGAGGGTATGAAACTGCAATATCGCTCCAGTAAAACCAGCAATCCGGGAATGTGACACCCCGCCTTGCACCATTTTTCAAATTCCTTTTCAAATGTATCCCATAAAACGCGATACTGGGTCCGGTTCGTTTTTACTGATTTCAACTCACCGGGAAAAATAAGTCTGCCGGTCAAGGGTTGCAGCGGGAAATAGTACCTTGGCGGCCTCTTTTGATTTTCACCCGTGATCGTGGAAAGGATAGCGCTGAGAGGCACTTCTTCAGGATGGTAGGTGGCTTTTTCCTTTTCTTCACGCTCCGAGTGGGCGGCAAGATTATCCGCCTCATATATGATGAGCGTGGCGTTGGATTTTTGAACATCCTCCATGTACTTGTAGTGATGCCATCCAGTTAGAGTGGCTACTCCTTCCGGGAGCAGCTTCCGATCCTGAAAGGTTCTTAACCATTCCTCGCCTACATGACTATGATCATTTCCAGGCGCAGCTCCCAAAGCACGCATCCGGAATTTTCCGATATCGTGCAGCAATGCGCCCAGCAGCAAAATCTTCAAATCTGCATCGGTCATGGTTTCTCCACACGCTTGTTTAGGAAGAAAAACAGATATTAAAGAGTACTTCCACCTGATATTGACAATTTAAATATAATATTTATCCTCATTCTTTTTTAAAAAACAGCCTTGCAGAACATTGCTTCTTATGCCAGCAGGATATTTTGCGGAGGCAGCAAAATTCCGTACTGCTTGTAGTGATACACGCCCAATCTGCTGATAGCGTAGAATTCTGTCATGCTTGAATCCTGAATGACCGACAAAATCGCACGCCGAATCCTCGAGATGGCCTGCTGGATCTCTTCCCAGTGGATCTTTTTATTGGAATCCCCATAAATCTTTTGGATAGCAAGGGCGTCCTCATTGCGAAAGTGCTTTCCTCCCGGGATGAATGCTTCCTCCCTGCCCCTGGCCAACCGGATGGATGCAAAAAAATAATAGACTGAAAAATCAAAAGGACGCAACCGGATTTCTCGCGATCCTATGAACACGGTACGCATACTGTTTCGGAGAATCAAAGCTGGCCTGTTGTCTGCTGAATCGATGGCAGATTGTGCCAACTGTAAAAGCTGAGGGTGAGAGAGCTCAACAGAGAGTAAATCCTTCGCCAACAGCGGTCGTAAACGAACGAAGGGAATATCAATCAAGTTTACACAATCCCAGTAAGGTGTACCCGACCGTTGCCAGCCCTCCTCCGGCCGTGGATAATAAAAACCTGGATCCTCCTCAAGCGTGGCCGGATAGACCAGGACATGGTATAGCTTGTCTTGAGGACGGCCATACACTTGCATGGCCATGGCCAGGTAGGCGCTCATGCTTTTTCGTCCTCCCGCCAGAGATGCATGCAGAATGGTCTCATCAGGATGGGTAAGCCGCTTAACCACGGAGAAGATCAACTCAGCCATGATGGCATTATCCTCAGACGACTGAATATCCTGGATAGGTAGATCGGGGACGAGGATATGATCGGAAGTAAACTGAAGTTGTTCAGCTGCGGGAAAATCCTGACAAAATTGTTGAAAGATGCCAGTGGCCGGGGCAAGGAGAGACGAAATCGCCTTTTCTTTTCCCGAGAGGGTAGTGATGAGATAAATTTCTGAAACAGGGCATTTGCGCAGATGAATCAATGCAAAGAGGGTTTCTGTTACAACCTGAGGAGTATTCCCACAGAGGGCCAGAAAGATATGCCGTATTGCCTCGTGCATGACCTGATCCGTTTCCATCCATGCCGCAGAGAGATGCCTTTAGGTGAGGCAGAGCAAAATATCTGGTAAAAAGGAGATGATGGTGGAAAATATCCCCCTGCTTCCACCCCGCGCAGAATGATGCTATTGTTCAAAATCCATCATCATTATAATATATAGAGGCAAAGCGATCAGCTCGCAGAAAGTACGACCTTAATATATGGTACCCGAATGCAGCGAATTTAAAAAACAATATCAGCAGCTTGTCAACACCTGAACTTATGTACATCCAGGTCGGCTGGAAATCACCTCGATCTTTTTGGAACAAGGAGGCGGGATAGTTACGCAGGTGTAGGTCTCACGCACCAGGTCGATGCGGCGCTCGAAAAAGGGAAAGATGCAGAGCAGGGTCAGGATCAACCATAAAGCAGCAAATGCAAAAAGATGCTGGCCTCCGCCAATGGATGCGATGGTCCCCCTACTTCTTGGCCAAAGTTGCATAGGATCACTTCGACGATCGAAAGCAATGCCGGCGACCACACCAACGGCACCGCAGGTGTAATCGCCGGTGCTGCTAATGCGGCCGAAGATTATAGTGATGGGGGCCGTGCCCTGGCAGATGAGAAACAAGTGCAGTATCTCTCGGGTTTGTCGTAGAACTTGCACACCACCGAACAGCTCCCCAACCAGGAGAGCGAAGAGAAGTATAAGGAGATCCATGATTAATATTCGCTTTTAATAACCTGCAGATCGATTGGCGGCAAGTATGATTCGGATAATGTTCAGTAGAATTCCTAGATCGAATCCAATTCAACCTGTTTCAGTTCCTCCTCCTGCACATCATTAATTCCCTTACCCCCTCCCGAATCTTATCTTCTCCGCAAAGCATTCCTGAAAATCCGCCCCGGCCGCCACTTCGACATACTCCACTTCGCCTGCCAGGGCGGCGATCTGCCGGCGCTCGCCGGAATTCACCACCCCCATCTCCGCCCCTCTGCACGCGGCATTTCCGATGAACTTGATGATTTCCGGAGCGACCGGCGGCAGCAAACCGATGCGCAGGGCGGCCTGCGGCGAGAGATACTGGCCGAACGCGCCGGCGAGGAAGAGGTGCTCCAGATCGGCGGCTCGAAGACCGGCGGCCTGAAGCAGCAGCTCAATGGCGGCGGCGATCGCGGCGTTGGCCAGCTGCAGCTCGCGGATGTCGCGCTGCGTCAGCAGGACCCCGGGAGCAAGACGGGCGGCAAGCTGGTCCGGTAGGGTTCCTGCAGCCGGCAGCAGTTCGACCAGGGGATGGCCCGCCGCCAGGCGGCCGCTGGCATCGAGAGCGCCGGCCTCGAGCAGGGCGGCGATGGCATCGATGAGTCCCGAGCCGCAAAGGCCGGACGCTTTCCCCCCGCCGATGACCCGCACCTCGAGGTGATCTCCCCTCCACCAGACCCGCTCGATCGCCCCCGCCGCGGCGCGCATGCCGACGCCGATGTGCGCCCCCTCGAAGGCGGGCCCGGCCGCCGCCGAGGTCGTCCATATCCGCCCCCGGTGACAGAGCAGGATCTCGCCGTTGGTGCCGATGTCCACCGCCAGCCAGGTCTCGTCGAGGCGCCCGGCCAGGGTGAGCAGCACCGCCGCGGTGTCGCCGCCGACGAATTTGCCGAGCACGGGCATCAGGGTGAGCTGCGCTTCAGGATGCAGCCGCAAGCCGATCTCCCGGGCCGCAACCGGCGGAAACTCGCGGATGACCGGCACATAGGGCATCTCGGCGAGATGGCGCGGCGGCAGGCCGAGCAGAAGATGCTCCATGACCGTGTTGCCGGCCACCACGGCCGTAAAAATCGAGTCGCGGGTGATCCCTGCCTCCGCGGTGAGTTCATCCACCATCTCATTGAGTTGGCTGACGATCAGCCCCTGCAATTCCGCCGGACCATGGGCATTGGCATGACCGACGCGCGCAATAACATCCTCGCCATAGCGGCGCTGGCGATTGAGCCCCGCGGCGGTGGAGAGCACCTGGCCGCTCTCCAGATCGATCAGCTTGGCCACTACGGTCGTGGTGCCGAGATCGATAGCCAGTCCGCAGAGGGGTTGGCGCGCGATCTGAAAATCGATGAGGCGGCCTTCCAGTAAAATCGCATCACCGCGCCAGCCGCCATCGCGCAGCAGCCGGGGCAACCGCTGCAACAGGCTGAGAGGCGGCATGCCTGTCCCGGCGGGCAGGGCCGTCATGAGCACCTCCAGATCGCTGGGGCCTTGTTCGAGGGTGGGTGGATGGAGGCGCAGCGGGACACGCCGCATCGCCGGATCGAGCGGGACCTCCCGGCCGGCGCCGGCGGATACGATTTCGCCTTGCGCCGCAGGCACGGGTATCTCAATGGTGCAATCGGCGTCCGGCTGCGCCGCACAGGCGAGGCGGAAGCCCTGCGCGAGCTCCGCCGCGGTGAGGTTTTCCCGGTCGGCGGGCGTGACCGGCAGAGAGCCCGCGATCAGCTGCACCCGGCAGCGGCCGCAGAGTCCAGCCCCGCCGCAGAGGCTCTCGATCTCAAGGCCGAGGCGAAGGGCGGCATCAATCAAGGTGGTGCCGCAAGGCACCTCTGTCCGTTTCCCGGAAGGAAGGAAGGTCAGGGTGATGGCGGCACGGGCGTCGTCGGACATGGGATCTCCGGTGCTGGAGGATGGAAGGCGGTCAGGCGGACTCGGGGAAGCCGGTCAGGGAGCGGTGCAGGCGCATCTCGTTGAGAAAGGCATAGGGCACGGCCTGGGTGCCGATCATCATCTCGCCGCGGCGGGCGCCGTGGCAGTCGGAGCCGCCGGTCTCGAGCAGGCCGTTGCGCCGCGCCAGCTCGCGGTAGTAGGTGATCATCTCGGGGACATGGCGCGGGTGCAGCGTCTCGATGCCGTCCAATCCCATCTCGATGAGGGCCTCGATGGCATCAATCCCTGTGCCCGTGCCCGGGTGGGCGAGAAAAGCGAGGCCGCCGCTGTTGTGAACCAGGGCGATGGCCTCCTCCGCCATCAGCTTCATCTTGGGGACGTAGCCCGGCTTGTTCTCACCGAGCCATTTGTGAAAGGCCTCGTTGAACGAGAAGACATAGCCCTCCTCGACCAGGATATCGGCGATGTGGGGCCGGCCGAGGGCCCCCTGTCCCGCGCGCATCTTGACCATTTCCATCGAGATCGGCATGCCGAGGTGGCGGAGGCGCTGAACAATCTCCTCCGCGCGTTCGACCCGGCTGGCGCGCATCCGGGCGGCAAACTCGAGGAGCGGGGCGCTGGTGACATCGTAGAGGTAGCCGAGGATGTGAGTCTCGTACCCGTCGTGGATGGCGCTGAGCTCGATGCCGGGGATGACCTCCAGGCCGAGACGCGCACCGGCTGCGGCCGCTTCCGCAAAGCCCGAAAAGTCATCGTGATCGGTGATGGCGATGGCATTCAATCCGAACCTGCTGGCATAGGTCACAATCTCGGCCGGGTGCAAAAGTCCGTCGGAGTAGGTCGAATGGATATGCAGATCGATATGACGGTTGGAGGGCAATAAAATCCCCTTTCATGCTAACGGATACAACGCGATCTCCCGGCACTCTCCGGCCGCGCTCATCCCGCCCATTGTTTTTCTTCCTCGCTCTGGCGCTGCCGACGCTTGCGGTAGACCGCAGCCGAGACGAAGATGCTGAACTCGTACAAAAAAAGCAGCGGAATCGCCAGCATCATCTGGGTGAAGGCATCGGGGGGCGTGAGGATCGCCGCGATGATGAAGATGATGAGGATGCCATAGCGCCGCTTGCTGCGGAGGAACTGCGGCGTCAGCACGCCGATCAGGGAGAGGAAATAGGCCAGCACCGGCAGCTCGAAAACCAGGCCGAACACCAGCAGCATGGTGACGACGAAACTGAGATATTTGCCAATGGTGATGTTGGCGACGAGAAAATCGGACTGATAGCTGAGGAGGAATTTCAGTCCGAACGGGATGATGAGAAAATAGGCGAAGAGGGCGCCGACGGCAAAGCAGAGGACGGTGAAGAGGACGATGGGGCCGACCGCCTTGCGCTCCTTCGCATACAATCCGGGCACGACAAAGCGCCAAAATTGCCAGGCCACGAAGGGAAAGGCCACGACCAGACCGGCATAACCCGCCACCTTGAGGTAGGTCATGAAGGCCTCGGTGGGCGAGAGGAAGATCAGCTTGATGTCCTTCGGCGCGGGATGGACCATGAGGGCGACGATCTGGTCGACAAAGAAGTAGCAGCCGACAGCGGCGGCGACCACGGCCAGGAGGCTCCAGATGATGCGCCAGCGCAGCTCCTCGAGGTGATCGAGAAAGGGCATGCGTTTCTCGGTGTTGGCCGGATCGCTTTGCGGGCTCTTCGGGTCCTCGGTGCTCTGATAAGGCCCTGCGGGCGAGGCTGGAGGCGGCGCGGCAGCCGCTGCGGCCGGTGCGGAGGCTTCTTCCGCCGTTTTTTTAGCGGCGCGGCGTTTCCGCTTCGGCGCCGAATCGCCCTCGTAGGGATAGGTGTTTTTTGCGGGATCGATGGTCACGGGATGCTCTGCGTTTCGATTTTTTTCAAGTTGTAAAATATTGATTTTGGCGGATAAATGCAAGGCGAATCTGGAAGAACTGGTGGCGGAATAGCCGGCGGCAATAACTTGTTGAACAAATATACATCCTCGTTCAAGGAGAAGCCTCCATGAAAAACCTTCTTTGGCTGGCTGCATTGCTTGGCTTGAGTTGTGCCCATCGCATCGATCCCGCCGCGCTGCGTCTTGCCGCCCGGGAGGGCATCGAGATCTCCCCCCAGGAAAAGCTCAGCACCCCGGCCCAGGTCAAGGGCAATCTCGCCGACCTCTCGAAGATCAAGAAAGAAAAACGCGAAGCCACCCTGCTCCAGTTCCTCCAGGAAAATCCGGAGGTATTCAAGATTCAGTCCGCAGCAACGGAGTTGCACCTCCTCCGCAGCGAGGATGATGAACTCGGCTTCACCCACTACCGTTATGCGCGCCTGCTGAAGGAGGTCCCGGTTTTCGGCGACGAACTGATCCTTCATGTGAACAAACAGGGGCAGCTCTATATGGTCAATGGCCACTACCATCCCACCCAGGTGGTCAAGAGCGAACCGGCTCTCTCCTCGGAGAAGGCCGGAGCCATCGCCCTCGAACAGGGCAAAACCCACAGCATGCAGTCGATCGAAAGAAGCGGCCTGGTCTTCTACCCGGTGCAGGGGACGCTGCACCTGGCTTGGGAGATCCTGCTCAGCGGCGGCATGAACAAGTGGGTCTATTTTGTCGACGCCCAGGATGGGACGGTGCTGTTCGACCAGGACCGGCGGCGGTTCTAGACCCAGCCGGCGCCCGGGTTCGAGCCTGGTGGTTGCGAGAAGCGTTGTGGACCGGCGCCCGGGTTCGAGCCAGGGGGCTCGAGAGTTGCTGGGGCGCGAGAACTGCGCAATAACTGGAGTGAGAACATACTGACAACAGGAGCGAATCCATGAAAATAATCCGCTACATACTGGCCGCAGCCCTCCTGGCCGCCGCCTTGCCCCTCACGGCCGCTGTGCAGAAGGGGACCGACCACCTCAAGACCCAGATCAAGCCCGAGGGTGGCCGGGTGATCCCCGACCTCCGCAATGCCGGCCCGATCTGGAAATCCGTTACCCCCCTGCGCACGACCAGCAAGCAGTGGGGCACGCTGCAGCGCGCCGTCCGTCCCGACGAGACCGTGATGGCGCTGGCCACCGAACACGGCCTCAAGGTCCATGAGCTGCAATTCGCGGACAACGGCACCCTCTCCTTCATCAGCGGTGAGCTGGGCGGCGCCGCGCAGCTCAAGTCCGCCAGCACGGCGGCGAGGACGCTGCAATCGGCCGTGCAGAGCACCCAGGCCCTCCGCGACCTCCGGCTGGCGCAACAGTGGCTCGAGACCTTCGCCCCGGCCCTGAAACTCGACCAGCCGGTTGCCGAACTCGCGCTCAGCCGCTACGAGACCGATGCGCTGGGGATGCGCCACCTCCGCCTGCAGCAGTTCTACAGGGGCCTGCCGGTCTGGGCCAATGAGCTTTACGTCCATCTCGATGCCGGAGACCAGGTTTACGCCGTCAACGGCCGCTACGCCCCGACGCCGGCCGCCATCAATCCGGCTTCACCCGGGATCAGCGGCGAGCAAGCCATCGCCTCAAGCCGCGCCCATCTCGCCGCAGCGGGAGTGCTCCGCGAGATTCCAGCCGGCATGACGCGGCTGCTGCGCTTCTCCGCCCCCACCAGCACCCGGGCGATCTGGATCGATAAAGAGAACCTTCCGCACCTGGTCTGGCAGGTCGATATCTATGCCAACATCCGCGACTGGTTCACCCTGATGGTCGATGCCGCCAGCGGCGAGGTGCTGCACAAGTACAGCAACACCATGTCCGAGGGCGAAGTCGATGCCTCGGGGGTGGATCTCAGCGGCGCCACCCGTACCTTCCGCGCCTATGAGCAGAACGGCACCTATTACATGCTGAGTGACATCAACGAGCTGGCCGGTGGTGCGGCCAATCTGCCGGAAAATCCGACCGGTGGAATGCTGGTACTTGATCTCAGAAACACCGATCCCAGCGAAACTTCCCAGTACTATTTTGTCACCTCCTCTTCCCGCACCTCCTGGAACGACAAGAGCGCCATCTCGGCCATGTATAATCTCAACACAGTATATGCTTATTATAAAAATACATTCTCACGTCGGGCCATCGATGACAAGGCCTCTACGATCATCACCGTTGTCAATGTGACCGAGGATGGTCGGACGATGGACAATGCCTACTGGAACGGCGCGGGCATCTTCTGGGGCAACGGCGCTGAAGAATTTTCGCCGCTGGCGGAGGCATTGGATGTTGCCGCACATGAATTGACTCATGGCGTGACCGAGTATAGCGCCAACCTGGTTTACCAGGACCAGCCCGGGGCGCTCAATGAGTCCTTCTCCGATGTCTTTGGCGCAATGATCGACCGCGACGACTGGTTGATGGGCGAGGATATCATGCTGCCGGGTAAAGGGAGCGCCCTGCGCGATATGGCCAATCCCGGCAATCCCAACGTCCTGAGCCAGCTGCCGGGGAACATGGACGAGTATGTCTACACCTCCGATGATAACGGCGGCGTGCACACCAACTCGGGTATCCCCAACAAAGCGGCCTACCTGATCGCCACCAGCATCGGCCGCGAGAAGACTGAAAGAATCTATTACCGCGCCCTCACGACCTATCTGACCCGCCAGTCGCAATTCATCGACGCCCGCGCCGGGCTCGAACAGAGCGCAACCGACCTCTACGGCAGCGGCGCTGAACTGGCCGCGGTCCAATCCGCTTTCGACGCGGTCAAGATCACCAAAAGCGGCAGCGGCGGCACGACGTCGCGCGGGGCCGGCGCCAATGAAGTGGATGCCACCACCGGCGGCCATCAATGGATCGCCTTTGTCCGCGACGACCTGCAGATCGGCCTCTATGACGTCGTCAACAAGGTGGATTATTATTTCCCCTACATTTATGTCAAGAGCAAGCAGTACAACTGGACCCAGTTCTCTGTTACGGCCGACGGACACTACCTCTACTTCGTCAACGCAGATGGCGTGCTGGCGCGTATCGATATCAGCGGCATGCCGAATTCTTACTATTATGAGACTTTCCCGCAATTTTACATCAAACAAGCGGGTGATCTCTGGAATTCGTCGGTCTCGCGCGACGGCCAGTACGTCGCCCTGACCTCCACCTACGAAGACGACAACAACCTCTATGTGATCATCTCGGGCGAAATCTATTATCTTCCCCTGCTAATTCCCTCCACTCAGGAGGGCATCTCGAGGATGACCATTCAATATCCGGATGTGCTCAACTGGTCGCCCAACACCAAGTATCCCAAACTGGCCTTCGATGCCTACAACCAGTACACCTTGAGCAACGGCACCACCCGCGACTGGTGGAGCATGGGCGAGGTTGACTTCACCGGCGACCAGTTGCAAGTCTATTCGCTGCTGCCGGCCCAGCCCGAGGGCGTCAGCGTCGGCAATGTGCAGTACAGCTCGACCGACCCCGACCGCGTCGCCTACAGCTACATCGACGAGGCCAATAACTACTGGGATATCGTCGTTGTCAATTTCGCGGAGGCCAATCAGAATCAGCGCATCCAGTTCCCGGCGCGCGACGTCGAGCGTCCCTCCTTCTCCCCCGACGATCAGTACCTGGTGGTGGACCGCTACAGCGACAGCAAGCTGCTGGTCCTCAATATCGCCAGCCTGAGCTTTTCCACGCTCAACCTCTCCACCGGAGCGCGCTATCCGGAATGGTTCGTGATCGGCGGTAGTTACGACCTCGATGTTGCGGCAAAAACCGCGGCACAGCCCGCCGGGTTCAATCTCGAGGCCGCCTACCCGAATCCCTTCAATACCGGGACGACGATCCGCTATACGCTGCCCAGGAGCGGTCGCATCCATCTGGCGATCTATGATCTGCAGGGCCGCCTGGTGCGCACCCTGGCCGACGAGGTGCAAAGCGCGGGACAGCACAGCCTCAACTGGTCGGGGAACAGTGCCGACGGACAGGCGCTGCCGTCGGGGGTTTACTTTTGCCGGATGGAGGCGGAAGGCGGCTTCCGCGCCAGCCAGAAGATGGTGATGGTGAAATAGCGGCTGCGGGCAAATCCTGCCTTAGCGATGCATCGCGGCTGCCGGCACAGGCTCGCAGCAGAGCCGGCCGGCGCAAGTGAACACCATGCGGCACCAACGCAAAAAGCCGGAGAGGCGAACTCTCCGGCTTTTTTTATGGCTTTGCTGCAATGGCGAATGGAGATTACTTGAGCTGATCCAGCTGCTGGATGAATTCCTCCTTGACCTGAAAATTCCGGTAAACCGATGCGAAACGGACGTAAGCGATCTCGTCCAGATCCTTGAGGGCCATCATCACAGCCTCGCCAATCTCGGTGGATTCCACCTCCTCGACTCCGCGATCGCGCAGGTCATACTCGATCTTGGAGGTGATCTGCTCGATGGTCGCCATCGATATCGGACGTTTGATGCAAGCTACCTGCAGGCTGCGGACCAGTTTCTGCCGGTCAAACTCCTCGCGCCGGTTGTCCTGCTTGATCACCCAGAGCGGAATTTCGTCGAGCTGCTCGCGGGTAGTGAAACGGCGCTGACACTTGAGACACTCCCGCCTGCGGCGGATCGTACGGCCGCCGTCGCGCGTGCGCGAGTCGATCACCTTGCTATCGTGATAGCTGCAGAAGGGGCATCTCATGACCGCATCTCTAAACGTGTGGACCGGCGTTTACAATTATTAAATATAGCAAATGGAACCGCTGAATTCAAGAAAAATCACACTATCAGCTCCGGATAGAGGGGGAAGCGGCCGGTGAGGGTCTTCACCCCCTCGCGGACCTCGGCGAGCACCTTGTCGTCGTGGAGATGGGCGATGACCCGGTCGATGAGGCCGGCGATTTCGCGCATCTCCGCCTCCTTCATCCCGCGCGTGGTCAGGGCCGGGGTGCCGATGCGGATGCCGCTGGTCTGAAAGGGGCTCTGCTGATCGAAGGGGATCATGTTCTTGTTGACGGTAATGCCGGCTTCATCGAGCACTTTCTCGACCTCCTTGCCGGTGAGGCCGCGCGGACTGAGATCGACCAGCATCAGGTGGGTATCCGTGCCGCCGGAGACGATCAAATGGCCCTTCTCGATGAGGGCCGCGGCGAGGACCCGGGCATTCTTCAGGACCTGTTCCTGGTAAACCCTGAAGCCGGGCTGCAGGGCTTCACCGAAGGCCACCGCCTTGGCGGCAATGACGTGCATCAGCGGGCCGCCCTGGAAACCCGGAAAGATCTGGCTGTCGACGATCTCCGACCATTTCTTCAGTTGTCCCTTTGGGGTGGCGATGCCGAGGTCGTTCTCTCCGTCCTTGCCGACCAGGATCAGGCCGCCGCGCGGACCGCGCAGGGTTTTGTGGGTGGTCGTGGTAGTGATATGGCAGTGCGGGATCGGGCTCGGGATCAGGCCGGCGGCGATAAGGCCGGCAGGATGCGCCATATCGGCGACCAGCTTGGCGCCGACGCTGTCGGCGATACGGCGGAAAGCGGCGTAATCGATGGCGCGGGCGTAGGCGCTCGCCCCAGCGATGATCAAGGCCGGCCGCTCTTGCTTAGCCAGGCTCTCGACCTGGTTCATATCGATATAGCCGTCGCGGCCGACGCCGTAGTGCACCATGCGGAAAAAGCGGCCGGAAAAATTGACCGGGCTGCCATGGGTGAGGTGACCGCCATGGGCGAGGTCCATGCCGAGCACGGTATCGCCGAATTTAATCAGGCTGAAATAGGCGGCGATGTTGGCCTGCGAGCCGGAGTGGGGCTGGACGTTCGCATGGTCGGCGCCGAAGAGCTGCCGGGCGCGGTCGCGCGCCAGGTTCTCGGCCTCATCGACGAACTCACAGCCGCCGTAATAGCGTTTGCCCGGGTAGCCTTCGGCATACTTGTTGTTCATGGGTTGGCCCAGGGCCTCGAGCACGGCCAGACTGACGAAATTCTCCGAGGCGATCAGCTCCAGTTTGTCGTTTTGGCGGTGGATCTCCTTCTGGATCGCCGCGAAAACGGCTGGATCCTGCGATTGGACATACGACATGGTCTCTCCTTCAAGCTGTGATGGCTCATCGGCCGGTGAGTCGATGGATTTTCTGGATGCGGCCGAGGTGGCGGCCGCCGTCAAACGGGGTATCGAGAAACAGGCGCAGCATCCGGACGGCCTGGTCGGGCTCGGTGGTACGCCCCCCGAAAGCGATCAGGTTGGCGTCATTGTGACGGCGCGCCATCTCGGCCATATAGTCGGTCGTGCAGAGGGCGGCGCGGACGCCGCTCACCTTGTTGGCGGTGATCATGGCGCCGATGCCGGTGCCGCAGATGACCACGCCGCGCTCGCACAGGCCGCTGCTGACCGCGGTGGCGGTGCGGAAGCTGAAATCGGCGTAATCAACCGAGGGGGTCTCGGCATAACAGCCGAAATCGGTATAGTCGATAGCGTTCTCTTCAAGCCAGCGGCGCAGGTGCTGCTTGAGGGCGTAGCCGGCATGATCGGATCCGATGGCGAGGGGCATGGCAGTGTCCGGTGGGATTGTACTGTTCATGATTATGCGGCTAATGTACGAATACGCGCGACAAAATGCCAGTAAAAATAATGGAGAGGGACTCAAGACGGGGGCCGGGTCGGCGCGATACGGGCCGGCGGGCATAAAAAAAGGCCATCGCAAGATGGCCCTTTTAAAGCGTGTCAGGAGAGGATTACTTCTTGGGGGTCTCTTCCTCTTCCTGCGGCTGCTGTTTCTGCGCCTGGGCGGCGGCCTCTTCCATCTCTTTCTTCTTCTTGGCCACCTTCTCCTGGCGTTTCTGCCGCTGCTTCTCGATCTTGGCGGCCTTGGTGCCTTCGTAGCCGACCAGCTCAAAAATAGCCATCGAGGCGCCATCACCCTGGCGGTTGCCGAGTTTGATCACCCGGGTATAGCCGCCGTTGCGGTCGGCGAACTTGGGACCGATCTCGTCAAAGAGCTCACGGACCAGCTCCTTGTCCTTGATGGTGCGCATGACCATGCGCCGGGCGGCGAGGTCATTCTTCTTGGCGAAGGTGATCAGCCGTTCGACCACCCCGCGCGCCTCCTTGGCCTTGGGCGTGGTGGTAATGATGCTCTTGTGGCTCAGGATCGAGGCCGCCATATTGCCCATCATCGCCTTGCGATGGCTGTGGGTTTTGCCTAATGTTCTTCCAGATTTGCCGTGTCTCATGAATGAAATCCTCTGCTTATGCAAAGCCATGCAGGATGGCTGCAGTATTAATCGTCGCCTTTTTTAAGATATTTGTCCACATCCATCCCGAAGGTGATGCCCTTCTCCTCGAGGATCTTGGTCAGTTCGGAGAGGGATTTGCGGCCGAAATTGCGGAACTTGAGCATCTCCGGCTCATCGCGGCGCACCAGGTCGCCGATGGTCTTGATGTTGGCGGCCATTAGGCAATTGTGCGAGCGCACCGAAAGCTCGAGTTCATCGACGCTCATCTTGAGCAGCTTGCGGATGCGGATCGCCTCCTCATCCACCTCCTGCGACTCTTCCTCCTCGGTATCGATATCGAAATTGATGAAGAGCTGGATATGGTCGCGCAGGATCTTGCCGGCGAAACTGAGGGCATCATCGGGGGTGATGCTGCCGTCGGTTGAGATCTCGAGGATCAGCCGTTCGTAATCGATGCGCTGGCCGACACGGGTGTTCTCGACGGTATAGGTGACGCGCACGATCGGGGTGAAAACCGCATCGATCGGGATGGTGCCCAGCGGCAGATCGGCCTGACGGTTCTCCTCAGCCGGGACGTAGCCGCGGCCGCGGCCGATGCGCAGCTCGATCGTGAAATCGGCCTCATCGTTGAGGGTGGCGATATGCCATTCGGGATTGAGGATCTCGAAATCGGTCGACTGCTCCTGGATATCGCGGGCGGTGAAGAGGCGCGGACCCTTGAGGTGCAGGGTGATCTTGTCGGGCTTTTTGTCGATCAGTTTCAGCCGGACCTGCTTGAGGTTGAGCACGATGGTGGCGACATCCTCCTTCACCCCGGGGATGGTACTGAACTCATGCAGGACGCCGTCGATGCGAAAGGTGGTGATGGCGGCGCCGGGGATGGAGGAGAGCAGGACCCTGCGGAAGGCGTTGCCGATGGTCACGCCGAAGCCGCGCTCCAGGGGCTGAACGATGAACTTGCCGTAGGTATTGGTATAGGTTGACTCGTCCAGTTCGATGCTTTCGGGCATCTGAAAACTTGGTAAAGCCATTTAGAACTCCATTATCTGATGGGTTGACTGCGACTATTGCCAGGCCGGGCCTGAAGGTCCTTACTTGGAATAGAGCTCAACGATTAGTTTCTCGTTCACATCCACGGGGATAGCGTCGCGCGCCGGCTGCTCGAGGATGGTGCCCTGCATCAGAGCTTTGTCGAGGGAGAGCCAGGAGACCATCTTGCCGTCGCGCACGCGCTTCATGGCGCTGTGGATGACCTCGAGCTGGCGGCTCTTCTCGCGGATGCGGATCTCGTCGCCGGCCTTGAGCTGGTAGGAGGGGATATCGACCAGCTCGCCGTTGACCAGGACATGGCGATGGCGCACCAGCTGGCGCGCCGTCGTGCGCGAGGGGGCCAGACCGAGACGGTAGACCACGTTATCGAGGCGGGTTTCGAGCAGGCGCAGCAGGTTCTCGCCGGTGATGCCCTTGAGGCGTTCGGCGCGTTCGAAATAGGTGTGGAACTGGCGCTCCAGCAGGCCGTAGATCCGTTTCACCTTCTGCTTCTCGCGCAGCTGCACCGAATATTCGGACTGCTTGAAACGGCGGGTGCGGCCGTGCTGGCCCGGGGCGTAGCCCTTTTTATCAAAGGTGCACTTATCGCTGGTGCATTTGGTGCCCTTCAGAAAGAGCTTCATGCCTTCGCGGCGGCAAAGTTTGCAATCCGCTCCTGTGTCTCTTGCCATAAAATGGAACCTCCTCATAAAGTCCCTGTCACGGGACAGGCATATCGTATGCAACGGTTCAATACAGGGTTACACAAAACCTCGAATCCACCTTGCGATCAGACGCGCCGGCGTTTGGGCGGGCGGCAGCCGTTATGCGGGATGGGCGAGGTATCCTTGATCGAGCTGATTTCAAGGCCTGCGGCCTGAAGCGAGCGCACGGCGGCTTCGCGTCCTGAACCGGGGCCCTTGACCAGGACGTCGACACGGCGCAGGCCGAGATCGATGGCCTCCTTGGCGGCCGATTCGGCGGCCATCTGGGCGGCGTAGGGCGTGCTCTTGCGCGAGCCCTTGAAGCCGGCGCGGCCGGCGGTTGCCCACGAGATCACATTCCCGTACATGTCCGTCAGGGTGATGTTGGTATTGTTGAACGTCACCCGGATATGGGCGACGCCGTTCGCCTCCACCTTTTCGCGTTTCTTGGTGGTCTTCTTTTTGGGGTTAGCCAATGCACACCTCTCTGGAATAAAAGCCGATTAGCACACTTATTTCTTCTTGCGAATACCGACGCCACCGCGGCGCGAGCGGCGGGTGCGGGCGTTGGTGTGGGTCCGCTGTCCTCTGACCGGCAAGTTGCGGCGATGACGCATTCCCCGGTAACAACCGATATCAATGAGGCGCTTGATGTTCATCTGCGTCTCGCTGCGCAGGGCGCCTTCCACTTTGTAGTCGTTCGCGATCAGGTCGCGGATCTTGGCCACTTCATCGGGCTGCATGTCCCGCACGCGCGTGTCCGGATTGATCCGGGTCTTTTCGAGGATCTCACGCGAAGTGGTAATGCCGATGCCGAAGATGTAGGTAAGCGCCACTTCGATGCGTTTATCGCGCGGTAGATCTATGCCTGAAATACGAGCCAAAGCACTCTCCTTTGTTTAGATGGAAATTATCCCTGGCGCTGTTTATGCCGGGGATTCTTTTTGCAGATAACACGAATCGTACCCTTGCGGCGTATGATTTTGCAGCTATCGCAGATTTTTTTTACCGATGATCTGACTTTCATTGCTTACCTCGGACCTAGAATTCTCAGCTTATTTGAAGCGATAGGTGATCCGTCCTCGGGACAGATCGTAGGGCGATAATTCCACAGTAACTTTGTCGCCCGGCAATATCTTGATAAAATGCATCCGCATCTTGCCGGAGATGTGAGCCAGCACCTTGTGGCCGTTCTCCAACTCCACCCGGAAGGATGCATTGGGCAGGGTTTCCAGAATGACGCCATCGATCTTGATCGAAGCTTCTTTTGGCATACAGGCCTGTTCTATTCCAGCGTTAGTATTTCCGCACCGCCCTTGCGGACGGCCACGGTGTGCTCGTAATGGGCCGAGGGCTTGCCGTCGGCGGTGACCACCGTCCATTGATCTTCGAGCGTGCGCACCCGCCAGCTTCCGGCGTTGACCATCGGCTCGATCGCCAGGACCATCCCCGTCTTGAGGCGCGGTCCCTGGTCGGGTACGCCGTAGTTGGGTATCTGCGGTTCCTCGTGCATAGCCTGACCGATGCCGTGTCCCACCAGATCGCGGACCACCGAAAACCCGGCGGCCTCCACATGGCTTTGTATCGCATGCCCGATGTCGGAGAGGCGGTTGCCGTCGACCGCCGCCGCGATTCCCTTTTCCAGGGATTCGCGGGTGATCTGCATCAGCCGCTCCTTGGTCCGGTCCACCGTACCCACCTTGAAAGTGCGGGCGGCATCGCTATAGTATCCATTCAAAAGAACACCCACATCCACACTGACGATCTCGCCCTCCCGCATCGCCCGTTTGCCGGGTATCCCGTGCACCACCTGATCGTCGATCGAGATGCAGGTATTGGCCGGATAACCGTTGTAGCCCTTAAAGGCGGGCCGGCCGCCTTTGGCGATGATATAAGCGGCGATCTCCTCATCGAGCTCACCGGTCACCACGCCCGCTGCGATCCGGGATTCCGCCAGGCTCAGCGCGGCTGCCAGGATCCGGCCGCTCTGCCGGATCAGCTCGATCTCTTTCTCGCTACGGATGGCGATCATACCGCCTGGAGTCCGGCCAGAAGGGCTTCCAGCTCGGCGCGCACCCGCTCCACCGGCTGCTCTGCGCGTAAAATATACAACTTTTTTTGCTTATAGTAAAACTCTTTTAACGGTGCGGTCTTTTCTTCATAGACCTTGAGCCGGCTCAGCACCGTCTCCTCCGAATCATCCTTGCGCTGGATGATCGCGCCGCCGCAGCTGCCGCAGGCGCCGCTGGCCGGGGGCGGGTCGCTGAGAATGTTGTAGATGCGCCCGCACTGGGCGCAGGTCCGCCGGCTGGTCAGACGCCGGATGATCTCCGCCTCCGAAACCTCGAAAAAGATGGCGCTCTGGATCGCCCGCGCCGGCCCGAGCATCGCGTCGAGGCTCTCGCCCTGGGCGATCGTGCGCGGAAATCCGTCGAGGATGAATCCCCGGGCGCAATCCGGCTGGCCAAGGCGCTCGCGCATCAAGGCGATGATCAGCTCATCGGAAACCAGGGCGCCGCTCTTCATAATCGAATCGGCCTTTTTGCCCAGTTCAGTCCCCTCGGTGACCGCCTTGCGCAGGATGTCGCCGGTGGAGATCTGCGGAATCCCGAACCGTCCCTGCAGCCAAACCGCCTGGGTCCCCTTGCCCGATCCCGGCGCCCCCAGGAATACCAGTCTCATCGTCGCTCTTCCCTTTCCGCCCTAGAAGCGCCGGCGGCCGCGAATCTTGCCGCTCTTGAGGAAGCCGTCGTAATGGCGCATCAGCAGATGCGACTCGACCTGCTGCAAGGTATCGAGGGCGACACCGACGACGATCAGCAACGAGGTCCCGCCGAAGAAGCTGGCAAAGTCGTAACCGACGTTGGTCAGCTTGGCGATGAAGGCCGGCAGGATCGCGATGATCGCCAGGAAGATCGAGCCCGGCAGGGTGATACGCGTCAGGATATGATCAATATATTCGGAGGTCTTCTTCCCCGGCCGCACGCCCGGGATGAAGCCGCCGTACTTTTTCATATTATCCGCCACATCGACCGGATTGAAGGCGATGGCGGTGTAGAAATAGGTGAAGAAGACGATCATGATGCCGTAGAGCAACCAGTAGAACGAGGACTGGTAGCTGAAGAGCTGGTTGAGCGAGACCATGAAATCACTGTTCGGGAAAAACTGAATGATCGTCTGCGGAATGAACAGGATCGACTGGGCGAAGATGATCGGCATGACGCCCGCGGTGTTGACGCGGAGCGGAATGTGGGTGCTCTGTCCGCCGTAGATCTTGCGGCCGACGACGCGCTTGGCGTACTGCACCGGGATCTTGCGCGTGCCCTGGGTAAGCAGGACCGTGCTCGCGACGGTGAAGACGAAGAGGACCCAGAGGACGATCTCGACCAGGATGGTACGGTTGCCGGCGATCACCTGCTGGAGTTCTGAGAAGATCGAATTCGGGAAGCGCGCGACGATGCCGATGAAGATGATCAGCGAAATGCCGTTGCCGATGCCGCGCTCGGTGATCAGCTCACCGAACCACATGATCAGCACCGTGCCGGCGGTCAGCGCCAGCATGGTGATGAAACGGAAGGCGAAGCCCGGCTGCGGCACGATCAGTTCCGAGGCGCCGGCGCTGTTGTTCAGGCTCTCGAGGAAGATGCTGACGCCGAAGGCCTGCAGAGCCGAGATCGCCACCGTCCCGTAGCGGGTGAGCTGGGTGATCTTTTTGCGTCCCTGTTCGCCCTCTTTCTGCAGCTTCTGGAAATAGGGCACGACGGCCCCGAGCAGCTGGATGATGATCGAGGCCGAGATGTAGGGCATGATGCCCAGGGCGAAAACGGTGGCGCGGTGGAAGGCGCCGCCGGCGAAGAGGTCATAGAGCCCCATCAGGCCGGCCGAATTCTGCTTGAAGTAGTCGACCAGGGCGGTGGCGTTGATGCCGGGGACCGGGACATGGCCACCGATACGATAGGCGATGAGCACGGCGGCGGTGAAGAGGATGCGCCGTTTCAGATCCGGAATCTTGAAGATGTTGGCCAGGCTGCCCATCATAGCTTGGTAATCCTTCCTCCGGCCGCTTCAATTTTTTCCTGCGCGCTCTTGCTGAAGGCATTGGCCGATACGGTGATTTTCTTGGTTACTTCGCCATCGCCGAGGACCTTGAGGGGGACTCCGCTCTTGCTGATGGCGCCCATCTCGAAGAGAGTCGCGGGGGTGAGCTCTTCACTGCCGGCCAGCCGGTTGAGGTCGCCGACATTGATCACCTGGAAATCGACACGGTTGGGGTTCTTGAAACCGCGTTTGGGCAGACGCCGTTGGATGGGCATCTGGCCGCCTTCGAACCAGGCGCGATTCTTGAAACCGGAGCGTGAACGCGCGCCGTTGGAGCCGCGACCGGACTGTTTGCCGCGCGCCCCACCGCGGCCAACCCGTTTGCGATCCTTGACCGCACCTTCCGCGTATGTCAAATTAGCTAAATTCATCCTGTCCTCAGTTGCTAGCGTTAGCCTGAATCTTACAGTTCTTCCACTTTAACCAGGTGCCGGATATTATCCACCATGCCGCGGATGACCGGCGTATCATAGTGCACCACGCTGTTGTTGGGGTGGCGCAAGCCGAGGGCGATGGCCGTGGCTTTGTGTTTGGCGATCGATCCGATGGTGGAGCGCACCAGCGTGATCCTGATCTGCTTGCCTGTTTTTTTCTTGTTCATGGTTGGTAATCCATCCGCTTATTCGTTGACGACGGTTTTCGGCTTGGGCACGGTTTTGAAAACCTGCATCACCGGGAGCCCGCGCTTGCGGGAGACCGTGCCGGCGTCCATGAGGTTTTCCAGGGCCGCAATCGTCGCCTTGACCACATTGTGGGGGTTGGCCGAGCCGCGGCTTTTGGTCAGGATATCGGTATAACCGGCCGATTCAAGAATGGCGCGCACGGCGCCGCCGGCGATGACCCCGGTTCCGGGCGCTGCGGGTTTCAGAAAGACCCGGCCGGCGCCATATTTGCCTTCGATTTCGTGGGTGATGGTGCCGTTGACCACCGGCACCCGGATCAGGCTCTTCTTGGCCGCATCCGCGCCCTTGGTGATCGAATCGGTCACCTCGTTGGCCTTGCCGAGTCCGATGCCGACGCGGCCGTGGCCGTCGCCGACCACAACGATCGCGTTAAAGCTGAAGCGGCGGCCACCCTTGACCACTTTGGCAACGCGGTTGACCTGGACCACCCGCTCCGTCAGTTCAAATTCACCGGGATTTATCTTTTCCAACGTCTGTTCCTCATGTTAAAATCCATATGCGTTCGCCTAGAACTGCAATCCACCCTCGCGGGCTCCCTCGGCCAGCGCTTTGACACGGCCGTGGTAGAGATAGCCGCCGCGGTCGAAGACGATGGTTTTCACCTCTTTGCTCTTGGCCAGTTCGGCCAGGTGTTTGCCGACCAGCTTGGCCTGCGCTTTCTTGCCCTTGGCCTTGGCCACCTCGTCACGGATCGCCTTGCTGAGGGTGCTGGCGGCGAAGAGGGTCGTCCGGCTCAGATCATCAACGACCTGAGCATAGATGTGCTTGTTGCTGCGGAAGACCACCAGGCGCGGCCGTTCACCGGTGCCGCGCAGGTGCTTTAGGATGTGGCTGTGCCGCCGCTCCCGTGCTTCGATTTTCATGTATGCTTTGTCAGCCATTGTATAGACTCATCAGGTTATGGTTTGATAACGCTGCCGCGGCCCGGCGTCCCGGACGGGGTTACGCCGCGGTACGGCCTGCCCTGTTACGCCGCAGTCTTGCCGGCCTTCTTGCGCACGACCTCGCCGAGGTAGCGGACACCCTTGCCCTTGTAGGGTTCGGGCTTGCGCAGGCTGCGGATCTTGGCTGCAATCTGCCCGACCAGTTCCTTGCTGATCCCGCGCACGACAATGATGTTGTTGCCTTCGGTCGCGAGGGTGATCTCCGGGGGCGGGGCGATGATGATCGGGTGCGAATAGCCCAGGGAGAGGAGCACATGCGTGCCCTTCATCTCGGCGCGGAAGCCGACGCCGACGATCTCGAGCTTCTTCTCAAAGCCCTTGGAGACGCCTTCGATCGCATTGGCGACCAGGGTCCGGGTCAATCCGTGCAGACTGCGAATGTGCTTGTCATCGTTCGGCCGCTGGATCTCGAGGAGACCGTTCTCGATCTTGACGAGCAGCTCCGGGTGCACCTGCACCGCGAGCTTGCCCTTGGGACCGGTGGCCGTCACCAGGTTGTTGGCGACGTCGACCTTGACGCCATCCGGTATGGTAATGGGAGCTTTTCCAACTCGTGACACGATATACTCCTGTCCTTAGGATTTACCAAATATAGCAGAGTACTTCGCCGCCGACGCCGCGTTTGCGCGCTTCCTGACCCGTCATCACCCCCTCGGAGGTGGTGACAATGGCGATGCCGAGATTGTTGAAAACGCGCGGCACCGCTTTGTGATTGACATAGCGGCGGTATCCGGGCTTGCTGATGCGACGCAGACCGGAAATTACACTCTTGTTGTCATGATCATACTTCAAGTAGATGCGGATGACGCCCTGTTTGCCGTCATTGATAATGACGTGGTTCTTTATGTAGGCTTCTTCCTGCAGAATCTTGGTGATCTCCTGTTTCAGTCTGGAGGCAGGAATATCTACTCTGGGATGATTGGCCCTGGTCGCATTCCTGATACAGGTTAGGTAGTCTGCGATGGGATCAGTCTTAGACATGTATCTTCTCCCTGACAAGCTCAACGCTGTGATGAAAGTGAGTTACAAAAAAGGGAACCAGGCGTTCTACCAACTGGCTTTCTTGACGCCGGGGATCAACCCTTCCAGTGCGAGATCGCGGAAACAGAGTCTGCAAATGCCGAACTTGCGGTAAAAGGCTCTGGGCCGGCCGCAGCGAGAACACCGGTTATAAGCACGCACTGCGAATTTCGGGGTCCTCTTGGACTTGACAACTAACGCTTTTCTAGCCAATGCCGTTCCTCTTCTGTTAGATATTACGAGCGACGGATGAACGGCATCCCGAACGCCGTCAGCAGTTCGAGGGCCTCTTCATCGGTTTTTGCCGTAGTTACGATGGTGATGTTCATGCCGCGCGTCTTTTCCACCTTGTCGTAATCGATCTCCGGAAAGACAATCTGTTCCTTGATCGCCATGTTGTAGTTGCCGCGGCCGTCGAATTTGACCGGCAGGCCGCGGAAGTCGCGTACGCGGGGGATGGCGATGGTGATGAGGCGGTCGAGGAACTCGTACATCTGCCAGCGGCGCAGGGTGACGCTGCAGCCGATCGGCATACCCGCACGCAGCTTGAAATTGGAGATCGACTTGCGGGCCCGGCGGATGATGGGCTTCTGCCCGGCGATCTTGCTCATCTCTTCCACAGCACTGTCGACATTCTTGGCGTTCTCCGTGGCATCGCCGACGCCCATATTGAGGACGATCTTTTCGATGCGCGGCACCTGCATCACGTTCTTATAGTTGAAACGCTTTTGCAGTTGCGGCCGGACCTCCTTGGCGTAGACGTCGATCAATCGCGGTTTATATTTTTCTTCAGCCATGTTGATTTGCCCGATTTTTAAGGTTATTGCTAACTCTGGGTTACCAGCATCTCATTACAATTCTTGCAGACGCGCACATGACCCTTGCGGCTCTTGGCCTCATCGAAGACCTGCTTGGAGCCCATCCGCGCCGGGGTGTTGCATTTGGGGCAGATGACCATGACATTGGAGACATGGATGGGAGCCTCTTTCTCGACGATGCCGCCCTGGGGATTCTGCTGGCTCTGGCGCGTCGCCTTTTTGATAAAGTGCACGCCTTCGATGATCACCTGGGACTTTTCCGGGAAAACCTTGAGCACCTTGCCCTTTTTCCCTTTGTAGTTCCCGGCGACAACCAGGACCTGATCGTTTTTTCTAACACGCATTGTTTATGGCCTTTATCAATAGTCTAGAGCACTTCAGGAGCTAATGAGACGATTTTCATAAACTGTTTTTCGCGCAGCTCGCGCGCCACCGGGCCGAAGATGCGCGTGCCCTTGGGTTCCATCGCATCGTTGATCAGCACCGCTGCATTCTCGTCGAAGCGGATGTAGGATCCATCCGGACGGCGCTTCTCCTTTTTGGTGCGCACGATCACGGCCTTGCTCTTGTCCCCCTTCTTGATGCTGCTGTTGGGGATGGCCTGTTTGACGGTGACGATGATGATATCGCCTACCGTGGCCACGCGACGCTTCGAGCCGCCGAGCACCCGGATACACATCACCTTCTTGGCGCCTGTGTTGTCCGCGACATTAAGCCGGGTATATTCCTGAACCATGACTCAAACCTTTCGCTTCGGATTCGCACAACGTTACTTGGCACGCTCAATGACGTCGATCAGCCGCCAGCGCTTGCGGGCGCTCAAGGGGCGGGTCTCCATGATCTTGATGACATCCCCGACATGGCTGGTGTTGTTCTCATCGTGCGCCATGAACTTGGAGGTCTTCTTGACATACTTTTTATAGAGGGGGTGCTTGACAAAGCGCTGGACCGTCACCACACGGCTCTTGTCCATCTTGTCGCTGGCGACAATCCCGATCTTCACTTTTCTCTGTTTTCTTTCCACAACACTCTCCAATGGCATTAAAAGAGAATCTAGGCTTGCTTGGCGCTGCGCATCTCATTGATGATCGTCCGCATCCGGGCGATATCGCGGCGCACCTTGCGAATGCGCAGGGGATTGTCGAGCTGACGGGTCGAGTGCTGGATGCGCAGGTTTTCCATCTCCACCAGCGCGTCTTCCAACTGGATCTCGATCTCCTTGAGCGGCAGTTTACGCAGTTCTTCGGTCTTGTTCATTTCTACTCTCCAATTTCCGCGCCGGAGACGAACCGGGATTTAACCGGCAGCTTGTGGGCCGCCAGGCGCAGGGCCTCGCGGGCCGTGGTCTCATCCACACCGGCGATCTCGAACATGATGC
The DNA here is from genome assembly GCA_035419245.1 of bacterium. Classification (NCBI taxonomy): domain Bacteria; species bacterium. Next base: position 4,579 of record DAOLSP010000022.1, on the reverse strand, counting down.
GGCCTGGTTTGACCACCGCCACCCAATATTCGGGGGCACCCTTACCCTTACCCATACGGGTCTCGGCCGGCTTCTTGGTGCACGGCTTATCCGGGAAGATCCGGATCCAGATTTTGCCGCCGCGCTTGATATAGCGCGTCATCGCGATACGGGCGGCTTCAATCTGCCGGGCGGTAATCCAGTGCGGCTCGACGGCCTTGAGACCATATTCGCCGAAGGCCAGCAGCGAACCGCGCACCGCCAGGCCTCTCATCCGGCCGCGCTGGTGCTTGCGAAATTTTATGCGCTTGGGCATTAACATGACTAGAATACTCCGCTAAGATATTGATCAAATCCGATAATTATTGTTCGCCGATGATTTCACCGCGGCAGATCCAGACCTTGACCCCGATGGCGCCATAAGAGGTCCGCGAGGTCGCCCGCGCAAAATCGATGTCCGCACGCAGGGTGTGCAGGGGAATCCGGCCCTCCTTGTACTGCTCGACCCGCGCCATCTCCGCGCCGCCGAGACGGCCGGAACAGCAGATGCGGATGCCCTCGGCGCCCATGCGCATGGTCGACTGGATCGCCTTCTTCATCGCCCGGCGGAACGAAACCTTGCCCTCAAGCTGGCTGGCGATCGACTCGGCAACAAGATAGGCATCCAGCTCCGGACGTTTGATCTCGTTGATGTTCAGCTGTACATCCTTGCCGGTCACCCGCTGCAGCTCCTCGCGCAGCTTGTCCACCTCGGCACCCTTGCGGCCGATCACGATGCCCGGACGGGCGGTATGGATGGTCAGGGTAATCTGCTTCGGCGTCCGGCTAATCTCGATTTTGGAGATGCTGGCCTTCTGCAGACGGTTGCGCACGTAGCGGCGGAGCATGATGTCTTCGCTCAGCTTCTTGGCGAAATCGCGCTCATCAAACCAGTTGGAATCCCATGACCGGATGATTCCCAGCCGGAAGCCCTTAGGATTGGTCTTTTGTCCCAAAATACTCTCCTGTAAGAAAATCTAGTTGACTGCCTTGTCTGCAACCACCACCGAAATATGACAGGTGCGCCTGCGGATCCGCGTGGCCCGGCCCATCGATGCGGCCCGAAACCGCTTGAGCATATAGCCTTCATCGATGCGCAGTTCCTTGATGTAGAGATCCTCGGGCGACAACTTGTTGCCCTCTTCCTTGTTGAGCATATTGGAAACCGCCGAACGGATGGCTTTTTCCAGGGGCTCGGAGGCCGCGGTGTCGCTGAAATGGAGGATATTCAGCGCATCCTGAACAACCTTGCCGCGCACCAGCTTGGCGACGCGCCGGACCTTCAGGGGGGACTTGCGGACCCATTTTGCTACCGCCTTTGCTTCCATGAAAAATTCTCCAAACTATCGCTTCGCTATTTGGCTGCTTTTTCCGACTTTTTCTCGGTGTGGCCGCGGAAGGTACGGGTCAGGGCAAATTCACCCAGCTTGTGACCGACCATGTTCTCGGAAATAAAAACGGGGACGAATTTATTGCCGTTGTGCACAGCCAAGGTGTGACCGATGAACTCCGGGGGTATGGTGCTGCGCCGCGCCCAGGTCTTGATCACCTTCTTCTGATTGATTCGGTTGAGCTCATCGATCTTCGCCAGGAGATTGGCGTCGATATACGGCCCTTTTTTGATCGATCTTGCCATGTTGACTTCCGTTATTTTCTGCGTTTCACAATGAGACGATCGGAGGATTTTCTCTTCCGCGTTTTATATCCCTTGGTCGGTTTGCCCCAGGGGGTGGTCGGGTGACGTCCGCCCGAACTCTTGCCCTCGCCTCCGCCCATCGGGTGGTCGACCGGGTTCTGCGCCACGCCGCGCACATGGGGGCGGCGCCCCAACCAGCGGCTGCGTCCCGCCTTGCCGATGGTCACATTCTCATGATCCGTATTGCCGACCTGGCCGATGGTGGCCCGGCATTCCAGACGCACCATGCGCACCTCCCCGGAGGGCAGCCGCAGCTGGCCGTATTCCTTCTCCTTGGCCATCAGCTGGGCGTAGGAACCGGCGGTGCGCGCGAGCTGGCCGCCTTTACCCTTCTTCATTTCGACATTGTGCACCAGGGTGCCCATCGGGATCTTCTCCAGCGGCATGGCATTGCCCACCCGAATTTCGGGGGCTTCGCCGGAGAGCAGCGCATCGCCGACCTGGAGGCCAAGCGGAGCAAGGATATACCGCTTTTCGCCGTCGGCATACTTGAGCAGGGCGATATTGGCGGTGCGATTGGGATCATACTCGATCGAGGCCACCACAGCCGGGATTTCCAGCTTGTCGCGTTTGAAATCGATGATCCGGTAGAAGCGCTTATGGCCGCCCCCGCGATGGCGCGAGGTGACCCGGCCGCGGTTGTTGCGACCGCCCGACTTGTGTAACGGCACCAGCAGGGAGCGCTCCGGGCTCTGCGCCGTGACCTCTTCAAACGTGTTCACACTCTTGAAACGCTGACCCGGTGTGATTGGCTTGAATGTTTTTATGGGCATGTAACGATCTCCAGGTGTTCAGCTATTTGGTTTTCGAACCTTCAAAAAAATCAATCTTGTCGCCGCTGCGCAGCGTGACAATGGCCTTTTTCCAGTCGGCGCGCTTACCCGAGGTCAGCCCCCGGCGCGTGTTCATCCGCTTGGCCTTGCCCTTGACCACCACAGTCGAAACCTCGTCGACGGTGACTTCGAATTTCCTTTCCACCGCCTGCTTGATCTCGATCTTGTTGGCCGCGCGATCCACGACAAAGGCATACTTGCCGGCAGTCTCCTGCATCTTGAGCATTTTTTCGGTCAGGATGGGCTTGACCAGAATGAGGCGTTTGCTTTTCATGATTGTAATGAACCTTCCAGCTTTTTAATGGCACTTTCCATGATCAACAGGGCCTTGCAGTCGAGCAGCTCGGTGGTCGAGGCATCGGTGGCCACCTGCACCTTGAGATTGGCGATGTTGCGGCTGGCGCGGAGCAGGTCCGCATCGTAGCCGGGCAGCAGGATCAGGGTCTTGGCCCCATCCAGCTTGAAGGCCTTCAGCAACTGGGCCATCTCCCGGGTTTTGACGGCTTCGAGGGTGAAATCTTCCAGCACCGTGACCGCCGCATCCTTGACCTTGGCGGAGAGAGCGGAGATGCGCGCCAGGCGCTTCACCTTGCGTGGCAGCTTCTGTTCGTAGACGACCGGCTGTGGGCCGTGCGCGGTGCCGCCGCCGCGCCAGATCGGAGAGCGGCTGGAACCCGAACGGGCCGTGCCGCGTCCCTTTTGCTTCCACGGCTTCTTGCCGCCGCCCGAGACCATGCCGCGGGTCTTGGTGGCCGCCGTACCCTGGCGCAGATTTATGGCATTGGTCTTCACCGCCAGATAGAGGACATGCTGGTTGGGCTCGACTCCGAAAACGCCGTCGGCAAGTTCCACCTCGCGGCCAGCCGATGCTCCATCTTTCTTAAAAACTTCCAGTTTCATAGGTCAATTACTTTCTGATTAGAACAATACCTTGATCCGTCGCCGGCACGGCGCCCTTGATAATCAGCAGATTATTGGCCTCATCGACCTTGACCACGCGCACGTTGCGCACAGTCTGCTGCACGCCGCCCATTCGTCCGGCCATCTTCAGCCCCTTGAAAACGCGCGAGGGATAGGAGGACTGACCCAATGAGCCCGGAGCCCGCATGCGATCGCTCTGGCCATGGGACTTGGGGCCGCCGCCAAAATGATGCCGGCGCACCACACCCTGAAATCCCAAGCCCTTGGTGATGCCGGTCACCCGGACCAGCTCACCCGGACTGAAGATCGTGCACTTGATCTCATCGCCCACCTGCAGCTCCTGGCCATTGTCGAAATCGCGCAGCTCGCGGACGACCTCGAAGGGCCCCTTGCCGCTCTTTTTCGTCTGGCCCTGCACCGCCTTGGTGACGTGCTTCAGCTTCTTGCTGCCGAAGCCGATCTGCACGGCGGTGTAGCCATCCTTCTCAACGGTCTTGATCTGAGTGACGACATTCGGACCCGCCTCGATAACCGTTGCGGGGACCACATTGCCCGCTTCATCGAAGACGCGGGTCATACCTAACTTTTTTCCAATTATCGAACGCATTGAAGTACCATTATGCAAGGTTGTGATGGTTTCGGGTCAATTAGGGGTGACACAGGACTCAGACCTTGATCTCAACATCGACACCCGCCGGCAGCTCCAGTTTCATCAGGGCATCCACAGTCTTGGGCGAAGAGTTGTGAATATCGACCAGCCGTTTGTGGATGCGCGTCTCGAACTGCTCGCGCGACTTTTTATCTACATGCGGCGAACGCAGCACGGTGTAAACAGTCTTGCGCGTCGGGAGTGGAATCGGCCCGACGATCATCGCGCCGGTCTGCTTGGCCGTCTTGATGATCTTCTCGGTGGAGATGTCGATCAGACGGTGATCGTAGGCTTTCAGCTTGATGCGAATTTTTTGACCCGCCATTTAAAGACTCCGCTTATACTATGTACCCAATCCAGACAGAATGGTTTATTTAATGATCTTGGTCACCACACCGGCGCCGACAGTGCGGCCGCCCTCGCGGATGGCGAAACGAAGACCCTCTTCCATCGCGATCTCGG
>DAOLSP010000021.1 GCA_035419245.1 bacterium | reverse complement strand
GGCGACGGTAGTTTTGCCGTAGGACGATCTCCCGTGACTCGGCCGCCCGAACCAGTGCTTCGCGCATCTTGTAGTAGAGCCGGGCATCGGTCGGGAAGGCGATTGCCGTTTCCTGAACCGTGGTATCGACATTCACTTTGTTCAGGTGGCTGCGGGTAAGATGGCCACACCGCTTGTTATAGCCTGCATCGCGGCGCACGGCCGGCAATAGCGCTGACGGCGGGTGTTTTTCAACTCTTTACCAGCCGCAATCCTCTGCATGAGGAGAAGCGGCTGGTGCACCGATCCGCGCACGGCTGACACCGAGGAAAAATCATGACGGGTAAAACCTTCTTCAATCCCGGCTGCGCCTTGAGCCTCTACAAGCCGGATATGGAAATCAGGATTCTCGAACTCCTCAACCGCACTTGGCAGGAAACAAGGCTGCACAACATTTGCTGCCGCCACGAACCGCAGCTCGAAAAGGGATCGGTGATCGTCAACGTCTGCGCCGGCTGCGACCGGCGCTTCAGCACCCTCTATGAGGGCATTTCCACGATCTCGGTGTGGGAAATCATCGACCGGCTCGACGCCTTTGACTTTCCGGATTACTGCGGCCTGCGGCTGTCGGTGCAGGATCCCTGCCCGGTGCGGGAGAAACCCCAGGTTCATCAGGCTGTACGCAACCTGCTTCGAAAAATGAACATCGAGGTGGTTGAAACGCGGTTTCACGGGACGCGCACAGTCTGCTGCGGGGATGATCTCTATCCCCGGTTTCCCATATACAAGATTCGGCAACAGATGATAAAACGTGCGGAGGCCATGCCCTGCGAGGAGGTATGCGTCTATTGTGTCTCCTGCGTCAAAGCCCTGCATATTGGCGGACGCCGGCCCCGTCACCTGCTCGACCTCCTGATGAATGAGTCGACCGATCCGCAGGTTTATGACACCGCTAAATGGCACGAACAGCTGCAGGGCTATATCGATACCCACTGAGAAATGAGTAGCCGGCCCGGCTAAAGCCCATTTTGCAGCGCCCAGGAAGGAAACATGCAATCTCTTGTCGTCCGATGGGCCCTGTTGTTTTTTGCTGCCCGCAGCATGGCGCCCTTCAAGCGCAGCGAAACCAGGCCGGTGCCGCCCGCTCAAGTCCGGGCGTCTGAACTGCATAAAGCGTCATTGGATACGGTCATCCAATTCCTGCTCACCTCAGCCGCCGCAGATTTTTATGCCCATCGCCCGCCGACGCCCGCCCGCTTCTGCAATGTGCGCTTGGGGCCCATGATGGCCTCCGATGACAGGTCTGCTGCCGGCAGTGGGGCAAGTTTCTTCCGGAGCAGGAGGGAGGCAACCAGCAGTGGACTTCCTTTGCCACGATCAAAACCTCGGATTATGAACAATGGATCGGCGTCGCGGGCTATTGCGAGAGTGCCCAGGTCATCTGGGACGAGGTGGGCGATCTGTCACCTTCCTTGCCAAGCCGGTTCGAATCCCTACGGCAAGTTGAGGATACCCTGTGCGTCCCGTATGCTGCAGGATCCCGCCATCCACTGTCAACACGCCGCAAGAATCCGCTGAGGATATCCTGTGCGTCCCATATGCTGCAGGACCCGTATCCCTGCACCGGGATTTGTTGATTATTTTAACAATGCTCTTGCTTTTCAGTCCTATAATAATTATGTTCATTACTAATAGCATCGCCCGGATAAGGTGATCCATACGGAATGGATCTCAAGTACGCTTCTTTTGCCGCCGTCCGGTGAATTCCATCCGCGAAAACACCATGCCCGTCACCATTTCGAATACCTTCCGTATCTTTTTTTGCTCTACTTTCGCTGATTTGCGGGCGGAGCGGTCCGCACTGCATCAGTGGGTTTTCCCCCGCCTGAAAGAACTGTGCACACGGCATGGAGCACGCTTTCAACCCATCGATCTTCGCTGGGGCATCAGCGAAGAGGCCAACTTGTCCCAGGAGACGACGAACATCTGTTTGAACGAGATCCGTCGCTGCCAGGAGGCGAGCCCCCGACTGAATTTCGTCATCCTGCTGGGCGAACGGTACGGCTGGCGCCCGCTGCCCTCGATCATCCCGCTTAAGGAAATGGAGAGCATTGCGGCATCCCTCTCCCCCGCGGAATACGAGCTGTTGCTCTGGCATGAAGATCAGGATCCCCGCGCACCGGGTTGGTACCGTCTGGATGCCAACTCGGTTCCACCGGTTTATTTGCTGCAGCCGCGCCAGGGCCTTTTCGAGGATCAGGCGAACTGGGACCCGCTTGAAAAAAGACTCCACGACCTGTTCACGAAATCCATCGGCAATCTACCCGGCCGCTGCCAGGTCCGCTATACCGCGTCGGTCACCGAGCAGGAAATCCATGCTGGTTTGTTCGATATGCCCGAGGCCACGGATCATGTCACCTGCTATTTCCGCCAGATCGAAGGCATGCCCCATACGGCGCTGGCCCGCGATTACCTCGACCTGGATGACCGAGGTATGCTCGACGAAGAGGCATACCGGCGCCTCACGGCTTTAAAGGAACGCCTGCGTGCGCTGCTGGGCGAGAAATGTGTGGATTTTCATGCCAGCTGGACGGAGGCCGGACCGACACAAGCGCATATCGGCCACTTGCCGGCGTCGCTGAATGACTGTCTGCGCCTGCTGGATACGCCGCCGCACCAGGAGAGCTTGTGTGAAACGGTATGGCGGAGGCTGGCGGCTGCCATTCTAGCCGATCTCAGCCGTGCGACCCGCATCCCTGCCCTGCTCAAAGAAACCAGCATCCATGAAGCGCAGGCCGGTGAGCATATCCGTCATTTCGTCGGCAGAGATTCCCTCCTCGAGCGCCTCGGCGAGTACCTGGCCGATCCCGATGGGCGGATCCTTGTGCTCCACGGCAGACCGGGAACCGGGAAATCCGCTCTGATGGCCATGGCGCGAAAAATCTGTCAAAGCCGCTTCACCTTCATTCGTTTCCTCGGACTGACACCCCGATCGTCACGCAGCAGACAAGTCCTCATTAACGCGTGCGAAACGCTGGCCGATCGGCCGGCAGAGGCCGGCGCCACGGCGGAATGGACACCCGGCGACTATGTAGCCCTGCTGGAAAGATTCCAGGAATGCCTGCGGCAAGCCTCGGAAGAACACCCGCTCGCTATCTTTCTCGATGCGTTGGATCAGTTGAGCGACCCCGAGGGCCGCGACCTAGCCTGGCTGCCCAAATCGCTACCGCCACATGTCGCCATGATCCTTTCGGTCGCTGACGGCGCCATGTTCACCGCGATCCAGGACTACCTGCCGGAAGCCCTCTTTGTGCCGGTTTCGGATTTGTATGAAGCGGAGAGTGTGCAACTGATCGACCGGTTTTTTGCAGAATTGCACCGCACCCTGATGCCGGATCAGCGCGAGGAACTGCTACAGGCGGTAAGGAGGGACGGCTCGCCGCTATTTTTACGTCTTGCCTGCACGGAGACCAGTCAATGGCGGTCCTTTACTCCCGTGAAAAGGCTGGCTGTCACTGTCAGCGAATTGACCCAGGCCATGTTCGCCCGGATTGCAGGGAATGATCAACACGGCCGGCCCATGGTGGACCGCAGCTCGGCCTTTCTGGCCCTGGCACGATACGGCCTAAGTGAAGATGAAATGCTTAACGCGTTGTGGCTGGATGATCAAGTCAGGGAGGATTTCAGACAACGCTACCGGAAATCCCCGCAAAATGTGACGCAATTGCCGGATGTCATCTGGGCGAAGCTCTATTACGATCTAGCGCCTTACCTGGCCGAACGGCCGGGGGATGACGCCAACCGGCTGAGCTTTTATTACACCCAGGTGGCCGATTGTGTGCGCGATGCCTTGAAGGCATCCGGCCAGATTGTATCCTATCATCAAAATCTTGCCCGGTTTTTCAGGGTGCTGAGCCGTTACGATGAGACCGGTGAGTGGAGGGAGGCTTCCGGCAGGGCGTTGAATGAGCTGGCGTTTCATCTGCTGCAGGGCAATGACCTGGCGGGTTTGCAGGCGCTCTATGATGACCCGGTGTATCTTCAGGCCCTGGCGGTTAATTACGGCGGCCCCGGCGAAAAGGAAGTATACCCGGGCATCCAGGAATTGCTGGTGAATTTATCGGAGGCTGTGCGATCCTGTCAGGACCTCTCCCTTGCGCAAAGCTGGAAGACGTTGCACCGCCTGCTTTCCGAGCGCAGCGCCCTGCTGGCGCACTTTCCGTTCGCTCTGGTGCAGGAGGTCGCCAATTACCTGGCGCTGAATCGGCAAGGCACCTACTCCGAAAAATTGCTGCAGGAAGCGAACCGCTATAAAGGCATCGGTTTGACCCTGGAGCAGCCCGTCCGCTTTGGCAGCGGAGATCGGAAGGGGCACTCGGCTCCGATTACGGCCCTGACGGTTTCGCCGGATGAGCACTGTTTTTTAAGCGGTGCGCTGGATGGCGGCATCGGCTACTGGAGTATCGATGACGAAGCGCCCATCTGGCTGATGAATGCCCACGCCTCCTGGGTCAGCGCCGTCGCTTTCTCCAGGGACGGTCGACGCGCTCTGAGCTGCAGCAACGATGCCTCGGTGCTGTTGTGGGATTTGCGGTCCGGCATCCACCGGCTGGTTTGGCGGGTCGATCAGTTCGAGCAGTTTATTGCCTGTTTTTTTCAGGACGAGAACACCGGCATTGTCCTTGGGGCCGCGCATGTGTATAGTATCGATTTGCGCGTCAACAAGACCACTGAAAAACCGTTCAGAAGAGGCAAAATATACCACGCTTTCGAGTTCGGGCGCGATGCCTTTGCGTTCGACGCGCCTGGGCACCGGCTTTATTATGGTGCAGACAGCACCGTGTACTGCTGCAATTATCAGGAAGAGACAGAATCCGCGATCATCCGGCATCAGGGGCAAGTTGACTTTTTGCGCCTGACCCCCGACGGCGGCAGCCTGTTGGTGATCGACGCGCAAAAGTATCTGACGCTGTATGATTTGACGGCGGATCAAACCAGGGCGGCTGCTAGAGTCAGTATCCCGGTTCTCAAGCACCTGTGTCCCGGCCCGGACGGCCGCTGGTTTGCCGCCACCCTGAGCGATCATCTCATTGAGATCAGGGCATCTGAAAATCGTGAGCTTTCGGTGCTGAACAAGCCCGGCGGTACCGCCAAGGCGGACTGGGGATCTCCACACCATGCAACGGTTCTGAGCTGCCTCAGCCAGAGCAACCGGCTGCTGGTGGGTGCAGAGAGCGGGCGCATCCATTTGCAGGAGCCGGTTCCGCAAGCCGGACCGGCGCGGTATTGGGGACCGGGCGGCAATCTGATCGCCGGCGCCGTCGCCCCAGGAGGCCGGCAAGCCCTGGCGATCGCCGGGATGATCGACGAAAGAGGCGACCATTACGGGGGCCGGCTGATGTGGGTGGAGCGGGGCAAGGCACCGATCGAGCTCACCGCCTCACCGCATCGTTATCCGGTCACCGCGATGACCTTTGCCCATGAGCGCGCTTCCGACACGCCTAAGGCTTTTACGGTGGACAAGGGAGGCAAGGCGGTCCGTTGGAAAAACAGCGTGCCGGTATGGACGCGGGATTTTCCCGCAACCTCCTTCTCCGCCTTAAGCTGCAGCAGACCGGAAAACCGGCCCGCCGCCGGGACCAGCCGCGATCAGATTGTGGTGCTGGAGAGCCAGGCCGTCCTGTCACTCGCCGAACTGGATTTCACCAGCGGCGTCCAGGCTATTGCGGCCGGCGATCGGCCTGAGGCCTATTTCGTTTCGCTCCTGGACGGCGAGATCTGCTATATCCAAGGCAAGACCCGCTGGCGAGAGTCCGTTCTCGGACGCCATGGCCATTACGCAACCTGCGTTGCGCTGGATGACACCGGTAAATATGCCGCATGCGGAACCGTGAATGGCGTGCTGGTGGTATGGCATGTCCAAAGCCGGGAACGCATTTTCCAGCGCCTCTCCCATTCAGCTCCCTTGCTCGCCGTTGCGATAGACCATGCAAACCATCTGCTTTGCTCGCTCGGGCAGGACCATCTGCTGCTGATTCACGACCTGCGCACCACCGGAATCGTGATGGGCACAAACATACCCCGCCGTCCAGTGGCGATGCGCATGGAAGAGTATCATCTTTATGTTCTAACGGTCAATGCCGGAATTCTTGCCTATGGTCTTATCGATTCGGCGTCTCTGTCGGCGGAGAAACACGGGTTCGCGGACCGGTTGAGGCTGATTTTCAAAGTGCGTGGCGGAGCGGTTTAATCAACAGGGCTGGTATACGACAAGTTGTTTCACGAAACAGGGTGAGGGAGGTTGCCATGTTCGAACTTTTTGAAAAGAAATTCACCTTGCCGGAAAGACGCACGGCTTCTCTGGAAGACAACCTCCGTTCAGAAACGGCGGAGAACAATTTTGGATCGGCCACCGGGCGCGTTGCGATCATCGCCAGCTGGAATGACAAGTTTGCGACGATTCCTTTGGATATCCTGCATTTTACTGCCTTGAATGGTCGCGGCTGCATTTTGTTGATGCTTTCTGAAGAGCTGGTTCCCGATTCCGGCAGCGTGAAAGAGGTCTTTGCCTCCAAGCGTTCCTGGAATATCCATTTTTCACCCTATCTGCGCGGCAAATATCCCATACTGCGCGCCAACCTGGCCTTTCCGGATAACCTCCAGGACCCTTTATGGCTGGAGGCGCCGCTGGACCTGTGCAACGGCGATATCCAGGATTTTTGCACCGCGGTCATGGCTGATGAGAAGATCGATTTGCTCCTCAAGCATCAAAGCGACGCCGACGGATACTTCGGCGTCTGTTTCGACGCGCCTGGGATTGCCAAATTGCTGAAAAAAGAGATCGCCAACCTGGCCGGTCACTTCAAGGCGGGGCTTTCGCGCCAGGATTTTGACGACGCCTACGATCAGATGCTGCAGGATTATCCCAATTCCTGGGACGGCCTGAACAGTGACCACGTCCTCGTCATTCATTACGAGGGGCGCGCCAAAAATTACTTGCTGGATTTCAAATCAGACGGGCCGGCCAATGCGCAGAATTGAGGGCGGTCACCCCTCCTCAGCTGCCAGACCCACCGGAACCAGACTTTTATCACCACCGGAGTGAGGCTCGATGTAGGGAAGACGGGCGTATTTGCGCCACTTCGCGACATTGTCGACGACGACAATCACCGCCAGGCCTGCCATGACCGCGACCAGGACCGTATCGAGATTCAAGGTGAACCGTTCGATCGGTTTGAGGTTGGGCAGCGTCAGCTGGTGCTGATAATACTTCACCTGCATCACCGAGGTGGTCAGGGTGATCACCAGCATCACGACCATCGGGATCAGCGTGACCCAGATATATCTGAATTTTTTCATCTTGATGAGGATGGTGGTGCAGACGGTCAGTGCCAGTCCGGCCAGCAGCTGGTTGGAGATTCCGAACATCGGCCAGATCGTCGCGATGCTGCCGGTCCAGATCAGATACCCCCAGGCGAAGACCACCAGGGCGCTGGTCAGCAGCATCCCGGGCAACCAGTTGTAGACGCGCAGCGGCTTGTAAAAGGTGCCGAAGAACTCCTGGACGATGAAGCGCGCCACGCGGGTGCCGGCGTCGATCGTCGTGAGAATGAAGAGCGCCTCAAACATCAGCGCAAAATTGTACCAGTAGGCCATCAGCGATTTCATCCCGGGAATGCCGGAGAGGATGTTCGCCATACCGATGGCCAGGGTCACAGCGCCGCCGGTGCGATGGGCCAACTGCACCCCGACCTGCTGTTCGAACCAGTGGATTTTGTCGATGGTGAAGCCCATGGTGGAGAGCACCTGCTCGGGCAGCTGGCTGTTGATGAAAAAGTAGTCACCGGGGGCGAGCGAGGTCGCGGCAATCAGGGCCATCAGCGAGATGAAACCCTCGGTGAGCATCGCCCCATAGCCGATGAAGCGGGTATCCTTTTCACAGCGGATCATCTTGGGGGTTGTGCCTGAAGCGATGAGGGAATGAAATCCCGAGATGGCGCCGCAGGCGATGGTGATAAAGAGGTAGGGGAAGAGGGGCCCCGGGATGACCGGGCCGCCGCCGGCTGCGAAGCGCGAGACTGCCGGAAAGACGATGGTGGGGGCGACGTAGACAATGCCGAGGACCAGCAGCGCGATGGTGCCGATTTTCATATAGGTGGAGAGATAGTCGCGCGGTGCCAGCAGCATCCAGACCGGCAGGATGCTGGCTAAAAAGCCGTAAGCGGCCAGCAGAAGGATGAGGTTCTTTTCACTCAAAGTGAAGATCTGCGCCAGGGCCGGCGTATCGTGCACCATCTTGCCCAGAACCACCGCCAGCAGGAGCAGGATGACGCCGATGGCCGAAACCTCGCCGACCTTTCCGGGGCGCAGCTTGCGCAGGTAAAAGCCCATCAGCAGGGCGATGGGGATCGTGGCGGCGATAGTGAAGGCACCCCAGGCGGAGTCGGCCAGGGCTTTGACCACCACCATGCCCAATCCGGCGAGGGCGACGACGATGATGAAGAGGGTGGCGAGCATGCCGGTGAATCCGGCGACCGGGCCGACCTCAGCCTGGGCTATCTCCGCCAGGGATTTGCCGTTACGCCGCGTCGAGAAGACCAGCATGATGAAGTCATGCACGCCGCCGGCCATGACCGAGCCGATGAGGATCCATAGCATCCCCGGGAGGTATCCGAACTGGGCCGCGAGCACCGGACCGATTAGCGGCCCAGCTCCGGCGATGGCGGCGAAATGGTGGCCGAAGAGCACCCAGCGGTTGGTGGGATCATAGTCGTGGCCGTCATTGAAGAGCGTCGCCGGCGTTTTGTGGCGGTCGTTGAGATCGAGCACTCTGGCGGCGATGAAGGCCGAATAAAAGCGGTAGGCCAGCACATAGATGCAGACCGCCGCGATGAGGATCCAGACGGCATTGACCTGCTCCTGCACCCGCACCAGCTTGGTCGCCACTGCAAACGCAAAAGCCCCCAGCAACGAAACGACTCCCCAGGCGATTTTTTTGCTCAGACTCATATCCTCTCCAGGCTAGATTTTAATCCGCCAATTTATAAAACCGGAAAGAAAATAGCAATCAAAAGCTGCGCAGGATACACCCGCGATTCTGCGTCCCGGCGCTGCTGTTTCCACTTGACTCGCCGTGCGCGAATCTCTATCTTATACAAAAAGGGAGGTCTTCTATGGCAGGTATCGCCGTCTTCGGCGGAATCACGCTGCTCATCCTCGCGTCCATGGCCGGATTGGCCTTTCTGGTCATCAAACTGGCCCGGATGATGGGCGGGATGTTCCGTACGGCCAGCGGCTGGGAAGCCCTGGCCAATCAGTACCCCGGGACGGAGGAGGCGCCGGTCGAAACCCGCACCGGCGCCGTCAAGGTCGGCAGCGTCTATTTACGTTATGGCTCCCGCTTTGGCTCGACGCCGGAGGGTTTGTATCTGGTTTATAAAAGCGTCTACAGCTATCCGCCGCTGCTGATCCCCTGGCATGCCTTGCACAACCCGAAAAAGACGCTGTTGTTCTGGCGTAGCGCCCGGTCCTATGATATCGGCAACCCGGCCGTCACAACCCTCACGCTCTGGGAGGAAGCCTGGAGAGGTTTGAAAAGCGATCTGCCCGCTCCGTCCGCTTGACACTCCGGTCTGCCGACCGGTCTTTCAGCTCAAATGCCGGTCCGATCCCGCGCAGAGCGGTCAGGGGAGCAGTGCGGCTGCCAGCGTGATTTCCGGACCCGCCAGAGCTTTGGAGACCGGGCAGTTGTTTTTGGCATCCCCGGCCAGCTGCGCAAAACGCTCCGTAGTGATCCCGGGCACCTGCGCTTCGCAGCTCAATTCGATGAGGGTGATCGAGGGACCTTCCCCGAGATGCACTTTGGCGGTGGTGCGGATGGAGTCGGGGACAAAGCCCTCCTTGGTCAACAGGGCCGAGAGAAACATCGAAAAACAGCCCGCCTGGGCGGCGCCGATCAACTCCTCGGGATTGGTGCCCGGTCCGCTCTCAAAACGTGACGCAAAGGTGAAGGGGCCCTCCCAGGCGCCGCTTCCAAGACGCAGGATTCCTTCCCCCTCCTTCAGGGTTCCCTTCCATTCCGCAGATGATGAACGAACAGCCATACCATTCCTCCTGGTCACATACAACCGCTTCTTAATTGCCTCAAAGTTACGGTTTTTCAACGCAAATGCAAGGAGAATCTGCGGCTTCCGGATTGTTCTGCAGTTGTAACATTATCATACGCTTTGCAGTATATGATAGAAAGAGAAGCATCCGTGCCGATGGAAACGCCCGCCCGTTTCCGGGCTCAGGTGGCTCTCATTGGGATAAGATGTAGAGCGAGCAGAGGGCAATCATGTCTGCGGTTGCGTTTATACGGGATTTTTCCCTGGCCGGTCTCCTCTCCTGCAGAGTGGGAGCCATGCAGCTTCGGGTTGATGACCTGACCCGGTACTATGCGCAGCTCTGGCGCGAGACGCCGGCGGACGAGCCCGATTGGGGGACCGGCTACAGCGAGGAGCAGAAGCGGGAATTGGCCCGGGAGGCGGAGGTGCAGCTCGATCGCATCGAAAAGAGCCGGCAGCAGGGCGCTCCGGACCCGGAGACCCTGCAGGAAACCATGCAGGCGTCCCGCCCGGGACTAGAAGAGCTGTGCGTTCGCGCCGGACTCTATTTCGACCGCTCCTTCACCGACGGTTTTGCCCAGTCCACCCGGGAATTCCTCGGCCGGATCAGGGCCTTTGACCCCGGGCTCCCGCGGGAGAATGTCTATCAGGCCCTGCGCAACGTCTGGATCGTCAATTCGCTCCAGGTCCTGATGGGGCGGCCGATGGCCTGCCCGGCGCCGGTCTTCGCCTACAGCATGCTCTATCCCTACTCCGACAATGTCATCGACGATCCGGAACGCTCCTTTGCGGATAAATGGGCCACCAATGACCGCTTCCGGAGATGGCTCGAGGGGGAAGAGGCCGTTCCCCGCACCGCCACAGAAGAGAAAATCCGGGCTCTGGTGCGGATGATCGAAGAGGCGTTCTCCCGGGAAACCTGCCCCGGGGTCTTTCAAAGCCTGCTGGGTATTTTCAACGCCCAGATTAAAAGCCTGCAGCAGCACAAGCAGCATCACGCCGGCCGGGAGGTGGACCTCCTCACCATCAGCGTCGAAAAAGGGGGGACCTCGGTGCTCGCGGACGGCTATCTGACCCTGGGCGCCCTGGATCGACCGTGGGCGGACTTTTGCTTTGGCTATGGCGTCTTTCTCCAGTTCGCCGACGACCTGCAGGATCTAGACGAGGATCTGAAAAACGGCCACCAGACCCTCTTCACGCAAGCCGCCGCCAGTGGTCCCCTCGATGCGCTGGCCAACCGGCTCTTTCACTTTATGACCAGGGTCATTGACCTCCATCTGACCGCTCCGGCCGAAGAGCGCTGCCGCGCGCTGATCCTGAAAAACTGCACCTTTATGGTGCAGGAGGCGATCTGCAAGACAGCCTCGCATTACTCGCACGCCTATATCCGCGCGATCGAACGCCATTTCCCCTTGTCTCTGCCCTTCTACCGCCAGGTCAAGATGCGGCTGAAAAAGATGCTGCTGCAGCCCGAGGTTCGCACCGTTGCTCCGGGAATGGCATGACCCGTTGCCGGTTTGCTCCGTTTTTCCCGTTGCTATTTTCCCTGACATTCGGTATATTTTGACCTAATTTGACAGAGCAAGAGCCGAATTGACAGATCAGGATGAAGCATGCAGCTGCAAATCCGGGATATTTGCAAACTCCTCAACGTCTCAGAGCGCACGGTCTACCGTTGGATCAAGAGCGGGGCGATCCCCCATTACAAGCTCAACGAGCAATACCGCTTCAATCGCGTCGAGATTCTCGAGTGGGCGACGGCGCAAAAGATGACGGTATCGCCGGAGATCTTTGCGGAGCCCGAAAGCGGGGACCTGCCTGCGCTTTCCGCCGCCATCGAGGCGGGGGGGATTCATTACCGCGTCAGCGGCAGGGACAAGGAGAGCGTGCTGCGCTCGATCGTCCAACAGATGCGCCTGCCTGAGGGGGTGGATGTCGATTTTCTCCTCCAGGTGCTGCTGGCGCGCGAGTCGCTGGGTTCGACGGCGATCGGTGACGGCATCGCCATCCCCCATCCACGCAGTCCCATCGTCCTGCACGTCTCCCGGCCGATCATCTCGCTCTCTTTCCTCGAAACCCCGATCGATTTTGAGGCCCCCGACGGCAAGCCGGTCGGCATCATCTTCACCATTGTCAGTCCGACCATCCGCGCCCACCTGCATCTGCTTTCGCGCCTCTCCTACGCCCTCAAGGATGAATCGTGGCGGCGGATCCTGGCCGCGCCCGGCGTGCGCGAGGAGATTCTCGACGTTCTCAAGCGGATCGAACCGGGCTTTGGCAGGGCCGCCGGATGAATCCCTTGCTGATCTGTTTTTTCATCGCCCTGCTGCTTCTGTTCTGCGGCGGCGCGGCCGCCTGGCTGATGCGTCACCGGGAGGTTCTGGCGCGTCGGCTCGCGGCGGCTGGCGTGATCGCCGCAGGGGCATTCGGCCTGGTCCCGGCCGTGGGCGTGCTCGCCTCCGGGGAGAGCCTCTTCTTTGCGCGGTCGACTACGATCCCGGCGCTCTCCTTTTCTTTGATGATCGATCCCCTGGCGGCCTTTTTCCTGCTTATCATCTTTTTCATCTCCGCCCTGGCCGCCCTCTATGGCGCCGGCTATCTCTGCGGTGAGGGCCGCGCCGCCGCGTGCGGTCGCTCCTTTTTCTTTTTCAACCTTCTTGTACTTGGCATGGCCCTGGTCGCGGCCGCGGCCAACGGCATGCTCTTCATCATCGTCTGGGAGATCATGTCGATGGCCGCCTTTTTCCTCGTCACCTTTGAGGATGAGCGGCCGCAGACGCGGAGCGCCGGTCTGATCTACCTGATCGCCGCCCACATCGGCGTTGTTCTGCTCTTCTTCATGTTCTGGCTGCTGGCCGGTGCCGGCGCGGGTTCGCTCGATTTCAGCCAATTCGCCAGGGCCGCACTGGCCGGGCCCGGGCTCAAGAGCCTGATCTTTCTGCTCGGCCTGGCCGGATTTGGCGCCAAGGCGGGATTTTTCCCCCTGCACGTCTGGCTGCCCGAGGCCCATCCGGCCGCCCCCAGCCACGTCTCGGCCCTGATGTCCGGGGTGATGATCAAGATGGGCCTGTACGGCATCCTGCGCACCCTCACGTGGCTTGGCGCGCCGCCGTTGTGGTGGGGCGCCCTGCTGGTGGTCATCGGCCTGGTTAGCGGCCTCCTGGGGGTGCTCTACGCCCTGGCCCAGCACGACCTCAAGCGGCTGCTCGCCTACCACAGCGTCGAGAACATCGGTATCATGGCCATCGGCCTGGGACTGGGGCTGCTCGGCCTCCATCTGGGGGAGCAGACCCTCGCCGTATTCGGCTTCGCCGGCTGCCTGCTGCACATCCTCAACCACGCCCTCTTCAAGAGCCTGCTCTTCATGGGGGCCGGAGCGGTGAAGCAGCAATATCACACCTTGGAGATCGACCGCCTCGGCGGAGTCCAGAAGCGCATGCCGGTTACCGCCGCCGCCTTTGTCGTCGGCGCCGCCGCCATCTGCGGGCTGCCTCTCCTCAACGGCTTTGTCAGCGAGTTCATGATCTATTTCGGGGCTTTTGACGCCGTCACATCCATGGTCAAGGGAGTGACCGCCCTGCCCCTGCTCAGCTTGCTCGGGCTGGCTGCGATCGGCGCCCTGGCCGTGGCCTGCTTCACCAAGGCCGCGGGCGTAGTCTTTCTCGGCGAGGCGCGCACGCCGGCCGGGGAGAGTGCCCGGGAGGTCTCCGTGATTATGCTGCTGCCGATGCTCCTGCTTGCCGGCCTCTGTATTGTGGCGGGCGTGGCGCCCCTGCTGCTCCTCCCCCTGCTCCAGCCCGTGATCGCGGCGACGTCCCAGCTGCCGGCGGCCCTCATCGCGGATGAGCTGGCCGGAATGGTCAAGCCCTTCATTGCGGTGACCGGGATCGCCGCCGGGAGCGCTCTGCTCTTCGCCCTGCTCGCTTACGGGCGGCGCCGGATCCTCGCCCGCAGGGGCATCCACCGTGCCGTCACCTGGGACTGCGGTTACAGCGGCCCCACAGCGCGAATGCAGTACACCGCCTCCTCGTTTGTCCAGCCGCTGACCGACCAGAACCGCTGGATCCTCGGCAGCGGGGTGGAGGAGGAGCCGCCGCAGGGCTATTTCCCGGACAGGGCCTCCCTGCATACGCACACCCCGGATCTCTTTCTCGAAAAGCTGTGGCGGCCGCTGCTGGCGGCGATCGCCTGGCTCTTCCATCAGCTGCAGTGGATGCAGCGCGGCCGCATCTCGCTTTATATCCTTTACATCGCCGTGGTCCTGCTCGCCCTGCTTTTCTGGTTCGGAGGTCTGCGATGACGCTGCCTGCCCTGATTTTTGTGCTGGTCTCACTGCTGGCCGCGCCGCTGCTGACCGGATGGATCGTCCGCGTCAAGGCCTTCTTTGGAGGCCGGTGCGGCGCGCCGCTGCTCCAGCCCTACCGCGATCTCTTCCGGCTGCTGCGCAAGGGAGCGGTCTACAGCCGCAGCACCAGCCCGCTCTTCTGGCTGGGGCCGATGGCGACTCTGGCCGCAACGGCCGTGGCGCTCTGCCTGCTGCCCCTGCCCGGTTATACCGCCCTGATCGCTTTTCCCGGCGACCTGGTGCTTTTCGCCTATCTCTTCGCCTTCGGGCGCTTTTTCACCATCCTGGCAGCCCTCGATACCGCCTCGGCCTTTGAGGGGATGGGGGCCAGCCGCGAGGCCTGGTATGCCATCTTCGCCGAGTTGATCCTCTTTCTCGCCCTGGCGAATCTGGCCCGCTTCACCAATTCGCTCAGCCTCTCACAGATCTTCGAGAGCCATGCGGTCTCGATCAACTATGCCGACAGTCCGGCTCTGGCCCTGCTGGTGGTCAGCCTCTTTGTCGCCCTGCTCACCGAGAACTGCCGCATTCCCGTCGACGATCCCACCACCCACCTCGAGCTCACCATGATTCACGAGGTGATGGTGCTGGATCACAGCGGCCCTGATTTTGCCTTTATCCTCTACGGCGCGGCGCTCAAACTGTGGATCTGGGGGATGTTCATCACCCTAGTGATCATCTCCGCCTTCCCATCGCCCAATGCCTTGCGGCCGCTGATCGCAGCGGGTGTCCTTTTTGTCATCGCCACTGCCGTCGGCATAGTCGAATCGGTGATGGCACGCCTGCGTTTGGGGCAGGTGCCGCAAATGCTGATGGGGGCCGGCGCTCTCGGCCTGCTCAGTTACATCATCCTGGGATAACGCATGCAAACCGTGATCGATATATTCCTGCTGCTGGTACTCCTGAGTGATCTCTACCTGCTTAGCCTGACCCGTCTGGGGGCCGCCATCCGGGTGATGGCCTTTCAGGGGGTACTGCTCGCCCTGTTGCCTTTGCTCCCGGCCGGGGGGATCCTCTCCCTACACGGGCTGATTATCGCCGTGAGCAGCCTGGCGATCAAAGCGATCCTCATCCCCCGCTTTCTCTCCCACGCCGCCCGCGAGGTGCACACCGGTCTGGCGATCGACTCCCACATCCCCTACGGGGCGGCCCTGCTCACCGGCATGGGCATGGTGCTGGTCTCCTTCTGGGTGGCGCGCAAGTTCGCTCTGCCGGTGACGGTCACCTCGCGGCTGTGGATTCCGGTTTCCCTTGCCGCGGTGATGATCGGCCTGCTCATGCTCATCATCCGTAAAAAGGCGATCTCGCAGGTGATCGGATATCTGGTGCTGGAGAACGGCATCTATATCCTCGGCCTCTCCCTGGCAGCCCAGATGCCCTTCCTGGTCGAGCTCGGGGTGCTGCTCGACGTCTTCGCCGGGGTTTTCATCATGGGCATCATCATGAATCACATCAAAAACTATTTTGATGACCTCGATGTGGACAATCTGACCATTCTGAAGGATTAGCAGTGATCGCGGCGGTAATCGTCCTACCCATTCTCTTCAGCGCGGCGGCCTGGCTGGTCCGGAATGTTCGCCTGCGCCGGCGCTTGTGGCTGGCCTGTTCCCTCCTTCACGTAGGGATGGTAATCAGCCTGGCGTTTCAGCCGGCGCAGCCGATCCTTGGCGGCTGGCTCGCGGTCGATGCCCTCGGCCTGCTCTTTCTCGGCATCGTCTCGCTGCTTTTTCTCGTCAGCGCCGCGTACGGGCAGGGCTGGCTCGCGCAGGCGCACGCGGGCGCGTCGCAGGGCGGCCGGGACCCGGAGCGGATCTTCATCGCCTGCATGCTGATTTTCCTCAGCACCATGTCCCTGGTCGTGCTCTCGCACCATCTCGGTCTGCTCTGGGTGGCGGTCGAGGCGACCACCCTGGCGAGCGCGCCTCTGATCTTTTTCCACCGCACCGTCCATTCCCTCGAGGCCACCTGGAAATACCTGCTCATCTGCTCGGTCGGTATCGCCCTTGCCCTCTTCGGCACCTTTTTCCTCGGGGCCGCCGCCTCAGCCGGCGGGCGCGAGGGCTCGCTGCTGCTCGACCGGCTGCTGCGCTTGGGGCCGCAGTTGGATGTGCGCCTGACGCGCATCGCCTTCATCTTTTTGCTCGTCGGCTACGGCACCAAGATGGGCCTCGCCCCGATGCACACCTGGCTGCCCGATGCCCACAGCGAGGCCCCTTCGGTGGTCTCCTCGCTGCTTTCCGGCGTCCTGCTCAACTGCGCATTCCTTGCCATCCTGCGCGCCTATCAGATCTGCCAGGCTGCCGGCGACGCCGCCTTCGCCCGTGCTATCCTGCTCATCTTCGGACTGGTCTCGATGCTGCTGGCTGCGGTCTTTATTCTCAACCAGCCCGACTACAAGCGGCTGCTCGCCTACTCGAGTGTCGAGCATATGGGCATCCTCGCCTTCGGCATCGGTCTCGGATCGGCGGGTTATTATTTCGTATTGTTTCACGCCCTTAACCATTCCCTCACTAAGAGCGGGCTTTTTCTGACAGCTGGCAACATCCTCTCCGTCTTCCGGACCAAGGCGATCGGCGAGGTGCACGGGCTGGCCAGAAGCCATCCCGGGATCGGCTGGGCCTGGGTGATCGGTTTTCTCGCCATCACCGGGACGCCCTTTTTCGGCCTCTTCATCAGCGAGTTCAATCTGCTCGGGGTTGCGGTCCTCGGGGACCGCCTCATCGTCGCCGCGATCTATCTTTTCCTGCTGACGGCCGTTTTTATCGGAATGGCCGCGGCCTTTTTCCCGATGGTGCAGGGCGCCGCTGTGAATGAGCCGCAGGAGAAACTCCCGGCCCTTCTCAGGTTGCTGCCGCTGCTGCTTTTCCTGCTCACTTTTAGTCTCGGCGTGCACATCCCGGCCGGGCTGGACGGGCTGCTCAGGCTGGGCGCCGCAGCCCTGGGAGGCGGTCAATGAACCGGCGCGGTTTGGTCCCTTTTCACAATGGTGAGCCGCTTGACTGGTCGGCCTTTGCTGCGCTGCCCATCGGCCGTTTTCGTGATACTGTTGTCGAGGAGGTCGCCGCCGGCCGGCGATTGGCGACCTTTTTCGGTCTCCGGGAGAACCGCCGCCGCGTCCGCCTCATCGCCACGCTTGCCGACGATCAGAACGGGATGCTCTACGCACTACGCGCCGCGGTGGAGGAGTCTTACCCCGCGCTGACGCCCGATTGTCCCCAGGCCCATCTCTTCGAGCGCGAGATCCATGAACAGCTGGGAGTGCGGCCGGAGGGACATCCCTGGCTCAAGCCGCTCCGCTTTACGCCGGCCGATTACCCCGGCGCTGAGCCGCCTGCGCCTCCCCTGATCGGCGAGGCCGATTTCTTCGCCATGAGCGGAGAGGAACTCCACGAGGTGGCGGTCGGACCGGTCCATGCCGGGGTGATCGAGCCGGGCCATTTCCGTTTCCAGTGCCACGGCGAGAAGGTCTATCATCTCGAGATCTCTTTAGGGTATCAGCACCGCGGTATCGAAAAGGCGCTGGCCAAAGGGCCGCATCCGCACATCCCCTATCTGATGGAGACGGTCGCCGGCGACACCGCCATCGGACATGCCCTGGCTTATGCGGCAGCCCTGGAATCTCTCACCGGCACGCGGGTGCCGGCCCGGGCGCAGGTCATCCGCGGCATCGCCCTCGAGCTGGAACGCCTGGCCAACCACATCGGCGACCTCGGCGCCCTGGCCGGGGATGTCGGCTTTCTGCCGACCTCGGCCCAGTGCGGCGCTATCCGCGGCGATTTTCTCAACATGACCGCTTTGCTCTGTGGCAGCCGCCTCGGCCGCGGCCTGGTGAAGAACGGCGGCGTGGCTTTCGACCTCGAACCGGAGCGGATCGCCGAGCTGAAGCGCCGCCTCGAAAAGGGCGCGGCCGAGGCGGCCCGCGCCGTGCAGCTGCTCTGGAATTCCTCCTCGGTGCTGGCGCGCTTCGAGTCCACCGGCATTCTCACCCGCCAGCAGGCCGTCGACCTGGGGTTGGTCGGCCCGGCGGCGCGCGCCGCCGGCCTCTTCCGCGACGTCCGCCACGATTTCCCCGGCGGGATCTATGCCCTGTTTCACATCCCGGTCTCGACCATGGAGGCCGGCGATGTTTACAGCCGCGCCTTTGTGCGCTGGCTGGAGATCGAGCGCTCGATCGATTTTGTTCAGGAGTTGCTCGCCGCCTTGCCGGGGGGCGAGATCCGCAGCGAGCCGGCCCGGCTGCTGGCGGCCAACCGCTTCGTCGTCACCCTCAGTGAGGGCTGGCGCGGCGAGATCTGTCACGCCGCCCTGACCGACGCCCGCGGATGCCTGGCTCGCTACAAGATCGTCGATCCCTCGTTCCACAACTGGCCGGGGCTGGCCCTTTGCTTGCGGGGCCAGGCGATCTCGGATTTCCCCTTGTGCAACAAGAGCTTCAACCTCTCCTACTGCGGTTTTGATTTGTAACGAGGAGCACCATGTCCGGCATTCTCACCGCGCGTTTCAAACAGGACCGGCGGACCATCGCCTTCCCGCCGCCGCAGCGCATCGTCTCCGATCGTTTCCGCGGCGCTCCGCGCCTCTCCCCGGAGCCCTGCCCCGTCGGCTGCCGCGCCTGCATGGAGGCCTGTCCGGTGCAGGCCCTTTCCCATGACCCACAGGGCATTCTGCAGCTCGATCTGGGGCGCTGTATCTTTTGCGGAGCATGCCGTGAGGACTGTCCTAACGGCGCGATCGAATTTACGGAGGATTACCGGCTGGCCGTGTCGCGGAGTGAGGATCTGATGATGCGGGGAGGGGAGATCAGGCTGGCAGCTGCCCTTTCGGATGAGATTCGCAGGATTTTCGAGCGTTCGCTCAAGCTGCGCCAAGTCAGCGCCGGCGGCTGCAATGGTTGCGAGGTGGATATCAATGTGCTGGGCACCACGGTCTACGACCTGGGCCGTTTCGGCATCCAGATCGTCGCCTCGCCGCGCCACGCGGATGCCCTTCTGGTCACCGGACCGGTGAGCGAGAACATGCGCCTTGCCCTGCTCAAAACCTGGGAGGCGACCCCGCCGCCTAAACTGGCTGTGGCGGTGGGGGCCTGCGCCATCAGCGGCGGCCTCTTTCGCGGCCACGCCGCCGTGCATGACGGCGCCGGCGCCTTTCTGCCGCTCGACCTATACATTCCCGGCTGCCCGCCTCATCCCCTGACGATCCTGGACGGGTTGCTGCGGCTGTTGAAAAGGTTATAAATAAATCGCTTAACGAATAGTATCATTCAGCAGTTTTTCAACATAGCCGAGTTCCGGCTCGATTGGTGGGGGAAGCTGGAGCCGGCCGAGGGCCGCGCCGGGATCCTTCAGGCCGTGCCCGGTGACCAGCAAAACGATCTGCGACCCGGGATCGAGACGCGTATCCCCCTTCAGCTTGAGTAATCCCGCCGCCGCTGCGGCCGCCGCCGGCTCGGCGAATATCCCCGTGGTTTCCGCCAGCTTTTTTTGCCCCGACAGAATCTCCTCATCGGAAACCGTCAGTGAAAAGCCCTCCGACTCCAGCACCGCCTGGCGCGCCATGACGGCATTGCTCGGGGCCGCGACCGAGATCGAATCGGCAAAAGTCTGCGGTTTTTCGGCATTACGGTAGTGCCCGGTCGCGATGAAACGATGAAGGGCATCCGACGATTCCGCCTGCACCGCAATCAGCCGCGGTATTTTCTCGATCAGCCCGGATGCCTTGAGATCGTAAAAGGCCTTGTGCACGCCGCTGAGGATGACCCCGTCGCCCACCGGCACGAGGATGACCTCCGGCGCGCGGCCGCCGTTCTGCCGGAAAATCTCCAGGCCCGCCGTTTTTTTGCCCTCGATGGTGAGGGGGTGGTAGGCGGTGTTGCGGTTCAATCCCCCGTACTTTGCCGTGTATTCGAGCGAGAGGCGGAAGGCGTCGTCGTAGGTGCCGTTAATGGGGAGGACCCTGGCCCCGTGGATCAGCATCTGGACCAGCTTGGCCCTGGGGGCAGTGGCCGGGACGAAGATGATGCACGCCAGGCCCGCCGCAGCGCAAACGGCGGCCAGGGAGGAAGCGGCGTTGCCGGTCGAGGCGGCGACCAGGGTGGGGGCGCCGGTGCGCCGGGCCTCGGCCGCGACCAGAACGGAGGCGCGGTCCTTGAGCGAACCGCTGGGGTTGAGACCGTCGTTCTTGGCCCAGACGTTGGCGAACCCGGCAAGAGCGCCGAAGCGGTCGATGCGGGTGAAGGGGGTGTTTCCGACCGCACAGGGGGGAAAATAGTCAGCCTCGACGGCGTTCCAGAGGGCATAATCGACCCGATGCGGATTAAGCGTGCGGCGGATCGCTGCGTAATCGAACTCGGCGCGCAGCACCCCTTTGAGCGGCATCCCAGGCCGGTACGTCGCGGAACAAACCGGGCAGAGATAGGTGACCTGATCACGGGTATAGCGGCGGCCGCATTCGCAGCACTGGTATTCAAAGGTGACGTTCATTTCACCCGGCTTTTTCGTTCAGTTTGGCCACCAGGGCGGCGTAAAAGGCCGCAGCGCCGCTGAGGTGCTCGACCGGGCAGGCCTCGTTGGCCGCATGGGCATAGACCTCGTTCCCCGGCCCGAGCCCAAGACAGGGGATGTTGTTCATCCCGGCAATGGCGACCGCGTTGGTGCTGAAGGTCCATTTGTCGATCAGCGGAGCACGGCCGAAAAGCCCCTCGTAGGCTGCAACCGCCTGCTGCAGCCATGGCGAATTCTCCGCGAGCACCCAGGTGGGGTAATATTTTTCGCTGGGATAGATTTTTCCGGTATAGGCCGGCTCGGCGTATTGCAGCACGGTGGCCTGGGCATCGGGTACCCCGGCTCGCTGCGCGGCGTCGCGGACCTCCGCAAGCGCGCTCTCTTTGCTCTCGCCAAGGGTGAGCCGACGGTCGAGGTGCAGAGCCGCGCCGTCGGGCACGGCGCAAAGGGAGGGGGAGGAGGAGCGCGCCTCCGTGACGGTGACGCTGCCCTTGCCGAGGAAGGGATCGCTGCGCAGACGTTCATTGAGCTTTTCGATCTCGAGGGCGATGCGGGCGGCTTTGTAGATGGCGTTGTCGCCTCGCTCCGGGGCGGAGCCGTGGCAGCTCACACCGCTGACCTCCACCTGCATCTCCATGCGGCCGCGATGGCCGCGGTAAATGTTCATGTTGGTCGGCTCGGTGATCACCACCAGTTCGGGCCGGATCTTCTCCTCGTTGATCAGATATTGCCAGCAGAGGCCGTCGCAGTCCTCTTCCATCACCGTGCCGGTGAAGAGGAGGGTGAATTGGTCATTCAGCCCCAGCTCCCGGATCATCCTGCCGGCGTGTACCATCGCCGCCATCCCGCCTTTCTGGTCGGCGCTGCCGCGGCCCCAGACTTTGCCCTCCCGGACGAAGGGGGCGAAGGGATCGAACTCCCATTGCGCCAAATCCCCGGGATAAACGGTGTCGATATGGGCGTCGAAGGCGATGAGCCGCGGCCCGCTGCCGATGCGGCCGATGATGCTGCCGAGGCCGTCGATGCGCACCTCGTCGAATCCCGCTTTTTCCATTTGATGCTGGATGACCTGGATGACCTTTTCCTCTTTGCCTGAATGGGAGGGGGTGGCCACCAGGGCCAGCAGAGATTCCACAATTTCATTTTCCAGCTCTTTCGCCCTGGAGCCGATTCTCTGATATACCGCATTCATATTCTTGATCTCCTGCTGCCTTTTCGATGGGACCGTACGACCTGCCTTTGACAACCCTATCCTGGCGTCAATTCAGCCCTGAACGGACGTCGCGGAGATTCAATATAGCCTTTTGCAAATTGTCGAGCAAGAGTTTTGTCCTGGAAACTCCGGTGATCGTGATGGCTGAATGGCATTCCTCTGCGTGGATTGCATAGATTACCCTTGTAAATCCAAAAGTGGAATAGTAAATTAACCTTGTATTATTATAGATTTTATTAAATGTTCAACAATATATATTAGTTAGATCGTTATGACTCCATTTCGGGAGAGTGCCATGCTCAACCTGCTACTGCTTGCTGCTGCCCTGATCCTCGCGGGCGACGCGGAGCTGCCGGTCGACCGCCACGCCACACCGGAGACTCGGGCCCTCTATCATAATCTGATCAAGCTCTCCGGCAAAGGTGTCCTTTTCGGCCAGCAGGATGCCCTGGCCTACGGCGTCGGCCGCGCTCACCCCGACAGCGATTTCTGCGACGTCAAGGATGTCTGCGGCTCCTATCCCGCCGTCTACGGCTGGGATATCGGCAACATCTCCGGCTCGGTCAATGTCGACAAGGTCCGCTTTGACAAGATCAAACGGCTGATCAGGGAGGGCCATGCCCGCGGCGGGATCATCACCGTCAGCTGGCACGAGGGCAATCCGGCCACAGGCGGGGGGGTCAACGATACCCGGCCCTGCGGGGCGCAGCTGCTCCCGGGCGGGAAGGCCCACGCCGAGCTCGTCCGCCGGCTTACCCTGGTGGGCACCTTTTTCAGGGAGCTCAAGGACAAGGCCGGCCGGCCGATCCCGGTCATCTTCCGCCCCTATCACGAGCATAACGGCGACTGGTTCTGGTGGGGCACCAAAGGCTGCACCGAAGAGGAGTACCGGGCCCTCTTCCGCTTTACGGTCTCCTTCCTGCGCGATTCCCTCCAGATCCATCAGCTGCTCTACGCCATCTCGCCGGACAAGAGCCGGATGAATCCTGCCGACCTGGAGCGCGGCATGCTCTACGCCTGGCCGGGCGATGACTGCGTCGATATCTTCGGCCTGGACAATTACTGGGATGTGGGCCATGTCGCCGACTATGATCCCTCGGTCTCCCGCGCGCGCCAGGACACCCTCTTTGTCGAGAGCCTGAGAACGCTGATCGAACTCGCCGCCCGCAGAAACAAGATCCCGGCCCTGACCGAGACCGGATGCAACGCCCTCACCGAGGTGAATTGGTATACCGACCGCATCCTCAAGCCGCTTCGCCGCCATCCTGAGCTGCGCCGGATCGCATGGATCCTGGTCTGGCGCAATGCCAATCCCGGTCATTTTTATGCACCCTATCCCGGCCATCCCTCGAGTCAGGATTTCATCAACTTTAAAAATGATGCGCTGATTCTCTTCGAGGATGAGATGCCGTCGATGTACCAATGACGGCAGGATGGGGGTCCCCGGCGGAGTGAGTGCGGAGAATCTGCTTGAATTTCGCCGCCGGGTTGGCTATATTGCCGTTCGAATCCGTCGAATAACGTTAATCCGGAAGAACCACCATGTCGCATCAGGACGCCTCCGTCAAATCCATTTTCTTCGCCTTGCTGGCTAACCTCGGCATCGCCGTTACCAAAACCGCGGCCGCGGTGATCACCGGTTCCGGCGCCATGCTCGCCGAGGCGGTCCACTCCTATGCCGACTGCGGCAACCAGGGGCTCCTGTTCTGGGGGCTCAAGGCCGCGAAAAAGAAGCGCGATTCCGAACATCCCCTCGGCTACGGCAAGGAGATCTATTTCTGGTCCTTCATCGTCGCCCTGATCCTCTTCAGCATGGGCGGACTCTTTTCGATCTATGAGGGGATGCACAAGCTGCATGTGCACGAAGGGTTGACCAGCCCGATCATCGCCATCGTGGTGCTTTGCGTCTCCATCCTCTTCGAAGCCGCCTCGCTCTATGGATGCGTCACCCAGATCAACAAGCAACGGCATCAGGTCAGCCTGTGGACCTGGGCCAGGAAGAGCCGCCAGAGTGAGCTGGTGGTGATCCTGGGTGAGGATACCGCTGCCCTGGCGGGTCTCTCCTTTGCCCTGCTCTCCATTATCCTCGCCGTCGTCACCGGCAATCCCGTCTTCGACGCCATCGGCAGCATCGGCATCGGCGTTTTGCTGATCATCATCTCCTTTTCATTGGGAGCGAAGGTCAAGAGCCTGCTCATCGGTCAGAGCACCGATGAAGAGACGCACGCCCGCATTGAGGGCATACTCGCCGCCATGCCGGAGATCGAGCGCGTCTTCAATCTGATCACCCTGCAGCTCGGTCCCCAGATCATGGTCGCGGTCAAGGCCAGGATGAAAGCAGTCGATTCCGTGGATCAATTGATCGAAAACATCAACCGGTGTGAGGCGCGGTTACGCCAGGAGAATGCGGAGATTCAATGGGTCTTCTTTGAGCCGGATATCCGCGAATAACCCTGGAGCCTTTCAACACGTAAATGCAAGGGCCCGGATCGCGGGCTTCGCGCTGCAGACGGGACACTCCTGATTTCAAAACTCATACTCCAGTCCGATGATCGGCAGCGCGGTATATTGATAGATGACATCGGTCTTCCGTTTGGCCTCGTTCCAGAAATAGGCGGCGACGTTCTTGCGGTTATAGGCATTCCAGACGCTCAGATAGGCCACAAGGTTGGAGCGTGAAAAGGTGAAACGGCGGTCGATGCGCAAATTCAGGGAATGATAGGCCGGGTAGCGGGCGCCGTTGAACCGTCCCGCATCCAATACCGTCTCTCCGGCCGCCGCAGAGGCGGCTGCATCCACCGGGGTGTAGGGTGCCCCTCCAGCGTAAATCCAGCGTGCGCTCATCTCCAGCGCATGCGCCGGTTTATAGCCTCCCTCCACAGTAAAAATAAAACGATTATCGAAAACACGATCCCGCCACAGTCCGGTCGCATCACGGTAACGCGTGCGGAAGCATGTCGCGCTGGCCAGACCATAGATGTTTTGCGCGAGTTTTTTCTGGATCATCGCTTCCACACCGCGGCTGCGGGCCTGGCCCGTGGCGGTGAGGCGCTGGTGCGCGGTAAAAAAGCCGTTGCCGTAATACAGTTCATCGACGACAAAGAGGCCTGGCTGGCCAGGATCGAGCGGGAATCCGTCGTACTCCTTTTGATAGAATTCGAGCGTGGCGCGGGTGGTTGCGGTGAGCAGCCGCTCCAGACCTACAACATAATGCACCGCGCGCGGATCCTGCAAAGCGCGGTTCTCCGGTCTCTGCGCCAGCAGCAGCATCGGCAGGTTCTGCCTGTACATACCCGCGGATGCGCTGATGCTGGTCAGCGCATCGATCTGCCAGGACAACGCCGCACGCGGCGACCAGCTCCGCTTGTGGTTGATGGAAAAATCGTCGCTGCGCAGTCCCAGGATAGCGCGCCAACGCGGCACTGGCGCGATCACAAGATTTGCAAAGGCCCCGATTTTGCAGCCTGCCAGGTCATTGGTTACGGTCAGGCTGGTGGTGGTCTTGCCGAAAAGATCCAAAGCCGCGGCATACCGATTGGCGTAGCGGCTGTCCAGACGATGGGCCTGGATACCGAACTGCAGGGAATGATGCCCGTTCAAGCGCAGATAGGTGCTGTGATCAAAGGTAAAATCGTATTCGTCCGAGCGGTTGTGAAACAAGGGTTGGCCGCTGTTGGTGTTGAACATGTTCTCTCTGAAGCGGGAACGCGAGCCGGAGAGCACGGTGCGCGAATAGCCGCGTTTTCCCCACAGGGCGCGCCAGCTCAATCCCGCCGTCCCCTGATAGAGATCCTGTTTGCCATAATAGGTCATTTTATTGTCGACGGCGGCCTGATGATCGGGATCGTTATGATCGTCGGCGAGGAGAAACAGGCCGCTGAGGCGGTGGTTCGGAGAAAGATCCCAGACGATTTTGCCTTGATAATCGCCCCACCACGGCGTTGCCGAGGTACCTACATCAAAGCTCTTCACCACCAGATCGAGGTAGCTGCGCCGGGCCGCAAACAACCACGAGCCCTTCCCTTCAGCCAGGGGTCCTTCGATAGCGCTGCCGAATCCGACAAAGCTTAAATCCAATTGCGCATCCATTTCCTGGCGGTTCCCTTCGCGAAAGCTGATATCGAGGACGGAAGAGAGGCGATCGCCATACTCGGCAGAGAAACCGCCGGCGTGGAACCGGGCCTCCTCGATGAAGTCCACCTGCACCATGCCGATAGGGCCGCTCGAGGCACCCTGTACCGGAAAGTGGTTGATGTTGGGCACCTGGATATGATCGATGTAGAAGGCATTTTCCAGCGGACTACCGCCGCGGACGATGAGGCCGTTGGACTGGTCATTGACCTTTGCCAGGCTCGGCAGGCTCTGGAGAATGCGGCTGATATCGCCGCCGGCACCAGGCGCGCGGCGGATTTCCTCGAACGAGAACGAGGCCAGACTGAGCGGGTGCTCTTCTTCCGTGGGAAAACTGCCGGCCTGGACCGTCACCGCGCCACCGGTGAGCGCAGCGACTTTCAGTGCGAGGGTGATTTCGGTTTGGCGCTGCGGCCGCACGATGACGTCGGTCACGATCTGGCTTTCGTAGCCGAGGTAGCGGCACTCCAGGACATAGGTGCCGACTGGGACCTGGGGAATGCTGAACCGCCCGGCGGTGTCGCTGATCCCGCCCAGGGGGGTGCTCTTGATGATGATGTTGGCGCCGATCAACGGCGTCTGGGTCTCCTGGTCGATGACCAGACCCTGGATAGTACCGGGCTTGATGCGGTCTTGCCCCGCTGCCGGTATCACAAGCATCATCCATAAAAGCAGTGTAACCCTTCTCATTTTTCCTCCTCCAATATCTCACGCCTGCAAGTCTACGGTGTCCACGGATCCACACCGCTTCGACAGGGGTATTTTACGGAAAATTTTCCTGTGAATCGTTCATGCCCGTTGGGATGAACCGGTATGGAGGTGTGTGCCAGCGGGATGGGACCTCATTTCAGATGGCTTGAGGGAGAAACCGGGCGCGGTACTCGGATGGCGTCATGTGGGTGGATTGCTTGAACAGGGTATTGAAGGCGGTCTTTGAGTTGAAGCCCGCATCATAAGCAAGGGCAAGAATCTTGAGATGACGCTTGGCGGGATCCGCCAGATCCCGTTTGGCTTTTTCGATGCGATACTGGTTGATGAAATCGTAAAAATTTTTCTGCAGATGGGTGTTGAGGATCTCGGACAGGTTATGGGGGGTAATTTGAACTACCTCCGCGAGATCAGCGAGGGTGAGTTCGTTGTTGGTGTAGGGCTCTTTTTCGTCCATCACTGCGAGCAGGATGCGCGTCAAGTCCTGAGCCCGTTCCGGACTCAGGCCGGATTTTTCATAGCGATTGGACTTGGCCAGAGCTTCTTCGGCGTCCATGGATTCAAGCAAATGCATGGGTTCTGTCAGGGCGGGCTGGCTGAAGATTTCCGATTTGAGCAGCGCCATATATCCCATGAGATAGATGTACACGCCGATCAGGAGGCTGGAGAGGTCGAAACTGGTCAGATTGATCCCCAGCATCAGCAGGAACTCCTCCAGCGCAAAGATCATCCAGGCGGAGATCAGCAAAAAGGTGATTTGCTGCAGCCAGGTCAATTTCAGCCTTTCGAGTGAAGCGAACATGAGCCGTAATCGCTGGTGAAATCTCCGAATCAGGGCCATCGTCAATCCCAGATAAACCATGGCTTGCAGGACGAGGACCAGATTGAAGATCAGGAAACGCGGCGACATGGTCTCGGCGGCGATGCTGAGCCGGGCATTTAATTCCTGCGTCGATTCGGCGAAATCGGGCAAAATAGCGAGCCAATAGAGGAGAGCCGGGATGGCGTGCAAGGCATCCCGGCGGCGAAAGCGGGCTTCGGGATGAGTCAGCATTCTGGCGTAAAAATAGTGCAGCGGTGCGACCAGCAGAGTGAATCCGAGCGGCACCAGAAGCAGATGCGGAAACCGGCTGAAATAGCCCAGCTCCACCGCCAGATTGTGACCCACGATGACGGCATAAAGCAGCATCATGATGCCGAGGATGCGATTTGCCGGCAGGCCGGGATATTTATGCAGGATAAGGATACCGAGAAAAGCGGCTTGTGAGGCCGCCAGGAACAGGACCAGGTCGAGGGTGTTCAAGGTCATTGCTGCGTCCTTTTTCAGGGTAAATGCTGGCAAAGCCTGCCGCCACGGACTTATGGAGGGGCCGGCAACGGCATCCGGCCAAAGCCCCGGTCGGGCCGGCAGTTGGTCTTTGCTGCAAATGCGAAGCGGGCTGCCCGGTACTCCAGCGGATCTTCTGATCCATCATGGTCTCCGCCAGACGATCGCAGCGACCGTGCCATCGAGCGCGGTCACCACGATACGCCGCTTCCCGGCCGGGCAGATTCCGGTGATCAGGGCTTCGGACAGTTGGTGGACCCAGGCCACCTTCCCTGTTTTATTATCGATGGCATAAACCCTTCCCGATGTCGTCGGCATCAGCACCATGCCGTCCTGTTCCACGATCGGGGTCGGCGCGATCTCATAACCGGCGCCGGTAACCGCACGCCAGGCCAGCTGCTGCGTCAGCGCGCGGCTCGGAAAAGCGCAAAGATCCCCCTCTTGCATCGTTTTAATATAAACGAGTTCGCCGTCCGCGGAGATTCCGATCGATTCGCGGCAGCTATACGCCCCGGAATCCCAAATCTCCGCGCCGGTCATCGCATCGAGCGCGGTCATGCGGCGGTCCGGTGCGACGATAAAGATTCTGCCATGGGCGGCCACGGGCTGGACGGCCGCGGGCGAAAGCATGCGATTGACGTATTTCTGCCGCTTCCAGGCCAGCCTGCCGGAGGAGGCCTCCAGGGCATAAAAGGTGTTGCCCCAGGAGCCGAAATAGAGTCGCTGCTGATACCAGAGCGGCCGGGTTTCGACAAAACCGTCGATCCCGTCATACTGCCATATCAGGCGGCCGGCGGCCAGGTCGATGCAGCGCAAGATCCCCTCGGACGAGCCGATATAAATCCGGCCGGCCCACACCAGCGGCGAGGCCACGATCGCTTTGCCTGTGTGCATGCGCCATTTGACCCGGCCGGATTTGAGATCGAGGGCGTAAATGGCGCTGTCCGTGCTGGCACAGACCACGGTGCGTCCACTTATGGCCGGCGTAGCCCAGCACTTGCCGCGTGTGGCCAGGCGCCAGCGCACACTGCCGTCCCCGGGATCGATGCAGACGATTTCACCACGGGCATTGGCGTAAACCGCGCGATCACCGGCACAGACGATGCCCGAGCCGATATCGCTGTTATCGATGAAGTGCCAGCGTTCCTGCGCATTCCTGTAAACCTGGTTCACCGGATACGCCTCACCGGCGGCCCCCAGGGTGTCCGGTTCGAACCGGCGATGGAAGACCGGCACGCGCGCCCAGGGCGGCCCGGTCGCTCCACCGGGTGTCCGTTCCGCAAAAAGCAGCTGCAGCGAATCGGCGGTGATGAGCGTATAGCCGGCCGGCTGATCGCCGGTGCGCAGATTGGCGCGCCCCATCACGCCGGGGATGCCGGAGAAATCGAACAGGCGGTTGGTGTGACCGTGCCCGAGCAGGGAGAGCTGGATATTGCTCTGTTTTAGCCGGCGGATGACCGCGGCGTGGTTGGCCAGCTCGTCGTTGAGCGGATAGTGGTTGACAAAGAGGACGGGGCGATCGCCGGCGGCGGTCAACGCAGAATCGAGAAAGGCCAGATGTTCACGCGGGACAAGCCCGGGCGCCATGCGCATGTTGGGCCCGGAGGCGGTGCCGATGAAGCAAAAGCCGTTTATAACGAACGCAAAGCATTCGCCGCCCAGAATGCACGCAAAGCTGGTGCAGCCGCTCTCCGACCATTTCGAGTCGTGGTTACCCGGAACGAGATAGAGGGGTTTGTTGAGCCGGCCGAGGATTTTCTTCGCCAGCGTCAGCTCCGCATCGGACCCGAATTCGCTGACATCGCCCGCCAGGATGACAAAACAGATCCCGGCTTGCTGGTTGATGTCCGCTACCGTGAGCGCCAGATCCTCCGCGCCGGTAGCACCACCGACATGGGGGTCGGTAATGAGGGCGAACTGAAAGGTCTGGGCCGGACCACCGGCCGCGAGGAACAGCAGTATTAAAGCGGCCGCGATATACTTTATCATAGTCTACTCAATTTCCCGCCGATTACTCCAAGATACTCAGCCCGTCCCGATCGGTCCCGGATCGATACCCATCTGCACAGGGGAATCCGCGTGTCCGCGCCTGTTAAAGAGACGCTGTAGAGTATTTCGATTGCATTCTGATAATCCTGAGACGTATCCGGATCTTCTTTACAGATGATCATTAAAAAATTCATTTGGGGGACATCACCGATTTCCGGTTTATCGTGCGACGGCTAGTACAAATAAACAATCTCTTTTTTAAATCAATCTTTATCATGGTTTGGCTTGCCGACGTTTATCTCTGATGCGTATGGCCGACCGGCGAAAAGCGGGCGCGGGCGGGACCAGCCGGCCTGGCGAATCTTTCACGGGAGCAACGGCTTTTACGCACCAGGTCGAGCCCGATCTCCAGTGCGGGCGAGGGTCAACTCGCCGCTGCTGCTTTCTTGATCAGCACGGCCGACCAGCTCAGCAGCAGGCTGGGCCCCAGCGTGCTGACAAATCCCGCCGCTTCGGCACGATGAAGGGTTTCGCGAAACTGCTTCCGCGACACATGGTACATTCTAGGCTCGACCAGGAGAATTTTCCCTGTTTCGCGCAGCCAGGGGTACAGCTGGCGGAAGAAGGCCGCCTGATCCGGCACTTCATGCACCATGTAGAAGGTCAGGATGAAATCAACCGGTTCCGAAAGGTTGAGGTTGGAGGTATCACACTTGAGCAGATGGATGCGCGTCGCCAGGTCCGTTCCCCTGATTTTGGCAGCCAGCTTGTCGAGCATACCCTGTTGCAGATCAGCCGCTATAACTCTCCCGCCAGGGCCCACCAGCCGCGCAAGCTCGATCGAGAAGAACCCAGGGCCGCAGCCGACATCCAATGCGCACATGCCCTCGGATAGATAGGGTGCAAGTATCTTGTGTGGATTTTGCAGCCACCGCCTCAGTTTGTTGTCCAGAGAATCAGCAAGCTCGACTGGACACACTCTTGGATGGACTGTTGTCATGGGATTACCTTTAATGGAATGACTTGATTTGCCATTTGGAGATTATCCTCTATATCATACCCGGCCTGGCGACGCGATTTCGGCCTGTACGACAGGGCGCTGCAGGATTGTTACCGTCTGGTCACGCGCCACCCCGTTCAGCCAAAATAGCATGAAGCCGCTTGATGTGATGGAAAACGTGGTCCGCTTGCATTTGCACCACAAATCCAACAGGAACCCGCTCCATTCACCCTTCGGTGTACGCAATGTGACCGAACGCTCCCATACCTCCGGCGCACTCTCGAGCAGTTGCACCACATGCGCCCTTTCCGCCCTGAAGAGAGCGAGGGAAACATCCGGTGAGCGTTTGGCGTAGGCCCATCGCTCCGCCCATGTCTGCTGAGGCAGCGCCCAGTACCATTCCAGGGCAAACTCCCCGTCTTCATTTCCCATCGCCATCTTTATGCACAGCTTCCAGATGTCGTCTCCATCGACGATGAGGTGGACGATCTGGCGGATGGTCCAGCCGCCCTGGGAAGGCCTGGCGTCCAGGTCAGCCTCCGCCAGGAACACAGCTGCGATGAGCAGCCGGCCGGCGATCAGCCAGGGGGATCGGATCGGTTGCAGGCTGTGGTGTGGTCTACTTGTCGTCATTCTGTCTTTCGCTGTAAAAGATGCCCATGGGTGGATCATGCCGCCGGCAAAAACTCCAAAAAGCTGCCTTGCCGGCAGCATGGAAAACGGTTATCGGCTTTGCCCTACATGGTGCTCCGCCCGCTCTTTTATCCCTAACATACACTTCCGCATCATGATGATATCGCCAAAATCATAGAGCAGATAGTAGATGATCCAGGGAAAGGAAAAATCATATCGCGTCCTTAACCTGGTGAACAATCGTGTTTGACCCTCTTCCGGTTGCCGTAAATACCATCCCCACGTTCCATGGTCTTTTCTGTCCCACCTCGTCTTTCGTTGCGCCCCAGGTCAGAATTCCTGGCCGGTTGCCCTAAAAGTGTAGTGGAAAATTCGCAAGGCGTTTGCCAGGAATGGGATATGGCGGATCCATCGAACACGGGCTAGCCGCGGCTCGGGGTGGCTGAAGAGAGACCACTCGTCCAGCAGGATGATGCCCTCAGCCCAGTGTTCGAGCTCCTGGCCGCGTTTTACCGACCAGTGAGAACGGGCGCCGATCCTGGTGCGGCTGATACGCCGGTTGTCTCTGCGCACTACGCTCTGTTCGACGCCTAGACCAGGATCTATTTCTTGCCGTAGAGGAGGCCTACTTTGCCAAATATTTTTGGATGCCGTAACAGGAATGGCATCTCGATCAACTCTTTGATCGGTTTATACTCCAGCTGCGATAAATTGAAATGTTTTTTAAAGTCATCCGGACTCCCGTAGCGTTTCGTATCGTAAAAGTAATCAACAAAGGCGAACCTTCCGGCAGGCTTCAAAACCCGCAGCGCTTCCAGAACTACTTCACGTTTATCCTTAACGGATCGCACTTCATGAAAGGTCAGGTTGCTGACTACGGCATCGAACATGTCATCATCAAACTCCAGCTTTGCCGCGTCTCCCTTTTGAAAGCGGACGCGGTTTTTGACCTTGCCGATCAGCGCATTCCTTTCACATGCATTCTTGGAATACTCCCAATCCTTTCCCCAATAATCAATACCGGTAACCCGAGCTTCCGGATAGATCTGGGCAAGCTTTACGGCCAACACGCCGTTGCCAGCGCCAATATCGAGAATTTGGCCCGTAACTCCATCGCCAAGACTTTGAGTGATCAGCTGATAGACTTTGTCCTGGTATTTCCCGCCACGTTGCGAGAACATAATATAAGCATACAACGGGAACAGAAAGCTGACGGCGGCGAATATGAAGCCGCCAGTCATGAAGATACGATAGAGAAATCCAAAGGGCAGAAAGATGAGAGCGAAAAAAACAAGCGTGCATACGCCCAGGATAAAGAGAATCTTTTTGCGGATCCAGTTCCCATACTCTAATTGGTTTCTCATGATTTTCTCTCGAGTGAAAAGCCGCGTCTATCGACAGCGCCGAGAGCGCTCAGCGCGAGCCGGGTGCATGCCGTGATGAGACACGTCGATGAAACCCGGATGCCCCAGATTCCCCGGCTGTCGCTCCCAGCTCCGATGCCCATACGGCGAAAAGCTCATCGGAATCGCGATACAATAGCCCAATGTGATACAGCAGCGTCCAGCGTTCAGGTCCGATTCAGGTTCCATGCTCAAGCTTTGGCACCAGCGATGTTATGCCAGTCCTTTCAGAATTCTTCTGAACAGCACCGCCAAAGAAATCTTCGCGCCTGGCAGCGTCACCGGCCACAACGCGGCACCCCAAATCAAAGGATGATAGAAGGTTTGCAGAGCGATAAAGGGCATGATAAGGCCATTGGCGATGAGAAACCACCGAACCGTCTTGTGCAGCCCCGGCCCCGGGAATACGAATGCAGCAAAAAGTGTCGACATACTCATAAAGCTATATCCCAGTAGGTCGACTGAATAGGTGAAGGAGTTGAAAACATTGAACAGAAAAGGCCGGACGCTTTCGCTGACCGTGCCACGATAGAGGGCCGGGGCGACAAGGGTGAGTTGAACGAAATAGTTCATGCAAATCAGGGTGCCGTACATCGTCGCAAACATGAATCCCATCTGACTCCATATCTTCCTATCTGCAGGTGCCAGACGGTGGACACATCCCATCATGACGACGAAGGAGATCCCCAGAAACAGGGAGGGTACAAGGAGCACCACAAGGCCGTACCATGTACTGTCGTTTTCGGGGCCGCCGCCGCAAGGCATGTGCATGAGGGACCGCCGCCACTTTCGGTCCGCGGTCTCTGAGCGCAGGGGGGAGGATGGCGAAATAGCTCTTATCCAAGTAGCCCTGGTAGAGACCGGAGACCACATGATCTCCATACTTGTTCGCGAAATGCGTGCGCAACCGCATGATGTAGAAGAGAAGGGCTCCGTATGCCCGCTGGATGGATCCCTTCCCGAGCTGCCTCTGCAATTCTTTCAGATCTTCCGTCATCAAGCTCATACCTGATTCCATTCACATTGATTACGTATCCTAAGCAGGCTGTGTCTCATGCCCCCTGAGCGTGTTCATGCTTGACAGCGTGGCCGCAGTATTGTGGGGATTGACCGCTTCTACCGTTTTCAGATAAAGCTGATCCGCCAGTTTCGTCATTTCATAGCGCATCGCCAGGCGATCCAGCCAATGTTCGGGAATCCCGCTTTCGCCGTAGTAGGCGCCGGCAACCTGGCCGCATACGGCCGCTGTGGTATCCGCGTCGTCTCCAAGATTCGCCGCCGCCAAAATTGCATCTTTAAAAGTATCGGTATGCGCGAAAGCCCACAGCGCCGCTTCCAGACTCTCGCCGACATAGCCGGATCCTCGTATCTGTTCGTCCGGCTTTGTTCGATAAGACGCAAGAGCAATCGCCGAAATGCGCTCGCTCGAGAAGACCAGGCCGGCATCGCCTGAGAGCACTTCCTCCTTGGACTCTCCCAGGAGGGCGCGGCAAATGATCCTGGAGAAGAGCCGGCATGCGTCGATACACTCCCCGGCGCCATGCGTTGTGCGTGAACTCAGGATCGCAAATCGTTCGACCATATCAAGATGGGGAAAGAAACGCATCGCAACGGGGGCGAGCCTCATGATGCAGCCGTTGCCTGCGGTATGGGGATCGATGGATCCGGCATACGGATTACCATCGCGCTGATACCTTCGCAGTGCCGACGCGACGGTGTTGCCGATGTCGAAGCAATGCCCGGTACTGCTCAGGTAGCCTGTATCGGCCCAGCGGCAGTAACGGTCCATTTGATCCCGGGCATCGAACGCATCTTGCTCGATGAGACTGGTAGCCAGACAAAGCGCCATTGACGTGTCGTCCGTCCATTGACCAGGCGCAAGCCGGAACGGGCCTCCTCCGACCATATCGGTCAGAGGCTCGAAGGTTCCCCGGCTTTGAAACTCTACCGTTGTCCCAACGGCGTCACCCACCGCGAGTCCAAGCAGGCTTCCGTGAAATCTCTCCATCGTGTTCATCTCGTGCTCCACGATCTGACAGCTCAAAGGTGAATTTACGAACGTGCTCCTTGATAAAAGTCGACCTCGACAAAGGATGGGCGTTAAGGCCTTGTCATCCTATCCAATCGAAGGGTGTTGATGAGAATTCCTGTTTGAGCACTCCTTTTCTGGATGAATAGCCTTGCGCCATCGGCGGTATTTCGGGCTGATCTTGTTTCATTGTTCAGCTGATAATCCGATTCACCAGCGAATACCGCCTGAGAGGATCGTGACTTCCAGCATCATTCCCTGGTCTGGAGCTATGCCGTAGCCCAATTCCAGGGCAGAAGCATATCCGTAAGAGCCATTGAATCGTAATGGAGTCGCGCGCATTCCAATTGCCCATACCGGCGTCGCCGGACGGCGACCTGCTGCTGTGAGCACTTCTGTTCGCTGACCCCAAAGCAGATCAAAGGTTCCGAAAACGGCTGGCTGCCAGCAACCCTCGCGGTGTACACCCAACGCGAACCGGGTGGAAAATGCATTTCCGTTTGCCCAGAGGATATTGGCATCTGTTTGAGCCACAAGGTTTTTTCCATAGACCATTTGAACTCCGCCGCCAAAGCCCATCCCTGCCACGGTAACACAGCTTGAAGAATAATAGGCAGCTGTTTGATGCATGACCGGCGTTACTCTCAGTTGCGGTCCGGCATTGACCATCGCGCAAGAGAGGACAAGTGCGAGGGTTGATATTCTTATCATTTCTGCACCTCTGCGAAAATGGCGACAGCTGCTGCCAATGCTCGTGTATTGCTGGCGAGGAAGTCGGGATCAAGAGTTGCTGGTATATCGGTCGTTTTGTGATAATTCGGATTTCTAAAGTTTGCGGTGTCAGTGAGAAAAAG
The DNA here is from genome assembly GCA_035419245.1 of bacterium. NCBI lineage: Bacteria > bacterium. The sequence goes on along the minus strand of DAOLSP010000021.1, from coordinate 12,978 downwards.
CGCCGGAATGCCGTTGTACCAGAGCAAACCGTGATCGCTGCGCATGAAGGCCATTGAAAGAAAATAACCGCCATCTCCGGGAGCAATGATGCCGACAAGTTTAGCCAGATCGAACGTATTGCCCATAGCGACCATACGCTGCGTCATGGTTGCTGAAGCTTCATTTCCGATAACGAGCAAAAAATCTCCTTTATCCGGAAGCTTGATGCCCATGATACTTTTCTGGCTGTTGGATTTATACGAGGCATAACCTATCATATCCATTACGATCGCTGCAACGACATCATGTCCATGGCCTGCTTCAAAATAACGCGTACTGCCTAAACAGCCGAATTCCTCCAAATCAAAAGCCATGAAGCGGATGGTTCGTGCGAAACTATGTTTGCGCACCGCTCGGGCTGTTTCAAGCGTGGCCGCTACGGCAGACGAATTGTCGTCCGCTCCGGTATAATAGGCATCCAGGTGACTGGCTACCAGGAGGACCTCATCGGGACGTGTTGTCCCAGGGTATTCAGCTGTGATATTATACGCGGTCTGGGGACCTTCGCCCAGAGCTATGGTGTCCGCCTTAAAGCCCATCGAAGTGAATGCCTCAGTGACCAGTTTGACAGCCGCATCCCGGTTCAAATCACAGGCGGGAAACAACTCCTCCTCTTTAAAGCCTTCACAATTCACATGTGTATCCATCATTCGCACTGCCGCCAGCTTCTCGATCCAGGGCATCAGGTTGGCAGTGACAACATCGTCGGCGACCTCGACCGCAACGCCGGCCCCGTTGATATCAGGCGCACTGGGTGAACAGCAGAGTATGAAAAATGGGACGATTGCTCCAATGTGTAAAAGTTTCATTTTATGTTCCTTGACAACCGATCCGAGTACTATTTCATCCACTTCGATAATACGGTCATAAAAAGAGTGGAGATTACCATGTTCTTCCCAGCGAGATCACTCCCAACTGAACCCGCGTCGTGCGCCCGGTATGCCCGAGATGGCTGCCGAACTGTATTCCCAATACATTCAACCGCCACCGCGCACTGATTTCAAAAGAGAGGGGCGCAGCGTATCCGGCACAATAAATATGGGAAATATTTCGTTCCATAGCCTGGCGCGTTTCGCGTAACAGTTTGGCGCCTTCATCAAAACGGGCGCTGCTGGTCAGGCCCACTTCACCACCGACCATGGGCCGCCAGGCGCCGAATTTTTGCACTGTCAGAATGCGCAGGAATCCTTCAGGATGAACGGGGCTCGAACCAAAACGCATGCCAGCTTGCCAGCTCAGTGCCTTGACGATTTGTCTCCTTACAGCGACTTCTAACCCATAACCCCCTTGCATGGAAAAAATGGATTGGTAAATCAGAAACGAGTAACCCGCTGACAACTCGATTTTTTTCTGATTTTCCAGATCACCTGAGGACACGGGGCTTGAAACAGCGAGAAGGAGGATTACAGATACCGGCAATTTCATGAGAACCTTCCTTCAGAGCAGGGCTTCCTGTTTATAACTTTTCCTTACATCCATCCTCAGCCAGGTTGCTCGAATGAATGGTCAATGCAAATTTTTAAGCAGGATAATTGAAGCCGCCAAAAAGCTGACACCCATGAGCGCCCACAAGGGAACCATCATCCAGGCGTTGGGGACGCCTGCTGCTGCCTGGAATGGCGCCGCAACGACCAGTACTGTGGTTATCAAGGTGCTCTGAATGAGCATGATGGCTGATACCACATATCCCCACGGACGTGATCGCCACAGCCAGATTCCTCCCAAAATATAAAGCGGGACGATCATCGAAAGATCATAGACCGCTACCATATTGGTGACGCCACCCGTGTCGCCGATGAGCTGGGGAAGTTCTCCGCTTGTGATATAGTGAAGGCTCTGCCCGATCCACATTACGCCGAGTACCGCAGCGTTCAGGAATAATACGGTTGCGATCGATTTGCGAGGCATATGGGCACAAAAGGACTCGCCTATTCGCCGGGCATCGATATTGAGCAAAACCGCCACGATCGCAAATGAAGAGAGGACAAAAAGTGCCACATAAACCAGAAAAAACCGATTAAAAGCCGATCCCAGAAAATACATATTGTTATAGAATGCATAATACATGGTTCCGGTCCAGATTAATTGCGCTCTGGCTGAACCTCGTTTGCCTAACATCAGCGCCGCTATCAGGACCGGTACGACGAGTACCAGGGTAATGAGGTCGGTGCCATAGTATATCGACACAACCCAGTTATTATCCCGATACAGCCCTTTAATGAACAATCCTCCCGCTGACTGTACGATCAGGGTCACGATGAGCAGGATAGAAAAGATAACCGCTGGATGAGAATTGGCAATCGATTCAAGGTTTTTGCTTTCGTTGTTTTTTGCCATGTTATTCTCCGCATGCCTTCCGGAAAAGGTGTTAAGCAGCGAATCACCATGCTTCAGCAGACACGGCCGGCACAGCCCCCTGGATGCCCTGAAACAGAAAAAGCGCCATCCAGCCCGGCTCGTGACTCGACTGCGCTTCTACTGCCATGCGATCCCTCCCCGGGAATTCTGTTTTATTGATGATACAAAATAAAACCATTCAAGGCAAGGGAAATGCAGGCACAGGAAGAGTTTTCTTTTTGGCAGGAGTCCTCTCCTGAAAGCTTATCCTTTCCTCCCCGGATGGATGGCACTGACAAAGTTCTGCTGCCGGCCGGCATGAGCGCCGGCACATTTTACAGCCTCTGCCACAACGCCTCCGCCTGTTCCCGCGCCCGGGCCTGGACCTCCCTTTCGTCGATGTCCAGCCGCAGCTGCCGGTGTTCCATGAGCACCTTGCCCGCGACTATAGTGGTATCCACCGGCGCCTCCGCGATGCCATAGATAAAATGGCCCAGTCCATTTTCCTCTCTCAGGGGGGTGGGCGGATCGTAGTCGATGAGGATGAGGTCAGCCGGGGCGCCTGCCGATAGCTCGCCCAATCGCAGGCCGAAGAGGTTGCCGGCGATTTTCGGATTGTTGACGAGCAGGGCGGAGGAGGCTGCCTGAAAGCCCACCGCGGCATCCCGGTGTAGGAGGTGCTGGCACCAGAGGGCGGTGCGCACCTCCGCCCCCATGCGGGTGGTCATGGCGTCGGTACCCAATCCCGTCAACACCCCTTTCTCGTGGAGGGTGGTGAGATCGGCGATGCCCACCGCATTGTTGAGATTGGACTGGGGATTGTGGACCAGCGCGGCGCCGGTATCGGCCAGTAACTCCATCTCCCGCTCATCGAGGTGGACGCCATGCGCGGCGATCGATCCGGGTCCGAGGAGGCCATGGCTGTGCAGCCGCTCGACCACGCGCTGTCCGTACTGGCGCAGGGTATATTCCTGATCCAAAGCGGCCTCTGCGGCGTGGATATGAAAGCCGCAGTCGAGATCATGGCCGAGGGCAGCCGCAGCCGCCAAAGTCTTGTCGCTGAGGGTGAAGGAGGCGTGCAGCCCGAACATCGCCACGATGCGCGGATCGCGGCGCTCCCGGCAGGCGCGGATGAAGGCGGCGTTTTCCTCCAGCCCTGCTCGAGCCGCTGCGGCGCCGTCGCGGTCGGAGACTTCATAACAGAGGCAGCCGCGCAGGCCGCACTCCGCAAAGGCGCGGGCAACGGCCTCGAGCGAACCACGGATCGCGCAGGGGCTGGCGTGATGATCGATCAGGGTTGTGGTGCCGCTGCGGATCGACTCCATCAGGGCGGAGAGGGCGCTCCAGTAGCAGTCCTCGAGGGTGAGGGCCTTGTCGAGCCGCCACCAGAGATTCTTCAGGACCGCCTCGAACGACTCCGCCGACACGGTCTTGGTCAACCCGCGCGCGAAGGTGCTGTAGCAGTGGGTATGGGCGTTAATAAAGCCGGGCATGAGGATCCGGCCGGCCGCGTCAATGATCCGAACGCCGGGCGGGCTGCCGGGAGCGACAGCCCGCTCCGGGCCATTGGAACTTGCGGCGTGGAGGTCAGCGGAGGGTGCGACGGCCTTGATCGCTCCCGCTTCGATGAGGAGGGCGTGATTGTGCAGTACCCTGAAGGGGGCACCGGGAACGATGATTGTAGCGTGGTCGATGAGCAGGGGGGGTTCCACTCTGCCTCCTTATTTTTCCTGGAATGCGGCCGCCTCCGCCGCGGTGCGCTCCCGCATGGAGATGGCCCCGGCGAAGCACTTTTGCGCGCAGAGCGAGCAGCCGATGCAACGCGCGGCATCGAAGCGCGGCACCCGTTTACGGTCCAGAACGATCGCCTGATAGGGGCAGCGCGTACAGTTGCCGCAGTGCTCGCAGAGAACGGCATCAACCTGTGGGATCATCTTGTGGCTGCTCAGGGCCTCGAAGGGGGTGATGGGATCGGGCAGGGCGGAACCAATCAACTCCGCCACCGAGCGGAATCCGCGCGCCTGCAGGAGGAAGCTGAGCCCGGAATGGAGTTCGTCGACGATGCCATAGCCGTACTTCATCACGATGGTGCAGAATTGCACGCTGCGGGCGCCGAGGGCGAGAAAGTCGGCCGCTGCCTTGTAGTTCATCGGACCGCCGTTGCCCGAGACCGCTAGGCCCATGCCGGCGACACGGGCGAGGGTGTAATTGCTGATCGGCAGCACGCCCTCCCCGGAGAGGCCGATGACGACGCCTTCCTCCCAGCACCGGCCGGGGGCTTTGCGGAAGGCCATAGCCGGAAAACTGTTGGCCAGGGTGATCCCCGCCTTTTTGCCGGGATGGCGGCTGAACACCGCCGCGATGGCGGCTGCGATCGGGCCGATGGCGGTGACAGCGGCGGTGAGTTTGAAGAGCTTGGGGATCTCCGCCGAGCCTCTTTCCAGAACCCAGTCGATGATCCTGGCGGTCAGCTCTGCGTCCTGCGAGACCACGTCGCCTTTGGTGCCGTCGCCGCCCTGGGGGCAGGATAGGCTGTATTCGATGCCCATCGCCCCGGCCGCCTCGAGCTTGCGGGTGTTGGACTGCCAAACCGCCCGGTCGGCGTCGTCTTCGCCGGTAACCGGTCCCCCGGTCGAGGCCAGGGTGAGGCGGTCGGGGAATTCCCGGACGAGAGCTTCGACCTCTCGGCAAACCTGGTCGAGGGGATGGCCGGAGACGTTGTCGCAGTTGCCATAGGTCGAAGGCCCGAGCACGAACATGTAGCTGCCGGGGATGTGGACGGGAACGTTGTCGAAGGCGGTCTTGACCACCGCGCCAGACCAGCCCTTTTCATAGGCGGTGCGCAACTGCAGCAGGCCGTCGGTGTGCGGGGCCGCGGAGAGGAGGAAAGGGGAGAGGAGAGGGCGGCCGAAAAAGTCGTAGTCGAGCGCCACCGGACGCAGGTTCCGGCCGGTCAGGATGGCATGCGACTTGGCTGGAGATGGTACCAGGCTCCGGCCGGTCTGGATGGCATGGCTCTTGGCCAGCTTTTTGAGCGCGCCAGGCTTTCCGCTGCGGATAAAGGCGTCGGCGGCGAGGGCGGCGTTCTTGCCCGAGGCCACCGACTCGACCACGGTCGAGGAGCCCAGGACGAGATCACCGGCGTAAAAGAGGCCGGGGATTTCGCGCGCCGGCGCCGCGCTGCGGCTGCCGATCGCAGCGATGACCCGATCGAAGCGGCGGAAGTGTGGGGGCTCCTGCGGATCGGGGACGAAATGGCGCGGCTCAGGAGAAGCACCGGCGGGGAGCATCAGTTTTTCAATGCGCAGGCCGGCAATCCGGGATTCCTGCCGCATTCCAGCTTTACCGGCTTGCGGCCCGGCGCCATTGCCGGCGGCGGGTACCACCTCCACGACGCGCGCGCAGGTGGTGAGTTCGATCCCCTCGCGCAGGATCAGCTCCCGCTCATAGGCGGTGAGAGGCATGTTCTCGGCCTTGCGTCGGTAGATGAGCTCGACGTGGCCGGCGCCGCGGCGGCGGGCGGTGACGGCGGCATCGACGGCCACGGCCCCCCCGCCGATCACCGCCACCCGCTCGCCCTGCAGGCGGGTACGGCTCTCGAGAAAGGACGGCCAGCTGAGGGCGGCCTCTCCACCCGGGACCTCGAGCGGGACCGGGCGCTCGAGCCCGGTGCAGACGATCACGACGGCGCAGGGGCCGAGGAGCGCGGCCGGATCGTCGATCCGTTTGCGGCGCAACGTGATCCTGCCCAGCGAGAGCATAAAATCGATATCCGCCTGCAGGACCTTATGGTCGAGGCGGAAGCCAGGTATCAGCCGCGCCATCCCTCCGGGTTTTCGCCCCTGTTCGTAGAGATCGACGGCATAGCCCAACTGCGCCAGCACCGCCGCCGCCCCGATCCCCGCCGGTCCGGCGCCGATGATCGCGACGGTTTTGCCGGCGGCCGGGGCCTGGGAAAAGGGCGGCAGGCCGGCCTGATGGGCCTTGTGGATCAAGGTCGCCTGCACGGCCGGGATCTCGATCGGAGTCGAAAAACCGGCGTGCACACAGGCCGCCATGCAAAAGCTGTCCGGGCAGACCAGGCCACAGACCCCGCCGAGGGGATTGGCCCCGAGGATCAGGGCGGCGGCGCGACGGTAATCGGCGGGTTCGCCGCTGCGCGCCGCCATGATGAAATCGGCCGGCGAGCAGTGCGCTGGGCAGGCCTCCCGGCAGGGTTTCTCCTCGCAGTATTCGCAGCGGTTCAACTCAGCCCTGAGTTGGGCATCGCTCAGTAGTCCTTCGTGTCTCACGCTATCGCTCCCGTGCGTCGCCCGGACGCAGAATTCGTCTCTATGGCGCGGGCACCCCGGTTCAGGACGCCCAGGCCCCGGGCATCCTACCTCCGAGCATTCCGGTTCCAGCCGTTCCGGCTCCGGGCATCTCACCTCCGGGCGTCCCGCCTCCGGCCGTCACGAACCCCTACCCCTGCCTCTAGACCTGGCTGCCTGCGCTGTTCCGTGATGATCAACCGAATCGGATCAAATATAGCTTTTTATGGCGTGGCGAGCAAGCCCTTTATCGCTCCACAGGGCTGCGGTTTGTACCGGACCGGCTCCCGGCTGCCCCGCAAGAATCGCTTGATTTTGGAGCGCCGAATGGGTATTTTTAAACTTATGATGCATAGGCTAATCACTGATGGCAGGCAGGCAGGGAAGAGGAGAAAAGCCATTCCTGGCCGGCTGCACTGCGGACCGCTTTGGATATTCCCCGACCGGGAGGCAGCATGGTAACTTCCCTTCCCCTTCGCCCCTTCGGAAGCACCGGTATCATGGTCACTCCGCTTGGACTCTCGGCTTCTTACCGGCCGGGCAAGCATGCGGTGCACACCGCCGCCGAGGAGGGCATCAATCTCTTTTTCGCTTTCGGCATCGATACCCAGATGACCGCCGGGCTGCGCGAGATCCTGCCCGCGCAGCGCGAGCAGCTGGTCCTCGCCACCGGGGCCTACAACTATATCTGGTGGGCCCAGGATGTGCGCAAAACCTTCGAGAAGCGGCTGCGTCAGTTCGACACCGATTATATCGACATCTTTCTGTTTCTGGGCGTGATGAAGCCGGCTGAATTTTCGCAAAAGGTGCGTGATGAGCTGCTCAAGTTGAAGGAGGAGGGCAAGGTGCGCGCGATCGGCCTCTCCTGCCACAACCGCCGCTTTTTGGGCGAGCTGGCGGAGAGCGGCGAGATGAATGCCCTGATGCTGCGCTACAACGCCGCCCATCGCGGCGCTGAGCAGGATATCTTTCCGCACCTTGCGGCCCATGATCCCGGTGTGATCTGCTACACCGCCACCCGCTGGAGCTACCTGGTGCGCCGCCCCAAATCGCTGCCTAAAGACGCGCGCGTGCCAACCGCCGGCGAATGCTACCGTTTTGTGCTCACCAATCCCCACGTTCACACTGTGCTGACGGCCCCGCGCAACGAGCGCGAGCTGCGCGAGAACATCGCCGCTGTGCGCCAGGGCCCACTGGGCGAGGAGGATATGGCCTTCATGCGCGGTTTCGGCGATGTCGTCCACAGCCGTAAAAAGTGGTTCATGTAAGCGGATAGGACCTCCACCGCAGATCCGTTGTTCTGTTCCCTTTTTCCCGGAGGCAAGATGCGAGGAACCGTTTTTCTCGTGACCGGCATGATCGCAATTCTTGGCGCCGCCGCACAGGAATCCCAGGGCCTTCGTCCGGTGCGGGATGAGATCGGTTTTTGCTGGGATGCCGCCCAGATGGCGCGGCTCGACGCCTTTCTGGCTATGGAGGCGGGAGGGACTCTGGACGGGAGCGCCCGATCCCCACAGCCCCTTTACGCCGCCATCTCGCCGCACGACGACTATCTTTACGCCGGCCGGACCTATTACCCCCTCTTCAGCAGGCTGCGCTGCCGCGAGGCGCTGATCATCGGTCTCACCCACGGCACGGTACGCAAGGAGATCGGCGACCCCGAGGGGGTGCTGATCCTGGAGAACCACCGCGCCTGGCGCGGCCTGAGCGGCAGCGAAGTGGCGATTTCGTCGCTGCGCGAGCATCTCAAAAGCGCCCTGGCGGAATCGGCGCTGCTGGTCAGCGACCGGGCGCATCAGCTCGAACACTCCATCGAAGCCCTGGTGCCGTGGCTGCAGCATTATAATCCGGGTGTCCAAATCACCCCGGTCATGGTCACCGCTATGCCGGAGGCGCGGATGGACTCGGTGGCAGCGGTGCTGGCCGGTGCGGTCGCCGCCTACCTGAGGCAGGAAAACTTGCAATGGGGCCGCGACTTTATCGTGTTGATCTCCTCGGACGCCAACCACTACGGCGTTGATTTCAACAACACCCCCTTCGGGATCGACTCGAGCGCCCATGCGCGTGCTATCGCCCAGGATCAGCGCCTGGTCGATACCTGGCTGACCGGCACTCTGCAGCCTGAAAAGATCGGCGGCCTCATCGGTGAGATCACCGCCAGCGACTATCATCAATCCAGAAATGTTCTCTGGTGCGGCCGCTACTCGATCCCCTTCGGCTTGAAGGTCGTCGCGCAGCTGGCGATGCAGACGGGACGACCGCCGCTGCAGGGCCGGCTGCTGCGCTATGACGATACCTGGAGCGGCGGCGTGCTGCCCCTGACGCAGACCGGCATGGGGCTGACCGCCCCCTTTTCCCTGCAGCACTGGGTGGGCTTCTTTTCGGTGGGGTATTACTAGACCATGACGGTTCCCGGGTATGCGGACGAGATCCGCTGGGGCATCGTCGGCTGCGGGGATGTGACCGAGGTCAAGAGCGGCCCGGCGTTACAGCAGGTTCCCCACTCGCAGTTGGTGGCGGTGATGCGCCGTGATGCCGCGCGCGCCGCCGACTATGCCCGGCGCCATCAGGTGCCGCGCTGGTATGCCGATGCGGACCAGCTGATCGGCGATCCCGAGGTCAACGCGGTCTATGTCGCCACGCCACCGGCCGGCCACGCGGAGTACGCCATCCGCGCCCTGCGTGCCGGCAAGGCGGTCTATGTCGAAAAGCCCATGGCCCGCACCTATGCCGAATGTTGCGAGATGCTGCGCGTGCAGCAAAAGACCGGAGTGCCGCTCTTTGTCGCCTATTACCGCCGCGCCCTGCCGGGATTCCGGCAGGTAAAGGAACTGGTTGAAACGGGCGCCATCGGATTGGTGCGGTTGGTGCAAGTGCGCTTTCTCCGGCCGCTCGACGATGTCAGCGGCGGCCTCCCCTGGCGGCTGCGGCCGGAGATCAGCGGCGGCGGCCTCTTTTTCGACCTTGCCAGTCACACCCTCGATTATCTCGATTTTCTTCTCGGCCCGATCGGCTCGATCCGGACCAACGCCTGCAATCTGGGCGGCGCCTATGCGGCTGAGGATACGGTCCTAGCGAGCTGGCGCCATGCTGGCGGGACTGCGGGCTGCGGCAGCTGGTGCTATGCCGCACCGCAGGGCCACGCCCGCGACGAGATCGAGATCATCGGCAGCGAGGGTCTCATCCGCCTCTCCACCTTCGAATTCGTACCGGTCATTCTGGAGAACCACTATGGCCGGCAGGAGTATCCTCACCCCAAGCCGCAGCACGTCCAGTACCCTCTGATCGCAAATCTCGTCGCCGCCCTGCGCGGCGAAACAGAGCCCCTCTCCACCGGCGTGAGCGCGGCGCGCACCAGCTGGGTGATGGAGCAAATGGTTGCACGATAATATTCATCAGCGAAGGAACAGACCGATTCATGGCCAAAACGCTTGTCATCGTCGAATCGCCGGCCAAGGCGAAAACCATCAACAAATATATCGGGAGCGACTATATCGTCAAATCCTCGGTCGGCCATATCCGCGACCTGCCGACCAGCGCCGCCCAGGCCGGCGCAGCGGCCAAAGAGGAGGGCGGGGCGAAGCTCTCGGCCGAGGTGCGCAAGCAGCGCAACCTGGTGCGGGTGATGGGCATCGATCCCGAGAACGGCTGGAAAGCCCATTATGTCATCCTGCCGGGCAAGACCAAAGTGCTGCGCGAACTCAGGCAGGCCGCCGCGGCCGCCGATGCCATATTTCTGGCCACCGACCTCGACCGCGAGGGCGAGGCGATCGCCTGGCACCTGCGGGAATCCATCGGCGGCGATCCCGCCCGCTACCGCCGTGTCACCTTCAGCGAGATCACCAAATCGGCCCTGCAAAAGGCCTTCAGCACGCCCGGCGAGATCAACATGGATCGCGTCAACGCCCAGCAGGCGCGTCGCTTTCTCGACCGCGTGGTCGGCTATATGGTCTCGCCGCTGTTGTGGCAAAAGATCGCCCGCGGTCTCTCGGCCGGACGGGTGCAGTCGGTGGCGGTACGCCTTATCGTCGAGCGCGAGCGCGAGATCCGCGCCTTTGTGCCGGAGGAATACTGGGAACTCTGGGCTGACCTCCTCGGCAAGAACCCGGTGCGCGCCCAGGTGGTCAAGCACCAGGGCAGGACTTTCAAACCGGTGAACAAAATCCAGACTGATGCCGCCATGGCCGAACTGGAGAAGGCGGTCTATACCATCACCGAGCGCAAGGATGCCCCGACGGTCTCACGGCCCTATCCCCCCTTCATCACCACGACCCTGCAGCAGGCGGCGAGCGTCCGCCTCGGCTTCGGGGTGAAAAAGACCATGCTCCTCGCGCAGCGCCTCTATGAGGCCGGACACATCACCTACATGCGCACCGACTCCTTCCATCTGGCGCCCGAGGCGATCGGCGCGGTCCGCCATTTCATCGCAAAGGAGTTCGGCGCCGCCTATCTGCCCGAAAAGCCCAACTACTTCGCCAGCAAGGCGGGCGCCCAGGAGGCCCATGAGGCGATCCGCCCTACGCGCACCGAGGCCGAGCCGGGCGCCATCCCCGGACTCGAGCGCGATGCCGAGCGACTCTATGACCTGATCTGGCGCCAGTTCATCGCCTGCCAGATGAAACCGGCCGAGTTTGACACCACCGCTATCACCATCCAGGCGGGCGACTATGAGTTGCGCGCCCGCGGCCGGGTGATGCGCTTCGACGGCTGGATGCGGGTGCTGCCTCCGGCCAAAAAGGAGGACGAGACCGAAATGCCCGACCTGCGGGTGGGCGATGTGCTCATGCTGAAAAAACTCGATCCGACCCAGCACTTCACCAAACCACCCGCCCGCTACAGCGAGGCCAGCCTGGTGCGCGAACTCGAGAAGCGCGGCATCGGCCGCCCCTCCACCTACGCCTCGATCATCACCACCATCCAGGAGCGCGGCTACGTCAAGCTCGTCAGCCGGCGTTTCTATGCCCTGAAGATCGGCGATATCGTCACCGACCGCCTCGTCGAGAGCTTTGATGACCTGATGGATTATGGCTTTACAGCGGCGATGGAGGAAAAACTCGACGCCATCGCCACCGGCGAGGCGGAGTGGAAGCAGACCCTCGACGCCTTCTATGCCGGATTCAAACAGCAGCTCGGCGCCGCCGGCGAGAAGATGCGCCGCAACGAGCCGGTGCCGACCGATATCCCCTGCGCTGCGTGCGGCCGGCCGATGGTGATCCGGACCGCCGGGACCGGCGTCTTCCTCAGCTGCTCCGGTTACGAGCTGCCGCCTAAGGAGCGCTGCAAGAGTACGATCAACCTCGTTCCAGGCGACGAAGCCGCTGCGGTCAAGCCGGCCCGGGAGTCCCTGGAAGGGGAGGAGGAGGGCAACGCGGAGGAACTGCTCGCACGGCGCCGCTGCGACCAGTGCGGCGCGGCGATGGACAGCTATTTCATCGACGCCCGTCGCAAGTTGCACGTCTGCGGCAACAGTCCCGACTGCAGCGGCTGGGTGATCGAGGAGGGGGTCTTCAAGCTCAAGGGGTACGACGGCCCGACCCTGGTCTGCGACAAGTGTGGGGCGGAGATGCAACTCAAGACCGGACGCTTCGGCAAATACTTCGGCTGCAGCCGCTATCCCGAGTGCAAGAACACCCGCAAGCTGCTGCGCGGGGGGCAGGCGGCCCCGCCCAAGTCCGATCCCGTGCCCATGCCCGAACTGAAGTGCAAAAAATCCGATGCCTATTTCCTGCTTCGCGACGGCGCTGCCGGGCTGTTTCTCGCCGCCCATACCTTTCCGCGCTCGCGCGAGACCGCCTCGCCTCGGGTGGCCGATCTGGCGCGCCACCGCGCCGAACTCGATCCCAAATTCCACTACCTTGCCGACGCGCCGCAGAGCGACCCGGGCGGCAATACCTTTGAGATTCGTTGGAAGCGCAAGGAGGCCAGGCAGTATCTGGTCGGCGTCGATGCGGCGGGCGAGCCTTCGGGGTGGGTAGCCTACTATGAGGAGGGGCAGTGGCAGAGCAAGCGGGAAAAGATCAGCGCGCCGCGGCGACGCTGAGGGAACAGGTCAGACCGCCCATGGGTGCGGATTCGGGCCCACTCTCAACGCCAGTGCTGAAACTTGCATGACGCTGGTAAGGCCCGGCAACACCATTGCTGAAATTGTTGCATGTATCCTTCAAATGTGTGCCTGCATTCACTGTGAATTCCCATCGGATCCTTGCAACCCTCCGAGCTCTTTCCGTCATGCCTTGTTAATTGGTTCTAGTCAGTATCGTGCGAGTGAAGCAAGCTTGCCCGCCACCAAAC
>DAOLSP010000020.1 GCA_035419245.1 bacterium | reverse complement strand
GGGGGGGGGGGGGGGGCAAAAAATTTGGGGGCTTACGGGTGGGCGCCAGATTTGGGGATCAGCGGATGGGGACCAGATTTCGCGTGGGACAAGCCCATTTCGCCGTTGCGAAAGACGTTTGCATTTCATACCTTTCCAGGTGCTGAATTCCTGCAGCGAGACCGTCATGAAAGATGAGATCCTCCTGGTCGGCCCGGTGCCGCCTCAGATCGGCGGCGTTGAGTTCTTCATTGCCGCCCTGCTCAAATCGCCCCTTAACGAGCGCTTCCGGCTGCGCCATTTCGACATCTCCAAGCCCCGAAGCCGCAACCGTGACCAGTTTGACTCGCCAATGGGCTACGCCCGTTCCTTCCGACGCGATTTCCTCACCAGCTTTTTCAGTTTTGGCTATTCGTTCCTCTTTTTCATCAGGTATCTTTTCACCATTCCTGATCCCCGCATCGGCCTGGTTCATCTGCACGCCTCCGCGTATATGTCTTTCTGGGAAAAATGCGCTTATCTGGATGTGGCCAAGCTTTGGGGCAAGAAAGTGGTCCTCCACATCCATGGCTCCGGTTTTGACCGTTTTATCCGCGAAAGTGGTCCATGCGCCCGGCGGGCGATCGTCCGCCACCTGCGGCGTTGCGACCGGGTGGTGGCGCTGTCGCAGAGCTGGAAGACCCTTTTGCTGAATTATCTGCCCGCCGTCAAGGTTGCTGTTATCGAGAACGGCATCGATCTTTCCCTCTTTCGCGACCTCCAACCAACGCCGGCCCCGGTGCCCACCATCCTTTTTCTTGGAGAGGTCTGCGGTCGCAAAGGGGTCTACGATCTCCTGCCCGCTTTCAGGAGGGTACTGGAGCAGCTTCCCGAGGCCCGCTGCGTTCTTATCGGCCCCGGCGAGCTGGAAGAAGTCCGTGCTGCAGCGCAGGAACTTGGCATTACGGCCGCACTGGAGATTGCCGGCCCGAAGTGGCACAGGGAGAAAGCCGAGGCGCTCAGCCGTGGATGGCTCTTCGCACTGCCCTCTCATGCCGAGGTCTTTCCCCTGGCCTTGCTCGAAGCCTATGCGGCCGGACTTCCCGTGGTCTCGACCATGGTCGGGGGCATTCCCGATTTTGTCCACGATGGGGAGAACGGCTTCCTGATCGCGCCAGGCGACCGGGAGGGCCTGGCGGCTGCATTGTCCCGACTTTTGTGTGACAGGGCCTTGCGGCAAATCATGGCGGAGAATAACCGCCGCTTGGCCTGGGAGCGCTATGACATCTCCCTCTGTGCAGAGAAAATCGGCGCCCTTTACTCGGAATTGTTAAAGCAAGCAAGTTCAGCTTGAGGCGCAAGATTTTATCTTGCTTTTTAGACAAAAAATAAGTATACTAAACGAATTGTGATGAATCCGGAGCAGGCTGCTAGGGCGTCTATCCATGCCGATATATGAGTACAAATGCCGGGAATGCGGCGGGGCCTTTGAAGAGCTAGTCGCCGCGGCAAGCGCAGCGGAGCATACGCCTTGCCCCCATTGTGCCAGTCACGATGTGGAGCGCCTGATCTCCAGCTTCGGCTTCACGAGCGGCGGGACACACAGCACTGATACCCGTTCTTCCTCATCGGGCCATTCCTGCGGGTCCTGTTCCAGCCATGCCTGCAGCCATTGTCATTGATGCAGTCTGCCTGAAAGGAAACCCCTATGACCAAAGCAGAGATCGTCGATATCGTTGCTGAAGGAACCGGGTTGACCAAGACAGAGACCCAGGCTGTGATCGAAGGTTTTCTCGCAACGGTCGGATATGCCCTGCGCCAGGGGGACCGGGTCGACTTACGCGGGTTCGGGAATTTCAAGGTCGTCGACCGTGCCACGCGTGCGACCTTCAATCCGGTCACCAAAGAGCCGGTGGTCATTCCTGCGCACCGGGCGCCTCTTTTCAAAGCCTCACGCGAATTGAAAAAGTTCATCAATAAAACTTGAGTTGACGAATGCGCTGCCCGATCGGTTGCGCCAGGATAGGAGGTGATCGTTTTGCCAAGCGGAAAAAAGAGAAAAAGAGCCAAGATTGCCACGCATAAACGTAAAAAAAGATTGCGCAAAGATCGACACAAGAAGAAATTACGCTAATCTTATACAGGGCTGAGAGTCGCATCTTGGCCCTTTTCCTTTCCCGGAGGCGCGGCATCGGCCGGCGTCCGCCTCCATCCTGGCGCCGTAAACCACACGCACCTTCAGGACCGATCCATGGATCACTGGGACACGACCCCTTCAAGCTATTCCGTCACGGAATTCACCCGCCGGATCAAATCCCTGCTCGAGACCGAGCTGCCACCGGTCTGGCTGCATGGCGAGATCTCCAATTTTGTCCGGCACACCTCGGGGCATCTGTACTTCTCCCTCAAGGATGAATCGGCCCAGATCGCCTGTGTGATGTGGCGCAGCCGCACCGCGTCGCTGCTCACCACGCCCTGTGACGGGATGCAGGTGCTGCTGTTTGGCCAGGTCACGCTCTATGAAAAACGCGGCGTCTACCAGATCGATGTGGTCAAGATGATCCCGGCGGGGGTGGGGCAGCTGCAGTTGGCTCTGGAAAAGCTCAAGGCGCGGCTGGCGGCCGAGGGACTCTTTGATCAAGCGCATAAAAGGCCGTTGCCGGTCCTGCCGCAGCGCATCGGCATCGTCACCTCGCCGACTGGGGCGGCGCTCCGCGATCTGGTTCAGATCGCGCGGCGGCGCATGCCGTCCATCGGTATTGTGCTGCGCCCGGCTTTGGTTCAGGGCGAGGGAGCGGCGGCGGATATTGCGGCCGCGATTGCCGAATTCAATGCCTGGGGCCAGGTCGATGTGATCATTGTCGGTCGGGGAGGAGGCAGTCTCGAAGACTTGTGGGCTTTTAACGAGGAGGTGGTGGCCCGGGCGATTTACGATTCGCGTATCCCGGTTGTCGCGGCGGTGGGCCACGAAATTGATGTCACGATTGCCGATTTTGTCGCCGACCTGCGCGCGCCGACGCCATCAGCGGCGGCTGAGCTGGTGGTCCCCGATGCTGGCGCGCTGCGCCGCCGCCTGGCCGAAGTGGCCCGGCTCCTGCTCAACGCCACCCGGCGCCGGCTCGACCTTGACCGCCTGCGCCTTAAGGGGTTGCGCGCGCGCCACGGCCTGCGCCGGCCCCTGGACCTCGTCCATCAGCGGCGCCAGCGCCTCGATGAGCTCGACCACCTCCGCCTCCTTGCCTTGACCAGCCGCCTGCAGCGCGAACGCAGCCGCGCCAAGGCGCTCGCCCAACGCTGCCGCGACCTGGCACCCGGCGCCGTGCTCCAACGCGGCTATGCCCTCTGCTGGCGTCCGGAGGACGAACACTTTTTGCACAGTGCGGCCGGCCTGGCCCCGGACGATGAACTTATCATTCAGCTGTCCAGCGACCGTCTGGAGAGCCGTATTACCATGATCCATCCCGGGCTGACAGTCCTCGATGAGCGGAAGCCGAAGGATGGAAAGCCTGCACAAGAGAGAGGAGTGGAGCCATGACCACCCGGAATTTTGAGTCCGCCATGGAGCGTTTGGAGGAGATCGCCACCTTGCTCGAAGAGGGCTCCGCCCCCCTCGAGGAGTCGCTGCGGTTGTTCGAGGAGAGCAATGAACTGCTCGTTTTTTGTCTGGCCAAGCTCGACGAAGCGGAGGAAAAGATTCAGCTCCTGAGCAAGACCGCCGAGGGCTTCCAGCTTGAAGAGACCCCGCTGGATTAGATCGTTTGGGCCCGGTGTTATAACCTGTGGCCTGGAAACAAACCCTGGCAAACCTGCATCATTCTAAGGTAGTATATGGACGCTCTGCTCCCCCATATCAATTCTCCCCAGGATATTCGCCGCCTGGATATTCCCCAACTGACCCAACTCGCGCGCGAGATCCGCGAATATATCATTCACACCATCAGCGAGACCGGCGGCCATCTGGCCCCCTCCCTCGGTGTCGTTGAACTCACCCTGGCCCTGCACCATGTGCTCGACACGCCGCACGACAAAATCGTCTGGGACGTCGGCCATCAGGCCTATGCTCACAAAATCATCACCGGCCGCCGCGAGGCCTTCAGCCGGGTGCGGCAGGAGGGGGGGATCAGCGGATTTCCCAAACCCTCAGAGAGTCTCTACGACGCTTTCGGGGTCGGTCACGCCAGTACCGCCATCTCCGCTGCCTTTGGCATGGCCTGTGCACGCGACCTCGCTGGCGACGACAACCGGGTGGTGGCGGTCATCGGCGACGGCGCCCTGACCGGTGGCCTCGCCTATGAGGGATTGAACAACGCCGGCGCTTCGGGCAAGGATATCCTCGTCATCGTCAATGACAACAGCATGTCGATTTCCCATAATGTCGGCGCGATGAGCAAGTATCTAACCAATCTCATCTCCAATCCCCTCTACAACCGGATTAAGTCCGAGGTTTGGGATTTCACCGGCAAATTTGACCGCATGGGACCGCGCATCCGTCAGACCGCCCGCCGCATGGAGGAGAGCCTGAAGGGCTTTATCATGCCGGGGGTGCTCTTCGAGCGGCTCGGATTCCGCTATCTCGGTCCGATCGACGGCCATAATTTCGCCGAAATGCTCCACACCTTGCACGAGATCCAGGCGCTCAAGGGGCCGATCCTGCTGCACGTTCTGACCAAGAAGGGGCGCGGTTATCGCCCAGCTGAGGAAAACGCGCCGGTTTTTCACGGTCTCGGCAAGTTCGACAAGATCACCGGCGAGGTGATCAAGAGCGGCAATGGACCGACCTATACCGAGATCTTTGGCCGCACCCTGATCGAGCTGGCCGACGGACATCCTGAAATGGTGGGGATCACCGCCGCCATGTCGTTAGGGACCGGCATGAGCCGTTTTGCCGAGAAATTCCCCGAGCGCTTCTTCGATGTCGGCATCGCCGAGGGCCACGCCCTGACCTTTGCCGCCGGCATGGCCTCGCAGGGATTCCATCCGGTGGTGGGCATCTATTCGACCTTTCTGCAGCGGGCTTATGATCACCTCCTCCATGATATCGCCCTGCAGAAACTGCCGGTGGTACTGGCCATAGACCGTGCCGGGATTGTCGGCGATGACGGCCCGACCCATCACGGTGTTTTTGATATTGCCTATTTGCGTACCGTGCCGGACCTAGTCATCATGGCGCCGAAGGATGAGGAGGAACTGCGCCAGATGCTCTACACGGCGATGGAGTATAAAGCAGGCCCGGTTGCCATCCGCTATCCGCGGGGGGCCGGTGAAGGGGTGGCCCTCACGAGCGGCTATCAGCCGCTGGAGATCGGCCGCAGCGAACTTCTCGATGCGGGCGAAGAGATTGCCATTCTCGCACTGGGGCATCTGGCCAGCAAGGCCAGTAGTGCTGCCCGGATCCTGCGCGAGCAGGATCATCTCTACGTCCAGGTCATTAACACGCGCTTTGTCAAACCCCTTGATCTCGATATGCTCGAGGAGGTGACGGCGCATTTCAAGGCTCTCATCACTCTGGAAGAGGGGACGCTGGCAGGGGGATTCGGCAGCGCCATCGCGGAATATCTCGCCGACCACCATCTTGAGGGGGTCGAACTGTACCGTTATGGTCTGCCCGACCATTTCCTGTTGCAGGGCAACCGGGACCGCATGCTCGACCAGGCTGGTTTGAGCATCCCGGCGATCGTCGCCGCGGTGCGCAGCGTCCACAGGGGGCTGGAGGAGAACAAACCCGGCAAGATTCGCAACCTGTTCCGCTTTAACAAACACGCGAAAAGCGCATGATCATCGGCATCGCCGGCAACACCCATAAACCCAACGTCCGCGAGGCCATCCTTCATCTGACCGCTTATCTGGATGGGCTTGGCGTGCCTCTCGTCATCGACCGGCAGCTGCAGGGATTCCCAGGTCTTGGAGCCGAGCGGGACTACTTCTCCCTCGAGGAGATCGGCCGCCACTGCGACCTCCTCGCCGCTTTCGGCGGCGACGGCACCCTCCTGGCAACCGCGAGCAAGGTCGGCGCCAGCGGCACGCCGATCCTCGGAGTCAACCTCGGCAGTCTGGGATTTCTCGCCGAAGTCCCGCTGGATGAGATGGAGGCAACCTTCGACGATCTTCTAGCGGGGCGCTACACCTTGATCGAGCGCATGCTCCTCAAGATCACGCTGGAAAAGGGCCGCCAGATCAGGAGCCACCATGCGCTCAACGATTTGGTTGTGGAAAAGGGAAGCGTGCCCCGCCTGATCCTCGTCGAAGTCTGGGTGGACGGTACCTACCTAAACACCTACCGGTGCGACGGGGTGATCATCGCCACGCCGACCGGATCGACCGCCTATTCGCTTTCCGCCGGGGGACCGCTGCTGATGCCGACCATGGAGGCGATGATCGTCACCCCGATCTGTCCCCATTCCCTCACCGTCCGGCCGGTGGTGCTCTCGGAGACGTGCCATCTCGAGCTACGGCTGGTTGATCAAACCCACACCGCCCAGATCAATATCGATGGCCAGAATTGCTGCGATCTGCGCCCATCGGACCGCATCTTTATCGAAAAGGGGACGTACAAGATCAAATGGGTGGACACCGGCCGGCGCGACTTTTTCAATCTACTGCGAACCAAATTCAACTGGGGCATAGACCTGACCGCCTATCAATCCGCCAGGAACAGGAACGAATCCTAACCCCGCGGCTTTGACCCGTAAACCAGAAAGAACCTGTGACGCACGGAGATACCAAAACACCATTGATGGAGCAATACCTGGCCATCAAGAACAAGCACAAGGATGCTGTGCTCTTCTTCCGCATGGGTGATTTCTACGAAATGTTCTTTGAGGATGCCAAAACCGGGGCCTCGGTTTTGGGCATCACCCTCACCTCACGCGCGCATGGCAAGGCGGCGAATGTGCCGCTCGCGGGCTTTCCGCATCATGCCCTGGATACCTACCTGGCTAAAATGATCAAGGCCGGCTATCGAGTCGCCATCTGCGAACAGACCGAAAACCCCAAATTTGCGAAAAACATTGTCAAACGCGAGGTCCTCGAGGTGGTGACACCGGGGACTGCGGTGGTCGATGATCTGCTGGAGACCAAACGCAACAACTACCTCCTCGGGCTCGTCGTGCGCGACCAGCGCTGCGGCGCCGCCGCAGTGGATGTCTCGACCGGAGAGTTCCAGGTGCGCGAGCTGGCGCTCTCCGCCCTCGACGAGTACCTCCACGCCCTCGCTCCGGCTGAGCTGTTGATTTCCACGATGCCGCATCCGGCTCTCGAGAAGATCCTGCAGCCACTCGCGGAGGTCACGATCACCCGCCGCGAGGAATGGATGTTTCTCTACGACTTTGCACTCGAGACCCTCAATGACCAGTTCGGAACGCTCTCGCTCAAGGGATTCGGGATCGAGGATCTGCCGCTCGGCATCTGTGCCGCAGGCGGCGTGCTGGCCTATCTGCGTGAGAACCAGAAAGAGAAGCTGATCCATATCAACCGGGTCTCCCGCGCCGCCGAAGAACAGTATATGGTCATCGACAGCAGCACTCGGCACAATCTCGAACTGGTGAGTTCTTTTCATGCCGCGCGCAAGCATGGTTCTCTGCTCGGTATCCTCGACCAGACGCGCACGCCTATGGGGGGGCGCATGCTGGTGCAGTGGATCACCTGCCCGCTGATGGATCTGGAAGAGATCACGGCGCGACACGACGCCGTCGAGGAGTGGACCCGCAACAGCAGCGGCCGCAAGGCAGTGATCGAGACCCTGCGGCAGAGCGGCGACCTCGAGCGGCTTCTGGCGCGCTTCGTGACCGGCCGTGCCAACGCCCGCGATGCCATAGCCGTGCTTAATTCGCTTCAGGTTGTTGCGACCCTGCAAGCCCAGCTGCAGGAAAATGACGCGGCGCTGCTGGCGGGGGCGCGCGCAGCCCTCAATCCCCTGCCCGAACTGCGCAATGAGATCGAGCGAGCCCTGGTTCAGGATCCGCCCCTCGCCATCACCGAGGGCGGTTTCATCCGCAGCGGCTACAACCCCCAGCTCGATGAACTGCGGGAGATCGCCTTCCGGGGCAAGGACTGGATAGCACGACTGCAGCAGCAAGAACGCGAGCGGACCGGCATCCCCTCGCTCAAGGTGAGCTACACCAAGGTCTTTGGCTATTTCATCGAGGTGACCAATCCCAATCTCTCCCGTGTGCCGGACTGGTACATCCGCAAGCAGACCTTGGTCAACGCCGAACGGTTTATCACGCCTGAACTCAAGGAGTATGAAGAGAAGGTCCTTGGGGCGGAAGAGAAGATCATCGAGCTTGAGTATGAGCTTTTCAATCAGCTGCGGCGGCGCATCCTCGACGATACCATGGCTTTGCAGGAGAATGCCCGGATCATCGCCCGCATTGACTGCTTGAGCACCCTGGCTCAGGTGGCCGTCGATTATGGCTATGTGCGCCCCGTGATGCATGGCGATTCCAGTCTGGACATCCGAGAGGGGCGCCATCCGGTGATCGAGCGGCTGCTGCCGGCGGGGGAAAGCTTCATCGTCAACGATACCCACATTGACACCCGCAAGGAGCAGATCCTGATAATCACCGGTCCCAATATGGCTGGGAAATCGACCTATTTACGCCAGGTCGGGCTGATCGTCATCATGGCCCAGATGGGCTCTTTTGTGCCCGCCACCGCCGCCGAGATCGGGGTGGTCGACCGCGTCTTCACCCGGGTCGGGGCTTCGGATAACCTGGTGGCTGGAGAGAGCACTTTCCTTACCGAGATGAACGAGACCGCCAATATCCTCAACAATGCCACGCCGCGCAGCTTGATCCTCCTCGACGAGATCGGGCGCGGCACCAGCACCTTCGATGGCCTCTCAATCGCCTGGTCCGTGGCCGAGTATATTCATGAAACGCCGCGCATCGCGGCAAAAACCATCTTCGCCACCCATTATCACGAACTGACGGAACTGGAGCTGGTGCTGCCGCGTGTAAAAAACTACAATGTTGCGGTCAAGGAGTGGGGCGATCGCATTGTCTTTCTGCGCAAGATCGTCCCTGGCGGTTGCGATCACAGCTATGGCATTCACGTCGCGCAGCTGGCTGGGCTGCCACGGCCGGTTATTCTCCGCGCTCGGGAAATTCTCGCCAACCTCGAGACCGTTTCGCTCGACGACGACAAGGCGCCCCAGTTGGCGCACCACCGCCGGGCTACCGCAACGCCGCCACCGCAGCAGATGAGTCTCTTTGCGGAACTGGAGAAGAGCTTGCGCGAGGAACTGCAGCGGCTCGATCCCAATCAGCTCACGCCGCTCGAGGCCCTCAATAAGCTGGAGGAATTGCGGCAGTTGGCTTCAGACCGGTAGCACCCGGCACCGGCCTGCTGCGTAAAACGTGCTACAGGTCGCATCCGGGCGATAATTCGTTTGCAGGTTGGACAATTTTCTGTAAATTATGGTTATATTACCCCGGCATGGCAGCCGGACATCCCGAGCAATCTGAGGTAGAGCGTGGTCACTCGAACCAGGTTAGTGTTGACAGGAGTTATCCTTCTCTGGACCGCATGGGGCAATGCGGCGGCGATCCGTAAATATGCCGGTGAATTCATGGCGGGTGGGGTCGGCGGCCGTGCCCTTGGCATGGGCGGAGCCTATGTCGCGGTGACCGGCGATGTGACCTTCAGCTACTGGAATCCAGCCGGCCTCTCGACCATCCGCTATCCCGAACTCGGTTTCATGCACGCCCGCCGTTTTGGCGGCGTGGTGAATTATGACTATCTGGGCGGCGCCCTGCCGGTCAGCCGCCGTGAGACCATCGGCATCAGCCTGGTACGCCTGGCTGTCGACGATATTCCCGTCACCGCCCTGCCGCGGCCGGATCTGCCCCTCGATGCCGTCTACACCAACGAAAGCGGGGAGACGCTCAACAACCGGCCCTTTGCCGTGCGCAGCGTCAGCGATGGCGAATATGCCCTCTACCTGAGCTATGCGCGCATGCAGATGGGGCGCTTTGCCTGGGGCGTAAGCGCCAAAATGGTGCACAAGGCCACCGGCGACAACGCCGCCTGGGGCGCCGGCTTCGACCTCGGCGCGGTCTGGCTGCCCTGGCGCTCTCTGCGCCTCGGCGCCAATCTCCAGGACTTTACCACGACCCTGCTCGCTTGGGACACCGGGGAACGCGAGTTGGTTTCACCCACCCTCAAACTCGGGGCTGCCTATCCCTTCATCCTGCGGCCGCTCAGGAGCCGCTTGCTCCTGGCTGCCGATACCGACCTGCGCATGGAAGGCCGCGCGATCGCTGCGCAAAGCCACTATGGCCCGGTCAGCGCCGATTTCCATTTCGGGGCGGAATGGGTCTTCCATAACGTGCTCTCGCTCCGCACCGGCAGCGATACCGGCTATTTCAGCGCCGGGGCCGGACTTCGGCTGCCACGGCTCGATCTGGATTACGCCTTCCTCAAACACGATCAGCTGGATAATTCGCACCGGATCTCCCTGCGCGTCCGCATCGAAGAGCGCAAAGCGCGTAAATAACCCCGGCCCGGGAGATCCGCCCCGGGGTCTGGCGCAAGGTAAAAAATGAATTGACTATATCGAAAAAAATCATTAAAATATACACTGCATTTTCCGATAACGTCAGTTCATCAGGATGAATTCATGATCTCAAGCATGACCGGCTTTGGACGCGCGACTCACCGGATCGAGGATGTCGAAGTCCTGGTCGAAATCCGTTCCGTGAACAACCGCTTCCTCGATTTTTCACTGCGCATTCCGCGCATCCTGGCGGACTACGAGGGCCAAATCAAGGAACTGGT
This sequence comes from bacterium, assembly GCA_035419245.1. Classification (NCBI taxonomy): domain Bacteria; species bacterium. The sequence goes on along the minus strand of DAOLSP010000020.1, from coordinate 44,539 downwards.
GGGGAAAAGCCTGTCTCGCGGCCGCATCAATATCTCCATCAGCGTGACCAGTGACACATCCAATGCGCAGCAACTCGCCCTCAACAAGCCCCTTGCCGCCGCCTATTACCGGCTCGTGCGCGAACTGCAGGCAGAACTCGGGCTCCCCGGAGAGGTACAGCTCAACCAACTCCTGGCGCTGCCGGACATCATCGTCGTCGACGACCGCACCCCGGAGGCTGAGCGTTACTGGGAGTGCACGCGCGCCGCGGTGGTCAAGGTGCTCGAGGATATCCAGCTCATGCGCCGCCAGGAGGGGGAGCAGCTGCTCAAGGATTTTGTCCAGCGCATCGCCACCCTCGATGACAAGATCACCCGGGTGCGTGAACTGGGTGCGAAACGCCCGGCGGCCGAAATGGAAAAGCTGCGGCAGCGGATCGCGCAACTGGTCAAGGAAGTCCCGGTCGATACGGGACGGCTCGAGAGCGAGATGGCCCTCATCGCCGACCGCCTCGACATCACCGAGGAGTGTGTCCGGTTTCACAGCCATAACCGGGCTTTTTTGAATATCCTCGAGACCGAGGCTGCCCCCGGCCGCAAGCTCAATTTCCTGCTGCAGGAAATGCATCGCGAGGTCAATACCATCGGCAGCAAGGCCGCCTCCGTCGAGATTTCCCACCTGGTGGTCGAAATCAAGGACGAAGTGGAAAAACTGCGAGAACAGATACAGAACATCGAGTAGGAGGGGAGCAGCGGCATGACGCACAACGGCTTGCTGGTTGTCATCTCCTCTCCCTCCGGCGGTGGCAAATCGACGGTGATCCATCGTATCCTCAGTGAAGGTGATCCGCGCTACCGCTATTCCATCTCCGTGACGACGCGGGCGAAACGTCCCGGCGAAACCAACGGCGTAGATTACTGGTTTGTGACCGAATCCGATTTCACCGCGATGATCGGCCGACATGAACTGGTCGAGCATGAACGGGTTCACGGCCACCTTTACGGCACGCCCGCAGGGCCCATTGAGCAGTGGTTGAAGGAGGGGCGCATCATCTTCTTCGACATCGATGTCAAGGGCGCCTTTGCCGTACAAAAGCGCTTTCCCGCGCAAACCCTGATGATCTTCTTGGCGCCGCCGGACCTGAAGATTCTCGAACAACGTTTGATCGGCCGCGGCACCGAGAGTTCTCCGGAGCTCAAAACTCGGCTCGCCCGGGTGGCCATGGAGATGGAGATGGGAAAACAGTTCGAATTCACCGTGGTTAACCGCGATCTTGAGCAGACCATCGCCGAGGTCAAACAGATCATCGCCAGCCGCCTGAAACCGGCGCGGCCCACTTCCCGATAAAATTCGGTCATTCTTGCACCTGTGAATTGGAGGTATTGTTCATGATCAAGACTCTGCCCATTGATAACCTTGATAACTATGCCGAGAACGTCTACGAAGCCATCATTATGGTGGCCCGCCGCGCGCGCCAGATCAACGATTTGCAGAAGAAGGTGCTGGATGCCGAGGCCGCATCGATCAGCAACAGCGACAATTATGACGACGAAGGCGTGAGCCAGGATGTCGTGGACCGCCAGTATCTGAAACTCCCCAAACCCACCAGTGTCGCCCTCCAGGAGATGCTCGAAGGGAAGCTGAGCAAACAGTATCCCGGCTGATCCGGGAGCAGCATAGGAGCCAACGCCGCATGCTGACGGACAAGAAGATTGTGGTTGGCGTGACGGGTGGAATCGCAGCCTACAAGGCGGCGGAACTGGTGCGCCAGCTCATCCAGGCCGGCTGCGGGGTCCGGGTGATGATGACCGCAGCAGCGGCCGAATTTGTTACCCCTCTGACCTTTGAGACGCTGACCCATCATCCCGTTCTCGTGCAGCTCTTCCCCGGAGACCAGGGCGGGGGCACTGTCCATATCGAATGGGCACGCTGGGCGGACCTTTTCGTCCTCTGCCCGGCCTCCGCCAATACCGTCGCCAAACTTGCCCATGGTCTGGCGGATAATGCCCTCACCACCACCCTCCTTGCCACTACCGCGCCGATTCTTCTTTGCCCGGCGATGAATAAACAGATGTATGCCAATCCCTTCTACCGGGACAATGAGGAGCGTCTCAGAAGAGCCGGCCTGCGGATCGTCACGCCCGGAAGCGGCGCACTGGCTTGCGGGGAGACCGGACCCGGCAGGCTGGCGGATCTTGCCGAGATTATGGATCAGATCCGCCTCGCCTTGGAGACGCGACGGGATTATCAAGGCAAACGGGTGCTGGTCACGGCGGGCCCGACGCATGAGCCGCTTGATCCGGTACGCTACCTCAGCAATCGCTCCACTGGCAAGATGGGATTTGCCCTGGCGGGGCAGGCTGCGCTGCGCGGCGCCCGGGTCACCCTGGTCAGCGGGCCGAGCACGGAACGTCCCTTTGCGGGGGTGCAGGTGGTCCCGGTAACGACAGCCGCGGAGATGGCGGAGGCGGTGCTGCCGCGGCTCAGCGAGACCGACCTGCTGCTCATGGCAGCCGCGGTGAGCGATTACCGGCCCAAGTCCTTTTCTCCCGGAAAAATCAAGAAGGGGGAGGAAGAGCTTGCCCTTAAGCTGGTCCGCACCGAGGATATCCTCCGGAGCGCCGGCCGTTCCAAGGGCGACCGGATCCATGTCGGCTTTTCTGTAGAGACCATGGATGAAATCGTAGCTTCACGCCGCAAGCTGGAAGAGAAGCATCTCGACATGATAGTGATCAACAATCCGCTCGAGCCCGGCGCCGGTTTTGCCGTGGATACCAATATCGTCACTCTGCTGTGCCGCGGTCGTGAGCCGGAAACCTGGCCGCTGCTCTCCAAAACCGAGGTGGCGGACCGGCTGCTGACAGCTATCTTGGCCTATGAAAACGAAAAAATGGCATGATCATGGGAACCGGATCCGAATTGCAGCGTTTTCTCCAAGAGCAGATCGAGATTTATGGAGACGAGCTGGCACTGGAGCTGACGGTCCTGGAGGCGAGCCGGAAAGCGCCGGCCTATCCCGCCGCGCCGGTGCTCCCCGTTCAGGCAGTGCGTGAAATCGCGCCCCTGGAGCTTGCGAAGACGCAACGCGCGCCGCTGGATCTCCAAGCTGCCACTCTGGCGGAGCTGCACGAGCGGATCGGAGGCTGCCTGAACTGCGCCATTGGTCACCAGCGCAAGCACCTGGTCTTCGGGACTGGCAACCCCGCGGCCGACATCGTTCTGGTCGGCGAGGCGCCCGGCTACAATGAGGATCAGCAGGGAGAACCCTTCGTCGGCGAAGCCGGACAGCTGCTGAACAAAATCCTCGCCGCCATCCGGCTTGAGCGCAGCGAGGTCTATATCTGCAATCTGCTCAAATGCCGTCCGACCAACAATCGGGATCCCTTGCCCGACGAGGTTCAGAACTGCCTTCCCTATCTGGAAAAACAGCTGGAGCTGATCCAGCCGGCTTTTATCCTGTGTCTTGGCCGGTTTGCCGCCCAGACCCTGCTGCAGAGCACGGCGCCCCTCTCTCAACTGCGCAGCCAGGTGCATGCCTGGCACGGGGTGAAGCTGCTGGTCACCTATCACCCGGCCGCCTTGCTGCGTTACCCCAAGTTCAAGGCCGAGACCTGGCGGGATGTCCAGATGCTCCGCCGCCTATACGATGAATTCCTGGCCCAAACTCTTCCTCGCTGAACGAGCCGCCCATGCCCGAACAAAATGAAACACCGATAAAATTGCCACCGCAGTCGATTGAAGCGGAGATGGCCGCGCTGGGATCGATGATGATCGAGGCGCATGCGGCGAACACCCTCTTCGAACTGCTGGACGAAACCTGTTTCTACAAGGATGCGCACCGCCGGATTTTCCTGGCCGCGCGCAGCCTCTATTCCCGCAGCGAGCCCATTGATGTTCTCACTGTCTCCTCCGAGCTCGAAAAAGCCCACGATCTCGAGCGGATCGGCGGCCTGTACTACCTCACCGAGTTGGTTGAACGGATCCCGTCGGCAGCCAACATCGAACAGTACTGCCGCATTGTCCTCAACCGCGCCTTGCTGCGGAAGCTGATCGACGTCTCCGGCGAGATCCAGCAGGACTGTTACGAGGGCGCCGAGGATGCCTACGATGTGATCGATCAGGCGGAAAAAAAGATCTTTACCCTCTCCGAGCGCGGCAAGAAGCGGGCTGTCGAGCACATCCGGCCGATCCTCTTCAAGACGATGAATCTCATCGACAACTACAACGCCAAGGCGGACGGAGTCACCGGCGTGCCGACCGGATTCGAAGAACTCGACCGCTTGCTCTCCGGCCTACAGAATTCTGATCTCATCATTCTCGCCGCCCGGCCCTCGATGGGCAAGACGGCTCTGGCCCTGAACATAGCCCGCAAGGCCGCCGGCCATGGTGTGCCCGTCGGCATCTTCAGCCTGGAGATGGCCTCACCGCAGATCGCGATGCGTCTGCTGTGCTCGGAGGCGCAGGTGGATGCCCATCTGGTCCGTATCGGCAAACTGCCGGGCGACCAGATGAGCCGGTTGTCGTCAGCGGTCGGCACCCTCGAAAAGGCCCCTATCTATATTGATGATTCACCGGCGATGTCGATCATGGAAATCCGCTCCAAGGCGCGCCGGCTCAAAGTCGAATACGATATCGGGCTGATCGTCGTGGACTATTTGCAGCTGGTCCACGGTGTCGGCCGGGTCGAAAGCAGGCAGATCGAGATCGCCCAGATTTCGCAATCCCTGAAAGCCCTGGCCAAGGAGCTCGATATTCCGGTGCTGGCCCTCTCCCAGCTCTCCCGCGCGGTCGAATCGCGCGGCGGCGAACGCAAACCCATGCTCTCGGATCTGCGCGAGTCGGGCGCCATCGAACAGGATGCCGATGTGGTCATGTTCATCTACCGTCCCTCGGTTTACGGTCCGGTCGAACCTGGCCAGGAGAATGACGCCGAGCTGATTATCGCCAAACAGCGCAACGGACCGACCGACAGCATCAATCTTTACTTTTACAAGGAATATCTGCTCTTCCAGAGCAAGAATGCACCGCGACTTGACGTTGCCGTCATCTCTCCGGCACCCTATTGATAAATTCCGTAGCGGAAGATCATGGATGAATCCTATCAAAAGGTTACCGAGGGGCTGATTCGCCGTATCCGGCGCTACAATCAGTCCATGGATGCCGCATTGCTGCGCAAGGCCTTTGAATTCAGCTTTGAGGCGCATCGTAACCAGCTTCGCAAGTCAGGGCATATCTACTTTGAGCATCCCCTCGAGGTTGCCAAGATTCTCGTCGGGCTGAAGATGGATTACGAAACCGTTGCCGCGGCCATCCTTCATGATGTGGCCGAGGATACGGAGTACACCATCGCCCGGGTGGAGAGCGAATTCGGCCCCAATATCGCCGGCCTGGTAGACGGGGTCACCAAGATCTCCGATATCAAGTTGCTCGAGTTTGAGGAGCGGCAGGCTGAGAATTTCCGCAAAATGCTGCTCTCGATGGTGAAAGACATCCGGGTGATCATTATCAAATTCGCAGACCGCCTGCACAACATGCGCACCCTAGAGTATCTGCCGGAGAAAAAGCGGCGTCGCATCGCGCTCGAAACTCGCGAGGTGTATGCGCCGCTGGCCCACCGCCTGGGCCTGGCCAAGATCAAGTGGGAACTGGAAGATCTGTCGCTCAAATTCCTCGAGCCCGAAATTTATGCGGATCTGGTCAAGCGCATCAACGCCAGCCGCGACGAACGTGAGGAGTTGATCCGCCATGTCACCCGCCCCGTGCGCGAGGCGCTGGTGGAGTCCAAGATCCATGCCCGTTTCGAGGGACGCCCCAAACATTTCTACAGCATCTACAACAAGATCGTCAAGCGCGGCATCCTTTTCGAAGAGATCTATGATCTCCACGCCATCCGCATCATCGTCGAGAAGGTGGAAGAGTGTTACCATACCCTGGGTATCGTCCATTCGCTCTACACGCCGATTCATGAGCGCTTCAAGGATTACATCTCTGCGCCGAAGAGCAACGGCTATCAGTCCCTGCATACCACGGTCATCGGTCCGGACGGCAAAAAAGTGGAGATCCAGATACGCACCGAGGAGATGCACCGCACCGCCGAGGATGGGATCGCCGCGCATTGGCGCTACAAGGAGGGGAGGCTCCAGGAGGATGAGCTGGACAAGCATATGGGGTGGATGCGTCAGGTCCTTGAGGCGGTCGACGACGAGGAGGTGGAATCCAGCTCCTTCATGGAGCACTTAAAGATCAACCTGTTTCAGGATGAGGTCTTTGTCTTCACGCCGCGGGGCGACCTCTACCGGCTGCCGGCTCATTCCACGCCGGTCGATTTTGCTTTTGCCGTCCATACCGATATCGGCCTGCACTGTCTGGCCGCCAAAGTCAACGGCCGCATCGTCCCCCTGAGTCATCAGCTTCGCAGCGGCGATACAGTCGAAATTATCACTTCCGCCAATCAGCGTCCGAATGAAGGGTGGCTGAACTTTGCCATCAGCAGCAAGGCCAAGGGGCGCATCAAGAAATGGCTCCGAGACACACAATTCGAAAGAAGCACAGCCCTGGGAGAGGAGATCCTGACCCGATCGCTCTCCAAGTTTTCGATCAAACTCAAGGAGGTCAACCTCAGCGATCTGGCAGCTAAATTAAGCCTCAAGGATGCCAAACAACTGCTCGCCGGATTGGGTCGCGGCGAGATCAAACTCGAGGCCGTGCTGCACAAGATCCTGCCGGAGGACAAGCCGGTCGAACAGGAGAGCTCCCTGTTCAAAAAGTTCATCGAGCGGGCGCGCAAATCGAGCAAGGGGGTGAGCGTGGCCGGGATGGATAACATCATGCTCAGCTTTGGCAAGTGCTGCAATCCGGTGCCGGGGGATCCGATCACCGGTATCGTCACCCGCGGTCGCGGCATCGTCGTCCATGCCAATACCTGCAACAATCTGCTGCGCCTGATGCAGGAGACCGAGCGCATTATCGACGTGGCCTGGGATGTAGACAAGGGCAATCGGTTCCTTGCCGGGCTCTATATCCTGTGCGAGCGGCGGAGTAAATTTCTTGCGGAACTCTCGGATGCGGTCTCTAACAGCGATGGCATTATCGCCAGCGCCAATATGAGTTCGGATGCCTCGCTGGTCAACTGCATGATCAGCGTCGAAGTATATGATTTGGAACACCTTAACCGGATTATAGCGAAAATTAAAAAAGTGGCCGGCGTCATTTCCGTCAGCCGCTGGTCCGAGCCTAAGTGAATGAAATAGAGCACTTTTTTTGAAAATATTTGGCCCGTCATGCATTTTTTTGTTGTCTTTTATAAAAAAAATAGTTATTTATGGTTATTAATTATAGTGTTATACTGTCAACGGATGACTCTTAATCATAATTGAACCCAATTGTAGGAGCTGGCCATGTCTGATGACGCTTTGAAATCCACGATTACGAAAAAGGATGTCGCCAAGCGAACAGCAAAGATCGTGGGCGAGAAGATATATCTGACGGAAAAAGTGGTCGATGGTGTGTTTCAAGCGTTGCGCGAATTCATGTCCGAGGCCAATCCCGAAGTGCGTATCGAGATTCGCGATTTCGGCGTCTTTGAAGTGAAAAAAACCAAACCCAAACCCAAAGCCCGCAATCCCAAGACCGGCGAGATCATCTACGTCCCTGCGCGCCGCAAAACCCATTTCAAGGCCGGCAAGCTCCTTAAAGAGGTACTCAAACAGCCGTTGCCTCGGGAAACCAAATAACCACCCCCCGCGCGGAACCGCCTTCCAGCATGGCAGCGCTCGATCCGATACCGCTCCACCAACTGCCGCTTGGACGCCTCCTGGGGATTGATTATGGAGAGAAGCGCATCGGCGTGGCGGTCAGTGATCCCTCACAAACGATCGCTTCGCCTCTGGTCACCCTGTTCCGCCGCGGGACGGACCTTCTCATCGCAGAAATAGTCTCTTTGGTACAGGAGCAAGCCGCTGTGGCCATCATTGTCGGTTTGCCCTTGCACATGAACGGCCGCCGCGGCGACAAAGCCGAGGCGGCCTTGATGTTTGCCGGGCTTTTGGCCAAGGCGGTTCCCGTTCCCGTTTTCACCCTGGATGAGCGATGGACCACCGCCAGCGCCCATAAGAGCCTGATCGAACGTGGCCGGCATCCCAGCCGGGAGCGCGACAAGGTGGATCAGATCGCTGCCGCATTCCTGGTGCAAGCCTTTGTCGACCGCCTCCAGTATTGCCGCAGGCACCCCCCGGAGAGTTGAACTCGATCTATGAAACGCAATATCATCCTCAGCCTCCTCACCGCCTTACTGATGGCTTGCGCCTTCCCTCCGTTCCGCACCGGGTTCGTGGGCTGGTTCGCCCTGCTGCCCTACTTCATGCTCCTGGAGGACAAGAGAGCGGGCGAAGGTCTGCGCTGGAGTTACCTCACCGGGCTCTTCATCTGCATCACGACGCTCTACTGGATCGGTCACGTCACCCAGGCGGGCTTCGTCGGCGCCATCTTGATCATTCCGCTCTATCTGACCCTCTACGGCCTGTTTCATATCGGACTGCGGCGCCAATTCGGCGGCAAGGCCTGGCTGATTCTGCCCTTTCTCTGGGTCGCGATCGAATACCTGCAATCGCGTTCCGAGCTGGCTTTCCCCTGGAACTACCTCGGCTACACCCAGTCCTACTATACACCGCTGATTCAATATGCCGAGTACACAGGGATCTGGGGCGTCAGTCTTTGGGTGATGCTCCTTAATGTCCTCTTCTGGCAGCTCTACCGCAATGGGAAGGAGCGCTGCCGCCGGCGGCTGCTCATCGGCGCACTGGGGGTACTGCTGTTTCTGCCGCTTCTGCAAGGTGGACTGGTCTTGCAGCGGCAACCTCAAGCGGGGAGGCCGGTGACCGTGGCGCTTCTTCAGGGCAATGTCGATCCTTTCGAAAAATGGGCCGCGGACAGCGATGAAAAAAACCTCGCGCTGTACGAGGCCATGAGCCGCGAGGCCGCCGCCGCCAAGCCGGATCTCATCGTCTGGCCCGAAACCGCCCTGCCTTTTTATCTGCGCGGCGAAACCCTCTACCTGCAGCGATTCGAGCACTTGGCCGATTCTCTCGGTGTCCCGCTGCTGACCGGATCCCTGGACTACCAGTTCGCCAACGAGAAGGAGTACACCTACTACAACGCCGCCTTTGTCGCAGAGCCCGGGAGCAGTTTTCTTCAGGTCTACCGAAAGATCCGCCTGGTCCCGGGATCGGAGCGCATCCCCTATCGTGACTATTTTCCCTTCAACCATCTCAAGGATTGGCTCAGCGATCTCGCTCTGGGCGTCGGAGATTATGGCCGGGGCGAGGAATACACCGTTTTCACGACCCGCCATGCCGGACGGCCGCTGCGTTTCTCGACGCCGATCTGTTACGACTCGGCTTTCCCCGATCTCGTCCGCCGCTTCGTCGCAGGCGGCGCGGAGTTCCTCTGCATCATCACCAATGATGCCTGGTTCGGCCGGACCTCAGCACCCGCCCAACACTCCCAGTTTGCGGTCTTCCGGGCGATCGAGAACCGGACGCCCATCGCCCGCTGCGCCAATACCGGCATCTCCTGTTATGTCGACGCGTATGGCCGGGTCTCGCAGCGGACCACGCTCTATAGCAAGGCGATTCTGAACGGGACGTTATCGGTGAACCGGCGTGCTACCCTTTACACCCGCCGCGGCGACTGGTTCGCCCTAGCCTGCGTCATCCTTGCGCTCGCTGGAATGGGGGGAGCGGTCATCAACTACCGCTGGAGACGGAGAGCACACTCCGCCCGGCCATGAACCGGCGCGGCGCGAAATTGCTTGATTCTTTCCCCCGATGTGCGTATTGTATTAGCTGAGGTCCGTTAAGCGGACGACGTAGCTGGCTCCTCTGCCACGACGGTTTAAGGCCGGAGCGGGACCCAGCAGAGGGCCGCGTCGCTTTCCGGCAGCCGGTCGATATTTATTATTGGGAACTCATTACGAATAAAAAAGTTATACATGGTGTGCCCCTGTTTTTTCTGCTGCTGCAGGCAGGCCTGGCGGTCGCACAGACAGCGCCCGCCAATCTTGAGCTGCTGAACCGAACCCTGCATGCCGTAGCAGTGGAGACCGCGCGGCATATCGATCTCCCCGACTCCGCAGGGTTGCACTATGCCGCCGCCCGGGAATCGGCAGCCTGGGATTGGCTCTTCGAAAGAGCCCTGTACGACGAGCTGAGCGTCAAACGGGGCCTGCGGCTGCACCGCGTGGAGGCTGCTGTGTCGGAGTGGCCGCTGCTCTTTTATGCGCCACTGGAACTCAGGATACGCTACGACCACCACCGTGCCGGCAGCGGCCGGTCCGTGCGCTGGGCTACCGCCCGGCTTTATGTAAAATATCAGGATCCCACGGGAGAATTGATCTTCAGCAGCGAGGTGGAGCGTACGCTCGTCGATACCATTCGCAGTGATCAAATCGCCGCTCTCGAGGACCATGCCTATCCCTTCACCGCCGGTGAACGTACGCCGCCATCCCGTCTGAAACGGATACTGGAGCCGCTCCTTCTCACCGCCATCACCGGGGGGATCATCTATCTATTTTACTCTTTCCGCAGCAACTGAACAGGATGCTTATGAACTCTGCCACACGACTGTCCATCATCACCCTCCTCGCCCTCGGCGTCTATGCTCTCTCCGGATGCAGCGGCGCCAAGCTGCGTGCCAACATGACGCTCGAGGAACGGATGGCCGCTGCCATGCAGCTCTATCAGAAAAAGGATTATTACGAGGCCAAGAACCAGTTCAGGATCATCACCCTGAGCTATAGCAACAGCAACCTCGCGGACAAGGCCCAGTTTTACCTGGGTGAGTGCCATTACGGGATGAAGGAATACATCCTTGCGGGGAGCGAATACGAAAGGCTGCTCAAGGTGTATCCCAACTCGGAGTGGGTGGATGATGCCAAATTCAAGCTTGGCATGAGTTATTTCAAACTCTCCCCCAAGTACTCACTCGATCAGGAATATACCAACAAGGCCATCCGGGAATTCCAGGAGTTTCTCGAGGAATACCATCGCAGCGATCTGATCAAGCAGGTGCAGGAAAAACTGGACGAATGCCGCAACAAGCTGGCACAAAAGGTCTATGCCGCGGCGGAACAGTACTACAAGCTCAAATATTACGAAGCAGCGATCGTCTATTTTAATATCATTTTAGACCAGCATTATGATTCTCGCTTCAGCCCCATGGCGCAATATTATCTCGGCGAATGCTATCGCCATATCGGGAAAACCGGCGAGGCGCTGGAGGCCTATCAGCGTCTGGTGGACAAGTATCCGGACCACCCCCTGGTGAAGAAGGCCAAACAGCGGATTCCCGAAGTCCAGGCCATGGCCAAAGCCATGGCGGGTGCTGCAGAAAAACCCTGAGGTCCCATCCGTTGAAACTGGCACTCTTCGGCGGATCGTTCAATCCGATCCATATCGCCCACCTGATCATCGCCGAGCGGGTGGTGGATGCCCTGCAGGTGGACCGGCTGCTCTTCATGCCCTGTTCGATCCCGGCGTTGAAATCGGGCGAGCAGATGGCCGAAGTGGCCCACCGGCTGAACATGGTCCGGCGGGCGATTGCCGGAAATCCGCGGTTCCGGGTCAGCGAGCTGGAGCTGCGCCGCGGGGGCAAATCCTATACGGTCGAGACCCTGCGCGTTCTGAAAAAAAAGTACCGGCTTGAACGGGAGGACCTGTTTCTGGTCATTGGCGGCGACAATCTGGCTGATTTTGTGCAATGGCGCGACCCTGAGGAAATCAGCCGGCTTTGCCGGGTGGCGGTCGCGGATCGGCCGGAAAGTGACTACACCGGCCGGATCCCCCCATATCTCACAGACGTGGTCCGGATTGACACGCCGTTGATGGCGGTCTCCTCCACCGATATCCGCAAACGGTTGCGCGAAGGCCGCTCCATCCGGTATCTCGTCCCATCAACGGTCGAGCGCTACATCCGCCTGCAGCAGCTATACCTCGGTTGAGGGACCGGCGCCGATGGCGGATAAGAAATGGCATATCGCTCAGATCTGTTCCTCACGCTCCTGGGGTGGATTGGAGATGCATGTGGCGCTCCTCTCCAACTGGCTGGTGGAGGCAGGAAACGCAGTGGAGGTCTGGTGTGCCCCTGGTTCGCCGCTTGAGGCTGAAGCACGCCGCCTTGGATTGCACACGGTACCTTTCGCGCCACTCGGCTATCTGGACCTGGTTGCGGTCCTGCGTCTCTACCGGCAGCTGAAGCAACGGGGTATTGAGCTGATCCACGCCCATTATGCGCGCGATCTTTGGATCATTGCGCCGGTTGTCCGTTTCATCTGGCGTTGGCCGCTGGTTTTCATCAAGCATATCGGCACTGCCCGTCCCAAACGCGATCCCCTGCACCGCTGGATTTATGGCGGTGTCGACGAGATCATTGCGATCTCCCGGGTCATTGCGGCGAATATCCTCGCCACCCATCCGGTCGGACCGGGCCGCGTCAACGTCCTGCATCATGGCGTGGATGCCCGGCTCTTCTACTTCGACCAGGATGCGCGCCGCCGCGTGCGGGCAGAGTGGGGGGTGGGGGAAAAGGAGCTGCTGATCGGAACCATCGGCCGGCTGCAGCCCGGCAAGGGCCATCTCGAGTTCCTGGAGATGGCTGCGTCGCTGCGTACCCGCCATCCCCTGGCGCGTTTCGTCATCGTCGGCGAACCGACCCGCGGCGAAGAATCGCGCGCAGAGGAGATCCTGGCACGACGCCGCAGCCTCGGTCTGGAAGAGGCAGTCCTGATGCCCGGCTTTCGCAGCGATATTCCGGCTGTGCTCTCTGCCATGGATATTTTCGCCTTTCCCTCACGAGCGGAAGCCTTCGGCCTGGTGCTGATCGAGGCGATGGCCGTCGCCAGGCCCGTCATTTCTACCCGCTGTGATGGTGTGCTGGATATCATCGAGGAGGAGGAGAACGGCCTACTCTTCAATCCCATGGATATCAGCGGACTGACCCGCCAGGCCGAACGGTTGATTGCCGATCCCGTTCTTCGCGCTAGGCTGGGCCGCCGTGCGCTGGCGACCGTTCAGGAAAAATTCACCCGCGAAGCCATGCTCAATCAGCTTTATGCAATCTATGCCCGCGCGGCTGCGCGGCGCGGTTTCTGACAAGAGGAAGGAGTTCCCCATGGCAGAGGAAAGAGTCATCCGGCTGCTCAAACGGGTGCCGCTGTTTGCTAAGATGAGTGATCTGGATGTGGAACAGGTGGCGGACCGCTGTCTGCGCAAGGATTGCCACAAGGAGCAGGTGATCCTCGTGGAGGAGGAAGTCGGTCAAACCCTCTTCATCATCCTGCGCGGCACCGTCAAGATCACCCGGCAAAGCGATGAAGGGCGCGAGGTCATCATCACCATGCTCAAGGCGGGCGATTTCTTCGGCGAACTCTCCATTCTCGACGGCAAGGGGCGCTCCGCCTCGGTGATCGCCATGGAAGAATCCGAGCTGCTCACCCTGCGCCGCACTGATTTTCTGCATCTGCTCGAGCGCTTTCCCTCGATTGGCCTGGAGATGCTTCGCGTGCTGGCGGACCGCATCCGTAAGGCGGACATGATGATCGAAAATCTCACCCTGCAGGATGCCGTGGGCCGGGTAGGTTCTACACTCATCCATGTCGCCGAACAGACCGGCTACATGCGCGGCCCCAGCATGATCATCGCCAAACTGCCGGTCCAGCAGGATCTGGCCAATATGGCGGGCACCGCCCGCGAAACGATTTCACGGGTGATGGCCGTCTTTGAGAGCAAAAAATTGATTGAACGGGATGGTCATCGCGTCATCATCAGCGATTTCGAACGCTTTAAACGGGAATACTGGTCCTGAGCGGACCTGGATTACTCTATCAGGAGGTCTTCATGTCGATTATCGAGCAGCTGGCTGAAAATGTGATTGCTGGGAATGCGGCTAAAGTGGAAGAATACACCCAGAGTGCCCTGGCTGAGGGCCTGGCCCCGGAGGAGATTCTCAACAAGGGCCTGATCGCAGCCATGGACGTTGTCGGTGACAAATTCCGCAATAACGAATTTTATGTGCCCGAAATGCTGATCGCAGCGCGGGCCATGAAGGCTGGCATCAAGCTGCTCCGGCCCCGGCTGATAGAAACGGGGATCAAGCCGATCGGTCGTTTTGTGATCGGAACGGTCAAGGGCGATCTCCACGATATCGGCAAGAATCTGGTTTCGATGATGATGGAGGGGGCGGGTTTTGAGGTTATTGATCTTGGCGTCGACGTTTCGGCGGACAAATTCATCGCTGCGGTCAAGGAGTATCAGCCCCACATCGTCGGGCTCTCTGCCCTGCTGACCACCACGATGCTCAACATGAAGGAGACGATCACGGCGATGCAGGCAACCGGCGTCCGCGACCAGGTCAAGGTGGTCATCGGCGGTGCGCCCGTGACCCGGCAGTATGCCGACGAGATCCGCGCCGATGGTTTTGCGACCGACGCCGCCAGCGCCGTCGATCTGGCCAAGGGTCTTTTGCCTGCGTGAGTTATCTGGTCACACAGGAGGCCCGTTGAATCCCACGGTCCGGATCCGGGTCGTCTTTTTTGATCTCGGTGGTGTCTTGGTCCATGTCCATTACCACCGGTTGATCGACGCCCTGGCGCAGGAGATGGGGATCAGTGCATCGGCGATGCCGCCGCACCTCGAGGCGCTGGAGCCTGAGGTGCGCCTCTTCGACATCGGGGCGATCGACGGGCCGGAATTCCATCGCCGCTTGATCCGCCGTTTGCGCATCGATCTCGACTGGCCGCGCTTCCAGGCGCTTTATACCGGTATTTTTTCCCTGCAAGAGGAGGTGGCGGCGCTCGCTGGAGAGCTCCGCGGCGCGGCGCGCCTCTCCATCATCAGCAATACCGATCCCCTACATTACGGCCGGATCCTCGGCGACTATCCAGTCATCGGCACCTTTGAGCGGCCGGTGCTCTCCTTTCGCGCTCGCGCCGTCAAACCCGACCCGGCCATTTTCCGGTATGCCCTGGCTGAGCTGGAAGTCAAACCGGAAGCGGCCCTCCTCATCGACGATCTGGCCGCTAACACCGCAGCAGCGCAGGCGTTGGGGATGCAGGCGATCCAGTTTCAGGATGCACAGCGGCTTCGGAAGCAGCTGACGCCCATTTTCCCGCGGCTTTTGGATTAGAACCGCGTAGGTGAACCAATCAAACCTTGGGGGCATTACAAGAGGAGGCATGTCATGGCTTTGGCAATCAATGGCGGGACGCCGGTCCGCACCAAGCCCTTTCCGGTATGGCCCGTCTGGGGTGATGAAGAGATTGAGGGATTGACGCGGGTTATCAAGAGCGGCAAATGGGGCCGCCTGGCAGGCAAGGAGAGCGAGACCTTTGAGAAACTGTTCGCCGAGGCCCACGCCGCCAAGCACGGGATCGCCCTGAACAGCGGCACAACCGCGCTGCGGGTGGCGATGATGGCTGCCGATGTCGATGCCGGCGACGAGATCATCGTACCGGCCTATACCTTCATCGCCACCGCGAGCGCGGCGGTGGAGGCCGGGGCCATTCCCATCTTTGTCGATATCGACCGCGATACCTATAATATTGATCCCGCGCTGGTCGAGGCCGCCATCACGCCGCGCACCAAAGCCATCATGCCGGTGCATTTCGCCGGACGCCCCGCCGACATGGACGCGATCATGCAAATCGCCGCCAAACATAACCTGGTGGTCATCGAGGACGCCGCCCAGGCCTGGGGCTCCGCCTGGAACGGCCGTCCGGTAGGGGCCATCGGCGCCGCAGGCTGCTTCTCCTTCCAGTCCTCCAAAAATATCAACTGCGGCGAGGGCGGCATCATCCTCACCAACGACGATGTGGTCGCCAAATTTGCCCGCTCGCATCACAACTGCGGCCGCAGCGACGACGGCCTCTGGTATGAGCACTTTTATTTTGGCGGCAACTACCGGATCACCGAATTCCAGTCCGCTGTACTTCTCGCCCAAATGGGCCGTTATGAGGAACTCAAAGCCATCCGCCGCGCCAACCTGGACCTGCTCAACGAACTGCTCGGCGGGATCGCGGGCATCTCGCCCCTGCCGATGCAAAAAGAGGTGACCAGTCATTCCTGCCATCTCTATATCTTCCGCTACGACAAGACCGCCTTTGCCGGCAAATCCAAGAGCGCGTTCATCAATGCCATGCGCAAGGAAGGCATCCCCACCAGCCCCGGTTATTCGCTGCCGCTATACAAACAGCCGGTGTTCATGAACAAAAGCTTCGGCCCGCGCGGCAAGAAGGTCGATCTGCCCGTCGATTATACCGGAAATTATTGTCCGGAGAGTGAAAAGGCCTGCTATGAGGAGGGCATCTGGTTCACGCAGAGCATTCTCCTCGGCACCGAAGAGGATATGGACGATATCGCCACAGCCATCGGCAAGGTGCAGCAGCATGCCACGGAGATGCCGGATTAGCCTGGAACGGGCGAATAAATCAACGCCCGCCATCGTTACAGGATGCAAACGAGCCGGCCGGTACGGCCGGCGCATCCGATATCGGGAGGAACCCCATGTATCGTCTGGTTGCACGGGCGCAGTTCTCCGCTGCCCATCGACTCCATTATTACCCCGGCGCCTGTGAGCGCATACATGGCCATAACTGGAAGGTCAAGGCCACGGTCGCCGGTTCGGAACTGGATCAGCTTGGGATGGTGATCGACTTGATGGTCTTCAAGACCATCCTCGACGAGTGCCTTGATGCCTTCGATCATCGCATGATCAACGACATCGCCCCCTTTGATACCATGAATCCGACCTCCGAAAACCTCGCCCGCTATATTTTTGAATGGATGAAGAAAAACCTCCCGGCCAAGTCCAGGATGGTTGAGGTGGAGGTGGCCGAAAATGACGATTTCTCCGTCAGCTACAGTGAAGATGACAAATAAGGGATCTGTTGCATGGCGGCTCACCGCGCCGGGCCGTATCTAAAAAAAGACTTGCTTCTGGTCATTAATTTCGTAAATTCACTATCAGAACCTTCAGTCCGGGAACCCTGCAATAAAATGAATCACTATCGCTACACCTATCCTTTTAACTACGGCCGTTTTGGCGGCAGCAGCGGATAACAACCCGGCGCATCGCGATCCGACGACCTTATCCGCCCACCCCGCTCTACATCTGGTGGGCTTTTTTTTGCAAGGAGGCAAACATGGACCTTTCATCCCTCCGGCAGGAGATTGACCGCATCGACGAGCAAATTGTCGATCTTCTCAACGAACGCGCCACCCTGGCTCAGGAGATCGGCACACTGAAGGGTAGCACCGGACTGTCGCTCCGCGACAAACGGCGTGAAGATGAGGTTCTTTATCACGTCCAGAGCTTTAATCAGGGTCCGCTTTCCAGTGAGGAGATCATCGCGATCTTTGAACGGATCATCCAGTCCTGCCGGGATTTGCAGCGCCTGGCTTAACCCCATTCTACGCGAGCGAGGCCGCACTTGGTTATTGTCATGAAAGACAGCGCCACTGAGGGGATGGTGCATGCCGTATGGGAAAAGCTTGAGAAGCAAGGCTTTCAGGTTCATCAGGTGGTCGGAGTCAACCAGACTATCCTGGGGGGGATCGGCGATATTCGCGATGTGGACATCCGCGAATACGAGGTCATGGAGGGCGTCCAAGAGGTCCTGCGGATCACGGAGCCCTACAAGCTGGCAAGCCGGACCTTTCATCCTGATAACACCATCGTCGAAGTGCGGGAGGCTTCTTTTGGCGGCGAGATCGTGACGGTCTGCGCCGGTCCCTGCTCGGTGGAGAGCGAGGAGCAGCTGTATACCATCGCCCGCGAGGTTAAAAAATGCGGCGCCAAGGTGCTGCGCGCCGGTGCCTTCAAACCACGCACCTCGCCCTATGCCTTTCAGGGGCTGGGTGAAAAAGGCTTGCAGCTGATGCAGCAGGTGGGGGAGGAACTGGAAATCGCGACGGTCTCTGAAATCATGGAGATCGCCCAACTGGATATGATGCTCAAATATATCGACATCATCCAGGTTGGTGCGCGCAACATGCAAAATTACTCCCTGCTGCGGGAGCTCGGGCACATCCGCAAGCCGATCCTGCTAAAGCGCGGCCTCTCCGCCACCATCGAGGAATTACTGATGGCGGCCGAGTACATCATGTCCGGCGGCAATTATGATGTGATCCTGTGCGAGCGCGGCATCCGCACCTTTGAAACCTACACACGCAATACCATGGACATTTCGGCCATCCCGGTCACACAGAAGCACAGCCATCTGCCCATCATCGCCGACCCGAGCCATGGCACCGGCCGCCGCGACAAGGTGGCGCCGATGGCGCGCGCTGCCGTAGCCGCCGGCGCCAACGGCCTCATCATCGAGGTCCATCATGACCCCGATCACGCCCTGTCCGACGGGGCACAATCCATCTATCCCAACCAATTCCATCGCCTGATGGAAGAACTGCGCATGATCGCCTGGGCCATCGGAAAACGCATCTAACCGGAGAAGCAGCAGGAGATGGAAGGACCCCACAGCTTCAAAAATGTGGTCGTTATCGGCATGGGTCTGATCGGCGGCTCGCTGGCCCTGGCGCTGAAACGCAAGGGCTTTCAGGGCACGCTCACCGGGGTGGACCAGCCCGAGGTCCTCGCCCTGGCCCGGCAACGGCAGGCGATCGATCAGGGTTTCACACCCATGCAGATCGCTGAAGCCCTGGCCCGGGCAGACTTGGTCTTCCTCTGTACGCCGATCGCCGGGATCCTCAGCTATCTGCAGACCATCGGCCCCTACATCCAGCCCGGGACCTTGATCACCGATGTTGGCAGCACCAAACGCAAGATCGTCGAAACCGCCGCCTTTCATCTTCCCTCGCAATGCGATTTCATCGGCGGCCACCCCATGGCTGGCTCCGAGTTCAAGGGGATGGAAGCAGCGGATGCCTTTCTCTTCGAAAACACCACCTGGGTGCTGACTCCAGCCAAGCCGATGCAGGAAGAACGCCGCAAGGCCATCGGCGAACTGGTGGAGAGGACCGGCGCTCTGGTCCTGCTGATCTCGCCCTATCTCCACGACGAGATTGCCGCCGCCGTAAGCCACTTGCCGCAGATGGCGGCAATCGCCCTGATGAGCCTCGCCGCCCGGCGCCAGAGCGAAAGCAGCCATTTCCTCAAAATGGCCGCCGGAGGCTTCCGCGATATGACACGGATCGCCTCCAGCCCTTTCAGCATCTGGGAGGATATCCTTGCCACCAACGACGATATGATCATGGAATATATCGATGCCTATATCGAGGAGCTCAAGTGCGTCCGGACGGCGCTGGAGCACAAGGAGATGCGAGCCATTTTCGACCAGTCGGCGCGCAACCGCCTCTCGATTCCGCGCGATACCCGCGGTTTTTTCCGGCCGCATTTCGACATCCTGGTGGCGGTACAGGACCGGCCGGGCATGCTGGCGGCTATTGCAGACACCCTGTGCGAGAAGAACATCAACATTAAGGATATCGAGATCCTGAAGATCAGGGAGAACGAAGGCGGGACCATGCGCCTGGCCTTTGCCTCGGAATCCGACCGTCAAACGGCTCTGGAGCTGCTCCAATCCCGTGGTCTTGAATGCAGAAAGAGGGACTAACATGGCAGATATCCTGATCAAACCGGCACGCGCCATCCAGGGCACCCTGAATGTGCCCGGCGATAAATCGATCTCCCACCGCGCCCTGATCCTCGCCGCCATGGCGGAGGGTACCAGCAGGATCCATGGCCTCTCCGATGCGCGCGATGTGGCCAGCACCCGCACCTGCCTCCAGGCGCTCGGCATCAAGATCACCCGGGCAAGGGGTGTCTTTTCGGTCGCCGGTATGGGTAAGTACGGTTTCCGACCGGCCAAAAAGCCGCTGGATGCGGGCAATTCGGGCAGCACGATCCGCATGCTCGCAGGCCTCCTCGCCGCCCAGCCCTTCACGACCACCATCACTGGAGACGAATCTCTGCGCCGCCGCCCGATGCGCCGGATCATCGAGCCCCTCGAACAGATGGGCGCACACATCGAGAGCGACAGCTACAAGGCCCCCCTGGTGATCAAAGGGGGACCGCTCCGCTCCATCGATTACGCTTCGACCATCGCCAGCGCGCAGGTCAAATCCTGCATTCTGCTGGCCGGCCTTTATGCCAATGGCACTACCCGCATCACCGAGCCGAGCCCTTCGCGCGATCATACCGAGCGCATGCTGGGCGCCTTCGGCGTCACCGCCCGTTTCAGCCAGGCGGGCGCGGGAGTTCAGGGCCCCGCAACGCTGCATGCCTGCGATCTGGAGGTGCCGGGCGACCTCTCTTCGGCGGCCTTTTTCCTGGTTGCCGCGGCCTTGCTCCAGGATTCGGAGGTGACTGTAAAACAGGTGAGCGTCAATCCGACGCGTATGGGTATCTGCGATGCGCTCTCGTCCATGGGGGCGATGATCCGGATGACGCCCGCGATATTGGTGCAGGGTGAACCGCGCGCCGATTTGACCGCCCGCAGCAGCCGGCTGCACGCGGCCAGCCTGGGCGGTTCGATGATTCCCCGCATCCTCGACGAGATCCCCATTCTCGCGGTGGCCGCAACCCAGGCCCAGGGCGTCACTGTGGTCCGCGACGCCGGCGAGCTGCGCCTCAAGGAGTCCGACCGCCTGACCGCCGTGGCCCGCAACCTGCTCGCCATGGGAGCGAACGTCCGTGAAACCCGCGACGGCCTGATCATCAACGGGCCGACGCCCCTGCACGGGGCGGAAATCGATAGCTTTGATGACCACCGCATCGCCATGGCCTTCGCCATCGCCGGTCTGATCGCCAGCGGCGAGACGGTCATTAGAAACAGCGAGTGCGTGCAGATCTCTTTTCCCGGCTTCTTCGAACTGCTCGACCAACTGCGTCAGGATTGAGGTCCGCTTCGACCGTGTTTGACAGGAATTACAGGCCGCCGGAGCAGGATCCGCTGAGCCGGATCACCAGCCGTACCCGGCTGTTCGCAGTCATCGGCGATCCCGTCGCGCATAGCCTTTCGCCGCGGCTACAGAATGCGCTCTTCCGGCACTTTGGCTTGGGGGGTGCCTATCTCGCGCTGCGCGTCGCCCCGGGGGCGCTTGCGGACGCCATCGTCGGGGCCCGCGCCCTGGGCATTGCGGGCCTGAACGTCACCATTCCTCACAAGGCCGCGGTCGTGCCCTGGTGCGACGCGCGCACCGCCGAGGTGGATCTGCTGGGGGTCGCCAATACTCTGGCCTTCCGCGAGGGCCGGATCGAGGCTTACAACACCGATGCCGCCGGCTTTGCCGCTTCGCTGGGCGCTGAAGCCGGCCGGTTCAGGCAGGGCAAGGTGGTGCTGCTGGGGGCCGGCGGCGCGGCTCGCGCGGTCGTCTTCGCACTTTCCCGGCTGGGCGCAGCACAATTGACCGTCGTCAACCGCTCGCTGCAACGCGCGGAGGATCTGATCGGCTTCTGCCGCGACAACCTGGGTTTCTCCGATCTGCTCGCTATCACCCCGGATGATCCCCGCCTCAGCGAAACGTTACGCGGCGCGGAAATCATCATCAATGCCACGCCCGCCGGCATGCATCCCGATATCGATGCGGCGCCGCTGCATGATTTTTCGATGCTTTCGCGCCGGCATCTGGTCTATGACCTGATTTACAATCCCCTTGCGACCCGCTTTATGAAGGAGGCGGAGGCACGCGGAGCGCGGATTCTGGGGGGACTGGATATGCTCATCTTTCAGGGGCTGGCTGCCCTGAATATCTGGTACGGCAGCGATTTCCGGCTTGAGATCACGGAAGTCGATGAACTGAGAACGCTACTGATGCGCGAATTGCAATGATGGAACGGATCCGTTTTCTGACCGCAGGGGAGTCGCACGGACAGGCCCTCGTGACGATAGTCGAGGGTATGCCGGCCGGCGTGCCACTGGATGCCGGCATGGTTGCCCGGGATCTGAAACGCCGGCAACGCGGTTATGGTCGCGGCGGGCGCATGAAGATCGAGCGGGACCGTATCCGCTTGCTTTCGGGTCTCCGCTACGGCCGGACCCTGGGCAGCCCGATCGCCATGCTGCTGCAGAACCGCGACTGGCCGAACTGGACTGGAAAAATGGCGGTCGAGGCCACCAGCGAGCCGGCCGCGGCGCTGCATATGCCTCGGCCCGGTCATGCCGATTTCGCCGGAATGATCAAGTACCGGCAAGCGGACCTGCGCAACATCCTCGAGCGCTCCTCGGCGCGGGAAACTGCGGCCCGGGTCGCTGCCGGCGCTGTCGCGCGACGCTTGCTTGAACTGTTTGAAATCGAGATCTCCAGCCATGTCACCGCCATTCGCGGCATTCCCTCCAGTTTCAGCGCGGCCGGATATTTTGCCGGAAAAAATCACCGGGATGCGGCCGTTCGCGCGGCCTGGCGGGAAGCGATGGCGGCAGTCGAGGCCTCGCCCTTGGCTTGTGCGGATCCGGAAGCCGAGCGTGAGATGATCGCCGCCATAGACGCCGCCCGGGAGGAGGGCGACAGCCTTGGCGGCGTGGTGGAGATCGTGGTTCTCGGCCTTTTCCCCGGTCTGGGCAGCCATGTCCATTGGGACCGGCGGCTCGATACCTTGCTCGGCGGCGCCTTGATGAGCATTCCCGCCATCAAGGCAGTGGAAATCGGCCTCGGCTGCGGCGTGACGCTCGCACCGGGCTCGAAAATTCATGACGAGCTTTTCTTCGATCCGGACCACGGGTACTTTCGCAGCAGCAATCATGCAGGCGGCATTGAGGGGGGCATGAGCAATGGCGAACCCTTGATTCTGCACGTGCACATGAAGCCTTTGCCCACTTTGGCCCGGCCGCTGCGTTCAGTGGATGTCGCGACCTTGCAGCCGCGTTCGGCTCATCACGAGCGTGCCGATGTCTGCGCCGTCCCGGCTGCGGCGGTCGTGGCGGAAGCGATGACCGCGCTGATTCTGGCCGATGCCCTCTGCCTCAAACTGGGGGGCGACTCCCTGCAGGAAATGCAGCAAAATTACAGGAATGTGGTGCATGTACCCTTGGGATGGTAAAAACGTCTATTTTATGGGCTTTATGGGGACAGGCAAAAGCAAGGTCGGCCGCGCCTTCGCCCGCCTGCTCGGCCGGCCTTTCGCTGATACCGATGACCTGATTGTCGAGCGCGCCGGAATGGACATACGTACCATCTTTGCGCAAAAAGGGGAGGCCTGGTTCCGCGCATGTGAGGATGAGGTGGTGCAGGAGATCTGCGGCCGCAGCGCCTGGGTGTTCTCCCTAGGTGGCGGGGCCGTGATGCAGCCCGCCAATTGGGCCCGGATTTGTGAGACCGGCTTGACGATTTGCCTCGAGGCCTCGATCGAGGTGCTGATCAGCCGCCTCTCGCGCAAGCGCGGACGCCCCCTCGTTCAGGACCTGGACGACGCAGCCCTGCGCCGTCGCATCGAAGAACTATACGCCGAGCGCGAACCCGTGTACCGGCAGGCTCAATATCATTTCGAGAGCCGTGAAGAGGTGGCCGCCTGGCAGCTGGCCGAGAATATCTTTCTCTATCTTCGGGACGAGCCATGAAAAGCGTCCTGGTCCGGCTGGAACAGGCTTCAAAACCGGTTCACATCGGCGCCGGCCTCCTCGACCACCTTCCCGAACTCATGGACCGGCAGGGGCTGGACGGGGAACTGGTGGCGATCACCGATACCCGGGTCGCCGCACTCTACGGCGAGCGGCTGATCCACCTTTTTGCCGATGCGGGTCGGCCGCTGCCGCTGCTGCAGGTGCCCGAGGGCGAAGCATCCAAATCCCTCCATCAGTGTGAGCTGCTCTACCGCGCGCTGATCGAACGGCGCTGTACCCGCTCCACGATTATCCTCGCTTTCGGCGGTGGTGTCGTCGGCGACCTCGCCGGATTCATTGCCGCCACTTTTTTACGCGGCGTCCGCCTCGTGCAGATTCCCACAACCCTGCTCGCTCAGGTCGACAGCAGCGTCGGCGGCAAGACCGGAGTAAATCATCCTCTCGGCAAAAACCTCATCGGCGCCTTTCACCAGCCGGAACTGGTCTGCATCGATCCCCTGCTCCTCGCTACCCTGGAGCGGCGTGAGCGCCTGGCCGGCATGGGCGAAGTCGTCAAGTACGCCCTGATCCGCGACCGCGGCTTCTTCACCCTGCTCTCGCTCAATCTGGAGGCCCTGCTCGATCTGACCTACCCGGATCTGGCGGAGAAAGTCATCGAAACCTGCTGCACCATCAAGGCCGAAATTGTCTCGGAAGATGAGCGGGAGAGGGGTAACCGCGCTCTGCTCAATTTCGGCCACACCATCGGGCACGGTCTGGAAGCCGCTGGGGGGTATCGTCAACTCCGCCATGGGGAGGCGGTGACCCGCGGCATGGCTGCAGCCGTCTGGCTCTCACTGCAGATGGGCCGCCTGACGAAACCGGAGGCACGAGCCGCCTGGCGGCTCCTTTCCCGCCTGGCGCCGCCGTCCACAGCAAGGATATCGATTCCAAAGGTCCTCTCCTTCATGGAGCATGATAAAAAGCAGGAGGGAGGCGGCCAATCCTGGATCCTGCTCGAGGAGATCGGCCAGGCCTGCATCGCCCGCGATCTGCCAGCAACCCTCATTCCGGATGCCGTCCGCTTCGCCTGCAACGAGGTTTGGCACCAGGAGAGAGTGCGCTCATGATCACCATCCTGGTCCTGCATGGCCCCAACCTGAACCTGCTCGGCGAGCGCGAGCCGGAACATTATGGCCGCCGCAGCCTCGCCGATCTCAACGACGAACTGGCGCGGGATGCCGCAGTGCTCGGGGTGCGGCTCTCGATCTTGCAGTCCAATCACGAGGGGGAACTCATCGATTTCATCCATGCTGAGCGCCGGACCGCCGGCGGCATCCTCATCAATCCCGGCGCCTTGACCCATTACAGCTATGCCCTGCGCGACGCGATTGCCGCGGTGCGCCTGCCAGCCGTCGAGGTTCACCTTTCCGATATCCGGCATCGCGAAGCGTTCCGTCGCCGCAGCGTCATCCGCGAGGTGTGCCTGGCGCAAATCTCGGGGAAAGGATTTGACTCCTATCGCGAAGGCCTGCACTTATTGGTTGATTATCTCCGCAAAAATGGCTAAACTGGAGGGATGCCCGGACTCCCTGCGGGTGCAGTCCGGCTCTTGTATCAAAACGAATCATCCTGGCCGGTTTGCATCACTTTGATACCGCGGTTTGGGCCAAATTCCGCTCGAGGAATGAAAGGCACGCTATTATTGTTCTAAATACATATAAATTATGTACAAAAACCATAAAAAAACCAGCAGCAGCCGTTGTCCATGGCATGATTCATGCATTCCTCATTGGTCAATCCTTTTGCATAAAATGGAGGGCACCTTGATGAGCCTTCGGCTACAGAATCAGCAACTTCGGTTCTTTTTATTGCTTTTACTCCTGGGGATTCCCGCACTCCTGATGGGCGCCGACCTGCAGCGGCCTTACGACCCGGTTGTCATCAAGGGATCGGCGATGAGCGCCTTTCTCGGCGCCGATACCGGCGATGTCTTTGTCTATGCCTACAAGGAGGGGAACTGGAAGCAGATCCCGTTTCAGATCGATCAGGTGGACATCGACAGTATAGGCCTTAAAAGCTATTTTGCACCGCACAATGCGGTGATCGATACCACCGACGAGCTCTGCTTTATGGCGGCCGATATGGGCGACAGCGTCGCCGATAACCGCTGGATCAGTGATCTTAATTCGATCCTTTTCCAGCGCTATCAGGTAGCGGCCTGGGATACCAGCACCGTCCCCGCCCGCAAAGCTTATGCCTATGTCTATCGTTCCGCGACGCTGAGCCGCACCTCCACGCCCTACATGCATTACCGGCCGGGTGCGGTCGGCCGCTCGGACACGGTCAGTGCTGTTTCGTATGCATATGGTCAGAACGGCGATGCCATCCCCGATTATCTCAGCCTGAAAAAGGGCGAGACGGCTGGTCCCGACATCCTCGACCGCTGGAAGATCCGTTTCAAGGGCCAGATCGGTTTTATCGGCCAGATCCCGCCCTATATCGAAAGCGAACAGAGCGCCCTGCGGGACACCAGCCTGCTGGTCCGCAAGGGTCCGGTGCGCGTTCTGCACCGCAGGGTCTATGAGCTGATCTGGCAGGGCATCGACGTCGGTGTCACCCTCGAACTCGAATCCATCTTTTATCCCTGGTCGTACCAAATCGATATGATTCAGAAGGATATGCCCGGCTACCTCGGCATGACCGAGATGCGCCAGACCGTCGATTATCTGCCCTCCATCTCTGGATCGCTCTTCCACTGGTCCAAGGGAACGGATATCCCTGTGGACGGGACGCCGGACGCCATACCGGACAAGGTCTTCGAGGTGCCCGGGGTCAACTGGTACATGGTCCAGGGCGATTTCGGCTCGGCCGCCACCGTCTTCGACATGGACGCCATCCCCGGAACCCAGCTCTCGCTCTATTATATGGATGACGCCTCCAAGAGCCACGGCGCCGTCCGCGACGGCATCGGCGATACCGGAGATTCGATGGCCTACGCCGAAAGCGGTGTGCAACTGGCGGCGCTCACTCAATCGATCGACATAGAAAACCAGAACCTCGCAGCCACTTTCTATTATCAGCCGGGCTATCATACCGCCGCCTGGGGGGATTCCCTTGCTGCCTATACCCTTCATCCCCTGAAGGTGGTGGTGATGCCGCGGACCAATACCGTGATCCCGGTCGAAATGACCGCCCTCAAGGCAACGGTCGTCCAAGGCGCGGTGCGGCTGGAGTGGACGACGGTTACCGAGTCGAACAACTATGGGTTTGATATCGAGCGCAAGACTGTGGCGGATGGGCAATGGAAAAAGATCGGTTTTATCAAGGGGCAAGGCACCAGCCAGACCGCCCGCGCCTATCAATTCAGCGATGCCCGGCCCGGGAACGGCGCCAACTATTACCGGATCCGCCAGATCGATCTCGACGGCCGGGCCACGCTATCCGCGGAGGTGCTGGTGGAGATCCAGCTTCCCGAAGCCCTCGAGCTGGGGCAGAATTATCCCAATCCTTTCAATCCCGGCACGGATATCCTCTTCCGGGTCCCGGCGGCCGCGCAGCAGCAGGTGAGCCTGACGATCTACAATCTGTTGGGCCAGAAAATCGCCACGCTGGTGGACAAGCCGCTCGAACCCGGAAGCCATTATCTCCACTGGGACGGCCGGGATGAGCGCGGACAGAACGTCGTCTCAGGCGCCTATCTCTACCGTCTGCAAATGGGCGAACAGATCCTGACCCGGAAGATGATCAAGATGCAGTAATACGCTTCCCGGCAATAATAAAACGCCGTCTCCTCCGCGAGAAGACGGCGTTTTGCTTTTTGCGGGGGAGCTTTCTTCATTCAGCCGGCGGCAGCGGGATGCTCGCTGCCTTCTGCCGTGTGATCTGGCGTTTGAACTCCTCGCTGTATATGTCGAGCAGGGTGATCAGCAGGGAGGCGACCACCGGTCCGATAATGAAGCCGAGGGCGCCGAAGAAACCGATACCTCCGAGCGTGGAGAAGAAGACCATCAGGTCGTGCATGCCGACATCCCGGCCGACCAGACGCGGGCGCAGCAGATTGTCGATGTTCGAGATGACGATGACGCTGATGAGGATGATGGCTATACCACTGCCGGTGTGCCCAGTGGCGATGTCATAGATTGCCGCGGGAACCAGCACCATGTAGGCGCCCACCATCGGTAGCAGGGAGAGGATGACCATCACCATGCCCCACATGACGGCAGCCTTGAATCCAAAGATCCACAGGGTCAATCCGCCCAGGATGCCCTGGATCGCCCCGAGAATGACGCTCCCCTTGATGGTCGCCCGCGAAGTCGCATCAAAGCGGGTGATGATCTGCTGTTTGTAGCCCTCCTCGAGCGGCAGAAAGGCCATGATCTGCCTGACGATCTCGTCTCCGTCGCGGAAGAAATAAAACATGGTAAAAAAGATCATCAGCAGGTTGGTGAGAAAGGCAAAGGTGCTGCGCGAGGTCGCGTTGATGGCCTTGCCCGCATAGGTGGAGATGGTCGTGATCCCCTCCTTGATGGTCGCCTGCCAGTCTATCTGGTCGAGCTTGAGCTTGACCACCAGCGGATGACGGGTCAGGGCCTCGGGGGTGAAATTGCCGCTGGTAAAAAGCTCCTCGAGGGCAGGCCCGATCGATTCATAGAGCGAGCTCGCCTGGTTGATGATGACGTTAAAGAGCACATAGAGGGGAATGAGCAGGACCAAAAGCAGGATCAGGCACGCCAGGATCGCGGAGATCCCTTTGCGGCCCCGTGTCCAGCGCACGAGCCGCTGATACATCGAGCGGAAGAGGGTTGCGAAGACGGCGGCGACGATGATCGGCACCAGAAAGCCCTTGATCATCAGGAAAAAGAGCACCAGCACAGCCAGCAGCGAGAGGATGAGAAAATACTGGTTGAAATCCATCCTCCCGGCGGGCGCAGCCGTGATCTTGGCGGCGCCGGCCGACCGCCCTCTGCCCGGGCCGGAGGTCTCGCCGGACCGGCTGGTTTCCATCGGGTTTAAGGGGTCACTCTGCATGGGGTTTCTCCCGGATTGGTGGAATGCTGTCGGATTACGCGCTCTTATTTAGGAAAAAATCGGCTGCGAAACAAGCACTATTTGCGCAGGAAGAGGCAGGGGAGAGGATCGCCGTTTCATACCGTTATTATTTTCTTTGCTTCTATTCCGCAGATTACTAAATTGTTCGCGTCCAGTCCTCATGATCTCTCTTGATTCTGTCCGGAGGTGCAATGAAGATCCACGAATACCAGGCGAAGGAACTCCTCGCGCAGTACGGCGTGCCGGTGCAGAAGGGCGCCGTTGCGTACAAGCCGCGCGAAGTGCGCCGGTTGGTCGAAAAGATGGAGCTGCCCCGGGTCGTGCTCAAGGCTCAGGTACATGCCGGCGGCCGGGGCAAGGCCGGCGGCATCAAGGTGGCGGATACAGCCATCGAGGCCGAAGAGCTGGCCGGCAAGATGTTCGGCATGAAACTGGTGACGCCGCAGACCGGCTCTGAGGGCAAGATCGTCCGCCGCATCCTGGTCACCGAAGCCGCAGACATCGCCCGCGAACTCTACGCCGGCATCGTCCTCGACCGCTCCCGGCGCGAACTGGTCTTTATGGTCAGTCAGGCTGGCGGCGTGGAGATCGAAAAGGTGGCCGAGGAGCATCCGGAGCAGATCATCAAGGAATATATCGATCGCGCCGCCGGCTTACAGGCATTCCAGGCCCGCCGTCTCGCCTTTGCCCTCGATCTGACCGGACCGCTTTTCCGTCCCGCGGTCCAGCTTTTCCTCGACCTCTACAAAGCCTATATCGCCTGTGATGCCACCCTGCTCGAAATCAATCCCCTGGTGGTCACGCCGGACCAGAAGCTTCTGGCTCTGGATGTCAAATTCAACATCGACGACAACGCCCTTTTCCGCCATCCCGAGATCCAAGCGATGCGCGATACCGGCGAAGAAGAGCCTCTCGAGGTCGAGGCCTCCAAATCGAACCTCAATTACATCAAGCTCGACGGCAACGTCGGCTGCATGGTCAACGGCGCGGGACTGGCGATGGCGACCATGGATATCATCAAACTGGCGGGAGCGGAGCCGGCCAATTTTCTCGATGTCGGCGGCGGTGCCACCGCCGAGACCGTCGAGAACGGATTCCGTATCATCCTCTCCGACAAGCATGTCCAGGCCATACTGATCAACATCTTCGGCGGGATCGTCCGCTGCGACCGCGTCGCGCGCGGGGTGATCGAAGCGGCGAAAAAAACCGGCATCCGGATCCCGGTGGTCGTCCGCCTCGCCGGCACCAATGCGGAAGAGGCCGCGGTGCTGCTCGAGGAGTCGGGCATGAATTTTGGTGTGGCCAAGGATCTGGCGGAGGCCGCCCGGCTCGTCGTCGCCGCCCTCCATAGCGCCTAACCGGAAAAGGGAGTCCCCATGAGTATACTCGTAGACAGGAAAACGCGCGTGGTCGTCCAGGGTATCACCGGCGGTGAAGGGTCCTTCCACGCCCGGCAGATGATTGAGTATGGCACGCAGGTGGTCGCTGGCGTGACCCCGGGCAAGGGCGGCCAGCTCTTCGACGGAATGGTCCCCATTTACGACACCGTGACAGCGGCAGTGCGCGGGACCAAAGCCGATGCCGCGATCGCTTTTGTTCCGGCCCCCTTTGCGGCCGATGCCGTGATGGAGGCGGCCGATGCAGGGGTCAGACTGGTGGTCTGCATCACCGAAGGCATTCCGATGAACGACATGCTGCGCGTGACCGAATACCTCGCCAAGAAACCGACGCGCCTGATCGGGCCCAATTGCCCGGGCATCATCACCCCTGGTGGCTGCAAACTCGGCATCATGCCCGGTTTCATCCACAAGCCCGGCAAGGTGGGCGTGATTTCGCGCAGCGGCACCCTCACCTATGAAGCGGTCGGCCAACTCACCGGCCTCGGGTTGGGCCAGTCCACTTGCATCGGCATCGGCGGCGACCCGATTGTCGGCACGACCTTCGTCGACGCTCTGGAGTTATTCGAAGCCGATAAAAAAACCGAAGCGGTAGTGATGATCGGAGAGATCGGGGGTGCCGCGGAGGAGGAGGCCGCCCGCTTCATCGAGGAAAAAATGACCAAGCCGGTGGTCAGCTTCATCTCCGGACAAACCGCGCCTCCGGGAAGGCGCATGGGCCACGCCGGGGCGATCATCGCCGGCGGCAAGGGCACGGCCGCGGAAAAAATGGCCGCCCTCGAAGCGGCCGGCGTTGCCGTCTGCACCAGCCCGGCCGATATCGGCCGCATGGTTAAAAAAATCCTCGAGGCGCGCAAGCACATGGAGGAGTGAGGCAAAAAAAAACGGGAACCCGGCAAGGGGTTCGGCCGTTTTATTATTGACAGTTCAACCTTTCCATCTTCACCCTCCTTGCATCAAGGGCCCGCATTCCGTAAGGGATCGGGCCCTTGGTGTTTTCAGGAGATAATCGATGGCGCCTCCGGTCCCTCACAGACAGGCTTGGCTATCTTCTCGCCGGGGGATAATCGGGTCTGGGCAGGATCAGAATTTCCAGCCCAGGGTGAGCTCAAAGAGCGCTACCTTCTTTTTGGTTTGAGGGAGATTCCCGGAGAGTTCCCCGTCGTTCCAGGTGCCGGAAATCTCCGGTCTTCCCAGCGCCATATAATCGGCTTCAAGGATGATACGGCGGCCTGAAATCCCGGCTCCGGCGAGATACCCTGGGGAAAAGGCCAGGTCGTATTCCTCCGAGTATTTCTCATACCTTTCTTCCTTCACCTCCAGGCGGGTGTATTGGACCAGAGCGGCCGAGAATCCGGCCTTGATGTACAGGGAACCCTTTTTATCCTCTTGCAGGGTATAGAGGAGGCCGCCGGAAACCGGCAGCAGCAGGGCGGCGGGGAGCGTGATCCGGGCATTGCGGTTGCTGGCTTGCCAGGCATCCCGGGCCTCTCGGCTGCAGGGATGGACCAGAACATCAGCGCTGGCGAACCAGCCAAGGGCGCTCCCGGAAAGGGAGCGGTAATAGGCGGCGCCGGCGGCCGCGCCCGTGCCTGCCAGACCGGCGTGGCTGTCGCGCGGATCATCTTTCGCAAAATCGCCCGCCGGAAACGCCGGACCGGTCCGGATCACAAAGGCACCTTGGGGAAACGCAACGGCCGCTGTTCCGGCCAGCAGCAGTAAGGCAAAGCGGACTATTCGGCAGGTTTTCATGGTAGGGGTCACTGTTGTTAGCGTGCGCT
This sequence comes from bacterium, assembly GCA_035419245.1. NCBI lineage: Bacteria > bacterium. Next base: position 12,784 of record DAOLSP010000020.1, on the reverse strand, counting down.
GCGATCAGGACGATGAAAAGGTGCGGAGGAGATCAGGACTTTCCTGCTTACTCCTGGAGATCGTAAACGGCTACTTTTTTCCACCAGGCGAGCATGTTGGTTCCCGAAAGGACGGCGTTTTCGCCCTGGTCCTGGACTGCAACCCAGTAATAGCGGGGTACCGTTGTGCTGCCGGGCTGCACCTGAATGATGCAGGAATGGCTGCCATACAGGTTTCTGGAATAGGCATAGCGGGATAACCGGGAAAAATCGTTGCGTTGAAGCATGTCGTGCATCTGGTCGCCCGCAAGCCATTGCGTCTCGGGGATGACGAAAAACTCGTACGGCAGTTCGCCGCCGGCGGCTTTGAGGATGATATCCGCCTGGCCTCCCTGGCGGGCCGGTTTGACCGTGGCCGGGGTTGAAAAGGTGAGGGGGGGCGTCTTCGCTTCCGGGCCCAGGCCATCGACGGAGCAGGAGAGAGCGCTCAGCACCAGCAGCACGGCTCCGGCGAAGAGGATCTGTTGGAGGGTGAAGGGTTCTTTTTCCATAGGCGGGGAAATTCCATCCAAGGGTTAGCAGCAGACGGGGTGGGCCGACGGCCGACTTGTCGCTGGCGTACGGCCTGACTACTATTATATATATTATAAATTTTATTGAATAGCAAGAAGTATCTGGTTTCAGGTTCAATTTGGCGAGAGGGTTCAAGGTTGATCAAATCCGTAATTTTGTATAAAAAGAGCTTGTAAATATAAAGAGTCATGCTTACATCCTTTTGTCAGTAGCCCTTAATTAAAAGGAAAGGATGTTCACATGACTCAAGGGAAAGATACAGAAGTGTCGGCAAATCTGCAAACAACTTTGTTGGATGAGCATCATTTTTTATCCGGTTTGGTTCAAGGGTGTTTGCAGGAACTGATTAAGAGTGAATTTGATCGATACATCAATGCCCGGCCGCATCAGCGAAGTGCGGATCGGCGTGGTATTCGCAATGGTTCCTACACCCGTTGTTTCAAAACGCGTGTTGGCCGGCTGGAGCTGACCATCTATCGGGACCGGCTTGGACAGTTTCGCACTGAGTTTTTTAATCGCTATCAGAGAAACGAACAGGCCTTCATGGCCTCCATGCTGGAAATGTATTTGCAGGGTGTTTCCACCCGCAAAGTCGGCAAAATCATCGAAACTCTTTGCGGCACCGCGGTATCCAGGAGCCAAGTCAGTGAGCTGACCAAACGTCTGGACACGCAATTGGACGCCTGGCGTAATCGTCCGCTTAATGAGCGGTATCTTTACCTGATCGTGGATGCCCGTTATGAAAAAGTGCGCACCAAACAAGGCGTTGTATCTCAGGCGGTTATGCTGGTCGTCGGCATTACTGAAGACGGCCATCGGGCCGTCTTGAGCGTTGAAATAGGCGACAGTGAGAACGAATCCAGCTGGGATGATGTCTTTAAAGGCCTGAAAAATCGTGGCCTGCGGGGCATACTATTTGCGGTCTCCGATGACCATACCGGCCTTGTCAAAGCCCTGCATCGTAATTTCCAGGGGGTGGCCTGGCAGCGATGCCAGGTGCACTTTATTCGCAACTTTATCATGAAACTGAGTCGTCGAGATTTGAAGCTTTACCTGCCCTTATTGAAGGATATTTTTACAGCCGCCGATGAGAAAGAAGCGTTGAGAAGAAAAGAGCACCTGGTATTGAAGCTGGAAGAAAAATATCCCAAGGTCGCCGTCTGGGTCGATGAAAACCTGGAATCATGTCTTACAGTCTTACATCTCCCGGTTGACCACAGACGAAAAATGAAATCAACCAACATGCTGGAGCGATTAAATGAGGAACTGCGACGTCGCAGCAGGGTTATCCGCATTTTTCCGAACCAAGCTTCCTGTTTGAGATTGGCGGCTGCGTTATGCCAGGAAACTTCGGAGATCTGGGAGACGGGTAGACGCTACCTCAATTTTGACAAAGAACAGGAAGCCAGCTCATCAGAAAACGATGAAAAGGATGCCGCGTAATACCAGTAAGGTTACACCTTACTGGTATTACTCCCATAAGCATTGACTTTTACACAAGATTTTGGACTTGATTTGTTTCTGCAATAACTTGCCTAAATAGTCGTCGCTGAAAAAATTTTAACAGATTATAAATATTGACTTTGATAATTCGTAATGGCTTCATAAATTGCCAGAAATAGAGAAAAGGACCTCAAAATCCGGTGATTTATGAAGCCCAATTTGTAGCGGATCAGCGCAGCAGAATCATGCGTAATGTGCTAATGCGCTCATCGGATCGCAATGCCGCCACATAGATTCCGCTAGGCACCTGATCGCCTTGATCATCTCTGCCTTGCCAAGTGATCTTGTACTCGCCGGCCGAGTGATTTCTTGCAGCCATGGTTTTTACTTTCTCGCCACGCAAATTGTAAATCTCAAGCGAGATCGGTCCGGACTTTTGAATTGTAAAGGTGATTACTGTCGAGGCATTGAAGGGATTGGGATAGTTTTTCAACAGGGTGAAGCACTTGGGTTCTATTTCTTCATTATTCTGATGAACGCCTGTGTTCACGACGGGGAGGGAGATCGATTTGAGCAAGACCGGCTTGTTGCTGGAGCCTTCGTAAAAGGTTTTAAAAGCTGTTGCCTTGCTGGTCGGGTGGGCGACAAGGTCCTGCACAAACCTTGGTGTGACCGTCTGGTAGCATACTTCGGCCTGGAGGGTGAAACTGGCGCTCCTGCCTGTTAGTGCGACCTTGTAGATCACCCGGTCGGTGCCGCTGCCTTCCACGCCAGAGGGATCACTATTAAAATCGGGATCATCGGCGGCTGAGCCGATGACTGCTATTGATGCGTAGTCGGGAATTTTACGGGTGAAGCCTTTGGGCGGAAGGCGGTTGTCCTTGTGGTATCGTGCGCCGCGAAGTAGGGTGTAAGTCACTTCATTGTCTACATCTTGCATGACCGCCTCATAGATCTGTACCTGCTCTGGCATCGAAATCACTGTGTGATGAGGCTCACATCCTTCGTCGAGGCCGATGATCTCACCGTTGGCATCCCAGTTGCCCGATTCAAAAACAGGATTACCCCGGTCATCAGTGACGCGGAGATGAATCCAAGCGCGCCGGCTTGGAAAACCGGTGGGGAACTTGTGACCGGTCAGGTTTTTGACCTGCACTTCAGCCCACAGGGTATCGCCGGTCAGAAATGCCTCTGCCGTAAGCTCCACCGTTCGCTCCTGGAGCATCTGCCTTGTTATCTCGATGGTGATATCGCTGCGGGAGTCTTTGGCGGTCACCCCTAATTCCGAGGCGTTCGCTTTAATCAGAGTGTTCATGAAGATATTTCCACCGACGAAATCGTGCCCCCAAATGGGTGTACGCTTTTCGGAAGACCCAAGAGGCCGACTGGAAATCCTCATCGGCTCAGGACTGGCAGGCATATGGCAGGTCTGGCAGTAGACCGATTGGCTGGAATATTGGCTATTCAGCCATTCAAGGTAAGGTGTCTGCTCAGGAAAATACCCAGCCACCTCGCCCTGATTGTTGACGTATGGCGTATACAGGGTATGACAAGTGGCGCAGAGCTCGGAATGATTCACATGGCTAGAATGTAGCGGTGTATAACCGACCTGGTTGAACATTGTCGTGGTAATCGGATTTGGATAGGGACCGAAGATGTCGTGAATATCTGTTATCTGATAGGCGCCGGAAAAGCTCTCTATTGTGCCGAGATTTTGCGGCTGGATCTGGTGGCACAGGGTACAGCTGACACCGTCCATGCTCAAAGGATCTGTCGTGCCGGCTTCGAAGGAAAAGTGGGCGTTCCCAAGATGAAAGGCCTCTGTCTTGCCCATCGGCATATGACAGGTGGTGCATTTGTCTTCGATCACTGCCTGCAGGGCCGGGTGTTCAGCCACTTCAGCGGTCACCTTGGCCTGCCACAGGGGATCTTTGGCGGCATTGGCCATCATGGTCGACTGCCAGAGAGCGACCGGGGAGATATCCGTCCCGGTTGACGTCGTAAAAACACCACTAGCGGCACTGTGACACATGGCACAATTACCCGAACCAGAAAAGAGGCTGGATGTGGCCGTGGGTAAGTTTTGTGCTTGAAGCACTTCAAATTGACTGTGGAGCAGAGCCAATAGTATTGCAGTGGTTTTAACGATGCGTGTACAGACGTCTTTTATCATATGAAGGCCTTTAAGTTAAGTAATATTTATCCTTGATTTCTGCAATTCCTATGCCAGACCTCTTAGATAGATATAATATGCAAATAATCAATATGATAAGCCGATATTGTGCCGAAAATAGTTAAGCAATTTCGACCAAAAAGTCGAGTTGCTCGACATTTTGGTCGCGGGCTGCTGTCGCAACCGGACTTTGTGCAAATCCCCCTGCTCTTACGGCCGCTGCAGCACTTCGATTTCCCTAGAATCAACCGGGTCCGAGGACAATTTCGGCCAATTTCACGAATAGGTAACTCTTGCGCGACTTTTGCCTTTGACCGCAGGTCTGGACACTGCAATATACGATGAGCATCATCATGCTGAAAACTGCTGATAGTTGATCTTATATGCAGATTTTGCATGTATCCAAACAAGGTCGAGAAAAGGCTAAAATTAAGCGGGGAAAATATCAGCTAGATGGTATGAGTCCGAGTTTTCTTGCGTTTTTGGTCTACAGGACCAATCGGACGGGTAGACGCTACCTCAATTTTGATATGAACAGGAAGCCAGCTCATCAGAAAACGATGAAAAGGATGCCGCGTAATACCAGTAAGGTTACACCTTACTGGTATTACGCCCATAAGCATTGACTTTTACACAAGATTTTGGACTTGACTCTAATTATGCACTTGGCTTTTCAAAACTTTATTATAAGCTTCGGATTTATCCTTCGGTGACTTCTTACGTTAGTCAAACAAGGACTCACGAATTTGCCGTTGAGGCTGGGCAAAGTGAATGTAAGCAGATGCCGGTTGATACCTTTTAACAAGAATTAACCCTTGAACAATTCTATCAGATGCCATTCAAGATACTCACGCTTCGGTTGCCAGGCTTCTCGCTCTGGAATGAATATCGTCAAATCATTAAGACCATAATAGCTTCTACCATTGTTGAACTCTTGGCGAAGCCTTTCACCCACTCGAAATTTATATTCTGGTGTTACAGTAACATATCCTCGGTCGAACAAGCGATGTAGATCGCTTCTAAGCAGAAGTCCATTGTCAATAGTATGTTTTCCACCCCGGCCATATGGGACAATGTGAGATGCTTCTAGTACGGGTCCGGAATGTTCACCGGTGACCGCACATGCGCCACGATAGGCATCACGGACCTCTAGACTGAATATCCCCTGCCCAAGTCTTGGACGAACCAATAGGGGCTCACCGTATCGAGGTGCATCGTCTGCAACATGGTCTACGTTCCAATAGCGCTCACTATGTTCGGCCCGCTCCATGCATTCATGAAATATGCGATATCCCTCACCAGAAAGCAAATCGTACCTCTTGCCCTGTTGTATGCCGGTGGCAGCCCAATTATTGGGCGGCTTAATCCAATCATCTTCTGGGAAAAAGACAGGAGCTGTGACCATAATACAGCCAATCTGGAAATCACCCGAACGTGAACCATTGTCACCCCTAAGACGGATAATCCGGTCAACCATGGATTCGAAGTCGGGGGCGCCATTCATCTCGCCAAAGCTTTCCCAGGCAAGCCAAGCGGGGAGAGATTCATAACGCTCGAAAAAACCAAATCCAGCTATTCTCTTGAATGGTGCCCTCAGTTTGAAGAAGAACATCTCGCCAGGCTCGATGGCTCTAAATGCACGGTTGCCATGTGGTTGCCAGAAATTCACTTCATCCAGATGAGGATGGTTGGATAGATAGTCATACCAATCTGGATCCGTGAGACCTATGTAACCTCTCTTAACTACCTCTGTCATAGAATGGCGATTCCTCAATTACTCTTCTTGCCAGCTTACAGATTAAACTGCCTGCTCACTTCACCAATGGAATGGTCAATCCCCGAAAATTGCGACACACAGTTAAGCCACAAGATTTGGAATTTCAAACTGTGACGGGACTGCATAGTTGATGGTAGAATGAATTCTACCGGCTGTAAAGATTCCGTGCTCTGTTTATAACAGTAATCTGACTAAAAACTTTTGGCCCCTGCCCGGCCAATACCGCAAAATACTACCCGCTCATGAGATATCCAGCTTTCATAACCACCCACTTCTGCACTTAGAAACAGTCCCCAAAAATTGTTACTGAATGGCGTCTTTTTACGCACAGCCTCCCTTAAAATAGCTGGTTTACCGAGGCAAATATTCTGATGGTTTCATTGATGCGAGAATATTATCAAGTTCTTCGACATACCCGGACTTTCGCAATGCAGTAACGTATAAGACATCTTGGGCCCTGGTAAGTCCAACATAGGCAAGGCTCCTCTGTGACTCCTCATCGCGAGTTCTCTTGGGTAAATCTTCAAGACCAGAAAAAAACACGATTCTAAATTCCAGGCCTTTGCATGATTCTAGAGTAAGTAGTTTAACATCATTGGAGGAGATATCGAGGTTGATTTTGCTTTCTCTATCACGTGTAACCCAATAGCACTTATCAGCTCCAAAAACTTTTTCGAATTTATCGAGGAAAAGAGGAGGTAATACTTTCCAATCAGTATATAGAACTCCAATATCAGCGAAAGTGCACTCTTTTTGTTCTATATATTTGCCAATTTCGTCCAATATGAAATCAACGAGGCTTTCATCATCTTGAAAATACTTTAGAACTGGCAATTCCCCATGCCTCTTAGTGGCTATTTCGGGAAACAAAGTACAATCAATAATATCATCTGTATTCTGTTTCGCTTGCGCATCGATCCTGCCTAATTTGGTAGCGATACTTAAAATCTCCACAGTATTGCGATAACTCTTTTTTAGTTCAGAGGGTTTTTTGCCCTGGACTTTGAAACCAGCAGTTTTCCAATTCGGCTTTCGTTTCCCAAATACGTTTTGAGCTGGATCGTAGCAAAATAGTAGACTATCTGAATTCTCATTTAACAGCTGAGATAAACCCTGCATCCATTCAGTCGTAAAATCTTGACCTTCATCAATCAATATTGCGTCATAGATGCCTTTCTTAATACGACCCTCAGCTATCGCACCTATCAAAATTCTACCAACCCGAATATCATATTCATCTTCTGATTCATCCGGAAGCTTGGTTAAATTAGCGTTGGTCAATTCTTTAACTAATCCATGAAAATGAAAAATATCAATATCATTATTTACTGTGCCCGAATTGCCGGAAACCTGTATTAGTTGCCGAAGGTATTGTCTCAATGAAATATTGAAGCAAACGACAAGGATTCGCCAGCGTGGGTGGATTTGTTTTAAGTACTTAACCCTGCAGGCCAATACGAGGGTCTTGCCGCTTCCAGCAACCCCTTTCAAGATTCGATGGCCTTCTCCTAAACTCTTTGCAGTTCTCTCTTGTTGAAGATCCAACGTCTTTAATAATTCTTCATCTTCAGCAGTTCTGAGCTTCCTAATTTTACTTACATTGACCCGGACTTCAGGGAATATCGCAAAACGTAATGCATTTAAATCATTATATGTTAAAGGTTCAAAATAATATTTCACTGTGAATGTTTTCTTCAGTTTTGTAATAAATTCCCGGCACTGCTCCTTATCATCAACATCAAAGCTTATATCATCGCTAAATAAGGTCTGAAAATCACCTAAAATTTGTGCGTTGGAGAGTAATCCCTTCTCCTGTGCCTGCGCTCTTGAAATATTAGCAAGTATGGCACAATGACCTACCGGAAATTTTAACTTATTGCGGAATTCACCTTCGAGATGGACGAGTGACGATATGCTTCTCAATAATTCCATGATTCTTGTAGCGACATCTCTTGCCTGAGCCACGGGATTGGCAACTTCTTTCTCTACGCCGTGGAAAATTCCCTTAAAAATGCGTGGATTGAATTCCTTAATATTGGATATGACCCAGTCTTTGACCTCGACTGCTATTAATCCAAATCGTTGGGAGAAAATGATAAAGTCGCTATACCTGTCGATGATTTTAGGCTCATACCAAACGAGGAAATCTTCATCTGGTGTGAGGGCGTCTTGTAGAAGTCTAAATATACGTTTTTCCCCTGCAGTTGCCTCGGAGTTTGCGCTAATGCTTTCTGGAATCATCTCTGCCATGGCATGCCCCTCATGATATCTTCCTGGCTATAACAGCAAATTACCGCACACATTTAAGTCGCATTATTTGAATGTTCAAACTGAACATGGATTGTATAGCTTTGGCTGAATGAATTCTGCCGGCTATTAAGGTCTCAATGTGCTCTTGCAACTAATAACCGGTTATGAAGATACGGATTTCTCAAGGTGTCCACTTTCTCGGTTTTAGTTGATCCTACTTTTTCTCGCTGCCGCTTTTCTTTCGCAACGAGAGGAAGCGTTGAGCTGCTACCCCGGAAGCAATTATACCAATGACCGTGGCACCATGTTTACCTGTCGTGATGCCAAAAATTATCAACACGATCCCTAGGAGTCTGTCGGAATTGAGATTTTGAAAAAATATAAGCTATTGATTAATAGATGTTTATAAAATTATCCGCTAAAGTGCCATCATAATAAAAATAAACACTTACAAATTAAATCCGACAGACTCCTAGCGCACCTAAAATGAGTGCGAGGACCATGAGAGTTGAGGTTTTCATGGATTCCATCCTTTGCAGATTGAGCTTGCTGCAAGAGCTTGAAGTAGATTTCAAAACAAATACGCCAGTGTGCTTAACCACTGTGTTGGAGCGTTATTTAATCTCAACAACCATCTCAACCGGAAAATGATCGCTATACCCCTTCCTTGTTTTCTTGTCAAACGCCTTGGGCCGTTTCTTGTTCTCCGCCGGTCGAAGTTCTCGAGTTCCTTAAACAACCGCTAGTTGGCTATAAAGACCTGAACTTTTCAGGGTGTCCACAATATTGGGTCTAGTTCATCACTCTACCAGTTTTGCATCCCTCAACTGCTTATCTACTAGCTCCCATGCTTTCTCTGGAGATAATGGGAGTCTTAAGTTTTGGTGCTGTTTATTGGCTATTTCGAAAAATAGCCTTTTTAGTTCTGATACCGTAATGCCGTTCTTTTTGGAGATAGAAATGACTTGGTCTATCTCAATTGCAAGCATACCCTCTTTAGGTAAAAAGCGGGGTTCTTTTCTGGGATTAGCTTCTTTATAGAGATATACCGTACAGTTTTGTGGACCATTTAGATCCAGATAGCACACTTCCAAATAGGTCCGTAAAGCATGATCCAATTTATTCCTTTTTTGAAGTGCTTCCGCCATCTGCCGTCTGGTGCTGGTATATCCTCCCCAGGCATTCTCTCGAGCCTCCCGATGGAGTTGCCTATTTAAACGAACCCACTCAATGTCCTCTTTGTCTGGAGGATGACCAAACTTTTTATGCAATTCATCTCGAATACTTTCACGCTCGCGTTTTCCCGCCAGGTAAAATTCGTGGGTTCCATTTACTATTGCCCACTCTTCTTCAATTATTTCAATCTCATCTTGTGTTACGAGAACTTGCTTTTTGTCAATCGGGCGGGTTCTTACAAAAATATAACATCCGCAGAAAGGGCATTTTGTTTTTGCGCCAGGCTTTTTTTTAAGGGCACTGCCGCAATAGGGACAATTTGCATCGATATTGCCGACAAGAGATAATGGGCGTTTTGGTGGTGGTGGTGGTGGCTCCAATCTCCTATTTGCTGATGTATTTCTTTCAGTATTTACAAGCCTGAATAAAATTGAAAGGAGTTTCAATGTCGACTTCCTTTATCTATGTCCAGCATACTTATCCACTATTTGTGTCAGCGGGCACTCAAAACCGGCCAGCAATGGGCACTTTAAAACCGGCCACTTTCAGCATGCATAAGTCAGGCATAAAATTTGAATATTTCCCTCCAACCATTTGGAGGGAAAGCCATGGCCAACATACTGAAGATGGACAAGACTATTTTAATCGAACAATTACTGAAGCTTGGCTGGTCCTACCGCCAGATCGAAAGAGAAACCGGCATCCGTCGCGAGACCATAGCCAAGTATGATCCACGGCGTTCAAAACCGGCCAAAGTGCCCACCGAGTGTCCGGCTTTAATTGAAAACCGGCCAAAGTGCCCGCCGGGCGAATTCGACGTAGTCTCACCCCCGCAACTACCTGTCCATTTACCCACCAGAGTCAGCAATGCGGCCATCTATGCAGAGCAAATCACCCAAAAGCTTGAAGTGGGTCTCACCGCACAACGCATCTACCAGGACCTTGTAGCCGACTTTGCATTCAAAGGATCATATGACTGCATAAAGCGCTTCGTGCGTAAGTTCAAGAAGCGTACGCCTCATCTTGTTGGTCATATGCACGTCTTACCCGGTGAGGAGGCGCAAGTCGACTTTGGCCGCGGCGCACCTGTTCTGAAAAACGGCCGCTACCAACGTCCGTGGTTTTTCAAAATGGTGCTTTCCTATTCCCGCCACTCCTATGAGGAAGTGGTATGGAAACAGGACGTTGAGACTTTCATCCGCTGCCACGAGCATGCCTTTACCGAATTTGGCGGGGTGCCAGCCGTGATCCGCTACGACAATCTTAAAAGCGGTGTTTTGGATGCCAATCTCTTTGAACCCGAGCTATATCCCTTATACGCTGAATTTGCCAAACATACCGGTTTTGTGCCGTTGCCCTGTTTGCCCCGAAAGCCGGAGCATAAGGGAAAAACAGAATCCGGCGTCGGCTACACCAAAGACAATGCGCTTAAAGGACTGAAATTTGAATCGCTTGAAGCCGAGAATGCCCATCTGCGAAACTGGAATAAAAATGTGGCGCGTACCCGGATTCACGGTACCACCAAACGTCAAGTCTGGGCGGTTTTCATCAACGAAGAAAAACCTGCTTTAAAGCCCTTGCCGGCAATGGCATTTGTCTATTTCCAGATCGGACAGCGCACTGTCCTTGACGATGGCCATATCGAAGTCAAAGGCGCCTATTACTCGGTCTCCCACAAATTGATCGGGCAAAGGGTCCAAGTCCGCTTCAATGCTGAAACAGTGAAAGTTCTGCTCAAAGATCAGGTCGTGGCGTTTCATCGCACTATCGAATCGGGGCGTTTCAGCACCAATAAAGAACACCTGCCCGAGGGATTTTGCCGCACCATGGAAGAGACCAAGCGGTATCTGCTATCCCGGCTGGCCGAGATCGGCCCGCATTGTCAAAAGGCAGGACAAGAGATTATCCTGGCCAGAGGTCAACTGGGCTTCCGCGCCATCCGTGGCATCCTGCAGCTCTATAAGAAATACTCCGCCGATACTCTGGAGCAAGCCTGTTATCAAGCCCAGCAAATTCACTCCGTGCGCTATCATACGATCAAAGCGCTGTGCGAAAACCGGCAGTACGACCTTGACCTGGACGATGGCAGGACTGCTTTCCTGCAACACCATGAAATCATTCGGCCGCCGCAAGATTATCAGCATTACGCACAAGCCCTGCAGCAGCTCACCGAAAAAGGAGATTAGCATGGAACAGATCCTCTACCAGCTCAAGATGATCCGCCTCTCCGGCATGGCCAATGGCTTACCCATCCGCTTGCAGGAGGCGCAGGCCAACGACCTCTCGTATCTGGATTTTCTCACCAATCTGCTGAAAGATGAACTCCTTAAACGGCAAGAACGGCTCTTGAACCGAAGGCTGAAATCGGCCAAATTGCCTGAGCTCAAAACCCTGGACACCTTTGACTTTTCCTTTAACCCGGCCATCCGCAAGAAAAACATCATGGATTTGGCCGCTTGCCGCTTTATCCAAAATAACGAACCGGTCATCCTTCTTGGCCCGCCAGGAGTCGGTAAAACTCATCTCGCCATCGGCCTGGCTATTGCCGCTGTGGAAAAAGGCTTTACGGTCATCTACCGCTCTATCTTTGATCTGGCTGAGGAACTCGCTGAAGCCACCGCTCTGGGCCAGCGCAAACAGATGATCCATGATTTGGTCAAACCCGATTTGTTGGTCGTCGATGAATTTGGCATGCGCAATCTCGCTCCCACCGCAGCCGAAGATCTGCTCGAAATTATCCATCGCCGCTATCGCCACGGATCCACCCTGATCGCCACCAACCGCCCCCTGGAAGATTGGGGAAAACTCCTCGGGGATAATGCCGCAACTTCTGCCATCCTCGACCGCATGATGCACACCGTCCATATGATCATGATTACTGGCCGTAGCTATCGATTGAAACACGCAGATGAGAAAGAACAAAAAGAACTTGATAATGAATCAAAAAAAGAATAAACTTAACTCCTCGCTGACTGGCCGCTTTTGATCTGCCCACCCCTGGCCGCTTTTAAAGTGCCCGCTGACAATTTATGATCCCACCATGTCACCTCCCAAAAGAGCAATTCTTTCCGTTTACAGGCGGACAGAGAATTTCGATCATTAGTTCTATTATGTAATAATATTATACATAAAAACAAGACTTTTTGCGGAAGTTATCAATTCATCCCAATAGCTTTGTAATTCTGGACTACCAGCTGGCGATCATCGATGAATGTGAAAAAGCCGAAAATGCAGGGCATGAGATGAACGTCGAAAAGATGTGGGATCCTCTGCTTTCGGAAAGGCGAGGCGAGATTGACCGTTGGGGCAACTTCGAAGATTAACTATAAATTTTAAACATTTTACGAGTTCGTTAAGGAGTCAAGTCCAAAATCTTGTGTAAAAGTCAATGCTTATAGGAGTAATACCAGTAA
>DAOLSP010000019.1 GCA_035419245.1 bacterium | reverse complement strand
TTTTTGGCGCTAAAAGAGATAATATTAAGAGGGATAGAGTGTAACATTCTTATGACAATCTCTCTCCAGTTCGACCTGGCCACCGCCGACAGCACCTGTAAGGCAAACACTCTGATTCGGACTTAATCCATCAGCACCTATTGATCTCGCCACATTGAGGAATGCACCCTATGAGCAATCTTTGGGAGGAGTATCTCGTGCAAGAGGATTTGATCGGCCATTCACCCGCGATCTATCAAATCCGGCGATCCATTCCGATTTTGGCCAAAGGCGATCAGCCCGTTCTCATCACCGGCGAACCGGGCACCGAAAAACTCCTGATCGCGAAACTCATTATCGATAACAGCAGCCGCAAAAAGGCGCCGGTCTTCATCACCGACGCGGCCAAACTCAATAAAACTTTCGATCAGGAACTCCAGTCGCTCATCCAGCAGAGCGACCAGCCGCGCGAAGGAAGTCTGCAGGGGACCCTGATCGTCCAGAATCTCGAATACCTGGACCGGGAAGCCCAGGCGCGACTCATGAGCTTCGCCCAGGGCGGCTATTTACAATTTCTCCACTCGAGCGAACCGATAGCCGCCGATTTTCGCATTATTTCCACTGCCACAGGTAAACTCCAGGAGTATACCAAAGAAGGCCTCTTCAACTCCGAGCTTTACCTCACCCTGAGTGCCATGACCGTGAAACTCCCAGCGCTGCGCGAACGCAAGCAGGATGTCGTCGCTTTTTTTGAATTCTACCTCGATTTCTTCTGCCGCAAGATGGGGCGAACCGTGCCCCCGATGCCCTTTGAAGTTTTTCACCAGATTCTCAAATATACCTGGCCCGGTAACGTGAAAGAGATGGAAAATGCCGTGCGCAGCGTCGTCGTCTCATCACCGGAGGGCACCCTGCTCATGGAAGCACTGCCCTTCGTCGACGAAGCGGAAAAATTTCAACGCGTCGAGCTGCAAAGTCTCAACCGGGCCGTCGCCCAACTCGAGAAGGAGATGATCGAACGCGCTCTGCGACGTTTCGCCGGCAACCAGTCGCGCGCGGCCCAGGTGTTGCACCTCTCCGAACCCAACTTGCGCTTCAAGATGAAAAAACTCGGCATCCGCAAGGAAGAATTTATCATGGGCAGCGAATAATCCGGCGAGCCCTGGCGTGAAAGATAAGGTTCTGTATAAAGTTGTATAATCCTTTTACTGGTGGCCCAGTCTCGCAGTGACGAGACCGGGCCTTTTCTTTTTAACCCCGCCGCTTTTCTCTTTTTTCTTTGCCGAAATTTCCCTATTTTGCTGCGATGATGACGGTACACCCATTCACGGAGAAGGCCATGCGTTTTGTTGCCCGAGCTCTGCTCTTTTTGTTATCCCTCGCCACAGTCAGCGCGGCTGAAGAGGGGATGTACCCGGTTAACGACCTCCAAAAATTCGACCTGAAAAACGCTGGTTTTACCTTGTCAGCCCGGACGATTTTCAATCCCGACAGCATCAGCCTGACCGATGCGGTCGTCAATATCGGCGGCTGTACCGGCTCTTTCATCTCCGCCCAGGGTCTGATCCTGACCAACCACCACTGTGCCTTCTCTGCAATCCAGCGCGCCAGCAGCAAGGAACACGATTATCTACAGCAAGGCTTTTATGCCCGGACGCGAGAGGGCGAGTTCCCTGCGAAAGGGTACACGGTGCGCATTACGGAATCGTGCCGTGAGGTCTCGGAACCGATCCTCAATGCCATGAGTGCTGCCGTAGATTACACAGCCCGGAGCAAGGCGAAAGAGAAAACGTACAAGGAATTGATCGCTGCCGCGGAGAAGGAAAATCCGGGCAAACGCGCGGAGATTGCCGAGATGTTCCCCGGTAAAAGCTACATGCTCTTCCTCTATACCTATCTCACCGATGTCCGCCTCGTCTATGCTCCACCCTTGGGCATCGGCAATTTCGGCGGAGAAGAGGACAACTGGGTTTGGCCGCGTCATACCGGTGACTTTTCCCTCATGCGTGCCTACACCGGTCCGGATGGCAAAACAGCTGAGTATGCCGCAGCAAATGTGCCCTACAAACCGAGGGTGTTCCTCCGCCTGGCGCCGCAGGGACTCCGCGAAGGTGACGCGGCCCTTATCCTCGGCTACCCCGGCCGCACCTTTCGCCATTATCCCGCCCGCTATCTCGAGTTCGAGAGCACACAAAGAATGCCCTGGATCGTGGAGTGGTACGGTTATCAGATCGAGAAGATGGAGGAGATGAGCCGGCTTGATCGCAGCGTGGCCATCACGCTCTCTTCCGCCATCAAGGGCCTCGCCAATACCTGTAAAAACTACCAGGGCAAACTCGAAGGCCTCCGGCGGCTCGACCTGGTCTCCCGCCGCCGGTCCGAGGATGAGGACCTGGCCCGCTTTATTGCCGCCGACTACGCACGACAGCAACGCTACGGCTCCTTGCTTGCCGACATCGAAGCCTACTATGCAGAGAGTTCGGCGCGCTTTGAACGCGACAAGCTGATGGATGCCCTGCTGGGCAGTTCGACGCTGCTCTCGACAGCGTATACCCTTTACCAGTCAGGAACCGAGCTGGCCAAGCCGGATCTTGAGCGCGACACCGCCTTTATGGAACGGAACCTCACCCGCACTAAAGAGCGCCTGCCGCTCGCCCTTGCGGCCTTCTATTTGCCCAAAGACCGCCTCTTCCTCAGCCAGATTCTGCAAAGACTCCAGGCCCTGCCACCGGAAGAGCAACCGGAAGCGGTCCGCAAGCTGCCCAAGGGGAAAAAACTGGAGTCCACGCTCGACCGCTATTTTGCCAGGAGCCGATTACGGGAGAGCGAGCGGATCTTGCCGCTCTTCGGCAAAAATGTAGCGGACTTGCTCAAGACCGGCGATCCCTTCATCTCCTTGGCCGCGGAGCTGCATCCCGATTTGGTCCGCCAGCGCGAATTTCGCCGCGCTCACAGCGCCCGCCTCGAGCGGCTTCTGGCTGATTACACCGATGTCAAGCAAGCTCGCGCCGGCCACGATTTCATCCCCGATGCCAACGGCACCCTGCGCCTGACCTGGGGTCATATACGGGGCTATTCACCCCGGGATGCCGTATATCTTGCCCCCTTTACGACCCTCCATGGCATGGTAGAAAAAAATACCGGCACGGAGCCCTATCAAGCGTTTCCTGCGCTGCTGGCTCTGGCAGGGCAGGGGCCCCAAAGTGCCTATATCAATCCCGATCTCCGAGATGTTCCTGTCGACATGCTCTATGACATGGATACCACCGGAGGAAACTCGGGCAGCCCGGTTCTCAATGGTCACGGCGAGCTGGTGGGACTCAATTTCGACCGCGCCTACGAGGCGACCGTCAATGACTACGCCTGGAGTGCAGCCTACAGCCGCTCCATCGGACTCGATGTCCGCTTTATCCTCTGGGTGCTGGATAAAATATCCGGAGCGCAAGAACTGCTGCGCGAAATCGGCATCCAATAGAAATACCGTACCTCCTGTTTGTAGAAAGGTGAAAATAATGAAAACCTATCTTATCCTGGCGCTCGGCCTTGCGATGGCTATTTGTTCAACATCATGTAAAAAAAGCGCTTATGTTGATCTTGGCAAAAAAGCCGTCGAAGTGGACAGCCTGATCATCAAAGCCCGCGCCGCGGGACACAACAACATGGACAGCCTGCGCGCGGCTCGCAAGGAAAAAGCGCTCGCCTTTATCAACGGCGTTGATCCCTTTCGGATTGATGCCGCCAATTATCATGCCGCTGCTCGCCTCTTTTACGCAGCCGGCAAGCCGGATTCGGCCAGACAGCTGCTGGAAAAATTTGCGCTCTCCCAGAACGATCCGGAACCCTTGAGCCTGCTTTTCAAGCTGTATATGGAAAAGGGTCAGATCGACAGGGCGGAGCAGCTCTTCCTGGAAAAACTGAAGGCCCTCGCCGGCGAGCAGAAGGAAGCGATGTACATGGAACTGATCTATGGCTATGAGGAGCAGAACGCCCTGGACAAGGCGCTTAGCCTGGCAAACGCCGCCATCGCCGAATTTCCTGCGGAAACTTCATCGGGAATCGCACTCGAAAAGGCCGAACTGCTCCACCTCAAGGGGGACAAGGCAGGAGCGCTGGCGCTGCTGAAGAGGCTCAAAGCGGACAAAACGCTGGATCCCCGTTTGGTACGCGCTGTGGACGCCAAATCGAATCTCTACAACCTGATCGGCAGCCCGGCCCCGGAATGGCAGGCCGGGGAGTGGATCGATTCCCGTCCCCTGAAGCTCAAGGAATTGCGCGGCAAGGTTGTCTTCCTCGATTTCTGGGCGCCCTGGTGCGGCCCTTGCCGTGCCATGTTTCCCCATGTTAAGAAGCTCTATGAGGAATATGCCGGCAAAGGTCTGGTTATCATCGGCCTGACCCGCTATTACGGCCGCTTCAATCAACTCGGCCAGAACCTCCGCGACATCAAACCGGCCGAGGAACTGGACTGGATCAAGAAATTTAAGAGCTTCCACCAGATTCCCTTCGCTTATGCCATTGCCGGCGGTGACCAGGCTGCCACCAACGAGTTGAGTTATGGCGTCTATGGCATCCCGCACATGGTCCTCATCGATAAAAAGGGCATTGTGCGCGAGTATGCGATCGGTTCCGGTCCCGCTTCTGAATTAAAGCTGAGCCAGGCTGTGGCCCGTTTGATCGCTGAATGACTGGAAATCGGTCGATCTAGCAAAATCCAGAGAGTGGATACCGAGCTGCAAGGGAAGAGATACCGATGGATCCCTTCTTCATCCCGCACCGGCCGCTGCTGCTCGCCCATCGCGGAGCCTCCGGGCATGCCCCTGAACTTACGATGGCCGCTTTCCGGCTCGCCGCAGCGATGCATGCAGATGGTTGTGAGCTGGATGTCCAACTTTCCGCTGATGGCCACGTCGCTGTCTTCCACGATGAGACACTGCGCCGCACCACCGGCCGACCGGAGCGGCTCGACAGCCTGAACTGGACCGATTTGCAGGAGTTGGATGCAGGCCGCTGGTTCTCCAGCACCTTCACCGGCGAGCGCATCCCCGGTCTCGAGCAAATTCTGCGACTGGAACCCCGTACCTGGCGTCTCAACATCGAGCTGAAAGGAACACCTTCCCCACGGCTCCTTGCTGAGCGGGTCGCGGAACTGGTTCATCATGAGCCGCATCCGGAGCGCTTGATTTTCACCTCTTTTGATCCGGAAGCCCTTAGCCATCTCGCGACCCTGATGCCGAAGGCGCGTCGGGGCCTGATCTTCGCACATCAATGGCCGCAGGATGAAGCCCTCGCGGCGTGGCCAATCTGGAGCGTGGAACAGAGTCTGCTGACACGGACGCGAATCCAGCAGGCGCATGCGCGCGGGATCCGGGTGTGCGCATGGACCGTAAATTCGGTCGAGGCGATGCGCCATCTGATGGCACTCGGCGTGGATGCGATCATCACCAACTATCCCGACCGATATCATCAAGCTTGGTCTATTTTTTCTGCAGAAAACGAGAATTCTCTTGATTTCAATGTAAAAAAATGATAAATTATAATTCTTAATGAATTTCATTGGCCTGTTTTAGCGTCCCCATCGTCTAGGGGTCAGGACTCGGGATTTTCGATCCCGTAACAGGGGTTCGAATCCCCTTGGGGACACGCGCATAGGGCGGCACCGATAGCCGCCCTTTTATTTTATGCTGGAAAAAATGAATACGACTCAGTCTGGCTGCACTATTCCATTGCGAAAGTGCGCCTTTTTTTGTATGTTTAAAATCAAAGCAGCAGATGGACGCGATAAATGGCGCTTGCATGACCCTGAGCATCATCATCGTCAGCTATAATGTCCGCGAATTCCTCGAACAGGCCTTAATCTCGATCGAGCGGGCGACCGCCAATCTCGACTGTGAGATCCTGGTAGCCGATAATAATTCCATGGATGGCAGCGCCGAATTCGTGCGGCGCCGTTTTCCGACCGTTCGGCTCATCGCCAATTCGGAAAACCAGGGCTTTGCCCGCGCCAATAATCAGGCGATTGCACTCAGCCGTGGACGCTATATCTGCCTGATCAATCCCGACACCATTGTTCAGGAAGATACCTTTACTTCACTACTCGCGTTCTTTGAAAGCCATCCCCGGGCCGGATTGTTGGGATGCAAGATCCTAAATCCGGACGGCACACTGCAGCTCGCCTGCCGCCGTAGCTTCCCAACACCCTGGGTCGCTTTCACGAAAATCGTCGGGCTTGCCGCCGTATTCCCGCGCAGCCGCCTCTTCGGCCGCTACAATCTGACCTACCTGGATGAAGAGACTACTTGCGAGGTCGAGGCGATCTCCGGTTCCTTCATGCTCCTCCGCCGCGAGGTCGTCGACCAGGTCGGCCTGCTTGATGACGCCTTTTTCATGTATGGGGAGGACCTCGATTATTGTTTTCGTGTTCACTCCGCCGGCTGGAAGATCTATTACGTCCCTGAGACCCGCATCATTCATTTCAAGGGGGAGAGTTCGAAGCGCAGCCCCTTCGAACAGCGACGCCTCTTCTATGAAGCCATGCGCCTTTTTGTCAATAAGCACTTTGGCTCGAACCGCGCCTGGATGCCTTCCTGGGCACTGATCATCGCCATCCGCATGCGCGCTCTAGCGGCCTTTTGCAGTGCGCTGTTATCGCGGGCGGCCTGGCCGCTGCTCGACCTGGGCCTGATGACCCTCTCCCTGGGCGCTGCAATCTACTTCCGCTTTGCGCCGCGCTTTCCCTGGGACGCCTTTTTGATTGTGCACGCCATCTATAGCGCGTTCTGGCTGGCAGCACTGGCCGCACAAGGCGCCTATGGTGCATGGCGCCTCTCTGTGGCCCGAAGCGGCGTCGCTGTGCTGACCGGACTGGTCATCAACAGCGCGATCACCTTCTTCTTCAAAGAGATCGGCTTTTCGCGCCTGGTGGTCCTCTATGCCGGCGCCTTGAATCTTCTTGCGCTACCAGGCTGGCGTCTTCTGCTCAAGCTTGCGGCCCAGCTCCAGGGCCGTCGCTTTGGACGGAAACTGCAAACCTTGGGCCTGCATCGCTCCGTAATCCTGGCCGGTGACCTCCCCAGCTGTGAGGCCCTCAGCGCACGTCTCCGCCGCCGCATGGATCCGGTCTACGAAATCTGTGCGATGGTGTTGCCCGAGCAGCACGAGGAGGTCGTCGCTCTTCAAGGCATCCCGGTCTACGTCGGCTTATCCCATTTGCGCGAATTGCTGCAGCGCGAAAAGGTCCAAGAGGTCATCTTCGCCACCGACCGCCTGCCCTACCAGGAGATGCTCGCCGTCATTTCGTCCTGCACCGGCTCGGGTGTCAGTTTCAAATTGGTGCCCAGCAGCATGGATGTCATCATCGGCAAGGCTTCGGTGGAATATATCGAGGACATGCCCCTGATGGAGATCCGCTATACGCTGCAAAGCCCTCTCTATCGTCTGATCAAGCGGCTGAGCGACCTTTCCCTTGCCTCGCTCCTTCTGCTGATCACCTGGCCGGTCTGGCTATGGCTGAGGCTGGTCCGGGGGGTGCATCAAAAAGCAGTCCCCTACTTCAACGGCCGGCAGCAGCGGTTGGTGATTCATGAATGGGATGTACCCGCGGATACCCGCAAGTGGTGGCTGCTGTTGCCGTGGATTGCCGCAATCTGGCGGGGCGAAATGAGTTTTGTTGGCCCCCGGCCGGAGCGACAGGCCGCCAGCGTACCGCTCGCCTGGGCTCTGCGTCCGGGTTTGACAAGTCTTGAAGAGGTCGATTATCCACAACCCGCAACCGGGGAGGAGAGAGAGCGTTCACGCCTCTATTATCTGAAGAACTATTCTCCCTTTCTCGATGCGGAGATTCTGATTAAAACCCTGATCCATTATGGGCAAAAAAGAGAGCAGGTTTGGCCATGGCTGGATTGATACTGGAGTTTGAAAAACCTATCGCCGAAATTGAACGGCGCATCGCGGAACTACGCGAATACTCCGCAAGCGAGGATCTCGAGATGCACAAGGAGATCGAACGGCTGGAGGAAAAAGCCCGCCAGCTGCGCGAGGAGGTCTACAGCAATCTGACGCGTTGGCAGCGCGTCCAGCTTGCACGCCATCCTAACCGGCCCTATACGCTCGATTATGTCCGCTGGATGATGCCCGATTTCATGGAACTGCACGGCGATCGCGCTTTTGCCGACGACCCGGCCATAGTATGCGGCATCGGCACACTCGGCACCCGTCCGGTCACGCTGATCGGCCATCAAAAAGCGCGGGACACTCGCGAGAAAATCCGCCGTAATTTCGGCATGCCCAACCCAGAGGGGTACCGCAAGGCGCTGCGGCTGATGCGGATGTCGGCCCGTTTCAAACGTCCGGTAATTTGCCTGGTGGATACCCCTGGTGCGTTTCCCGGGACCGGCGGGGAAGAGCGCGGGCAGGCCGAAGCCATCGCCAGAAATCTGTTCGAGATGGCCCACCTGCCGGTGCCGATTGTCGTGGTCATCATCGGCGAAGGGGCCAGCGGCGGCGCACTCGGAATCGGGGTCGGCGACCGCATCCTGATGCTGGAAAACACCTGGTACTCGGTCATCACCCCGGAAGGATGTGCAGCCATTCTCTACCGCGACAGCGCCAATGCACCCCTGGCGGCGGAAGCAATGAAAGTGGCCCCGGCCGATCTCCTGGAATTGGGCGTAATCGACCGTATTCTCAAGGAACCGCGCGGCGGCGCCCACAACGACCACGAAGGCGCGGCTGCGCTGGTCAAGGAAGCCCTGGTAGAAGAACTGGAAGCACTTGCCGAAATCAAACCCGCGGAGCTGGTGCGTCGGCGTATCGATAAATTTGCCCATATGGGCGTCTGGGACGAATAACTGGAGGAAATGATGGTCAGCAAGGAACTTTTGGAGATTTTGATCTGTCCGTCCTGTCACGGCGAACTGGAGTACGATGCCACCATCGATGCCCTGACCTGCCGGGGACCCCACTGCCCCATTTGCGGCATGCCGGCTGGTGCAGAGGGGCGTTGTAGCAACGGCGACTGCAGCTGGAAAGGGGAGGTTCCGGTGGGGTTACGCTATCGGGTTGAGGAAAATATACCGGTGATGCTCATCGATGAGGCGGAAAGAATACAGATGTAGCCCCTCTGTGGTCCGGGTGGCCCGAGGTGTTGGGCTGGAGCCGGATGGCACCGGTCGGATGAAGAGAAAAAACTTGACTATTTCATTATTTAATCATATATTTTTTAATATTTTTGGGACATCCAGGCCCGGCATACGGCCGGCGTGGGATGACCGGAATGCGGCCGGACTTGGCTAAGCGCCAGATGGATCCTTGTGAGAGGATCGTCCATGCAAAATGTCAAAGTATTGCTTCTCAACCAGAATTACGAGCCGGTGACTGTGGTCAGCGCTCAGAAGGCGATCATCCTGACCTTTCTCGAAAAGGTGGAGATCGTCGAACGCCACGACCGCTGGGTTCATTCGCAACACATGGCCCTCCCCTTGCCGAGCATTGTGCGGCTGCTGCGCTATATCCGAATTCCGCACCAGCACGTTGAACTGTCGCGCCGCAATATTCTGAAGCGGGATAACTTTCGCTGCCAGTATTGCGGCACAACCAAGGGGCCCTTTACCGTGGATCACATTATCCCCAGGGTCAAAGGCGGGGGGGATAGTTGGGAAAATCTGGTTTGTGCCTGCGTACGCTGCAATAACCGCAAGGGAGACCGCACCCCAGAACAGGCCAATCTCAAACTGGTCAAATCGCCGCGACGGCCCAGCCATCTTTTTTTTATCCAGCATCACATGGGCGTCAGCGACGATTGCTGGAAGCCCTACATATTTTTAAATTGATCGAGCCTATCCAGATACAGCGCATCTCCTTTTCTGCTGCCAAGGCCGTGCTTTTAGCGGCCTTCGTCATGTCAGGCGGAAACAATGCTGTCGTCGGTCCTAACGAGCAAATGTGCAGCGCACCAAAAGGCAATCCTGATTCATTATGAGCTATAAGGTCAAACTGGAAAGCTTTGAAGGACCACTGGATCTGCTCCTCTTCCTTATCAAAAAGGAAGAGGTTGATATTTACGATATTCCGATCGCCAAGATCACCCAGCAATATCTGCAATATATCGAAATCATCCAGTTGCTTGATCTAGAGGCGGCCAGCGATTTTATCCTCATGGCGGCCACGCTGATGCGTATAAAGGCTCAGATGCTCCTGCCCAAGCCCGATCTCGGGGAGGAACAGGCCGAGATTTCCGATCCCCGACAGGAACTGGTGCAGCGGCTGTTGGAGTACAAACGTTTTAAGGATGTCGCCGAGGACCTCGGCGAGAAGGAGACACGATCCCTCAAACAGTACAACCGTGGCAGCTATAAGGTCGAGGAAGAGATACTGGGTGAGGAGTTTCAGGCCAGCTCAGAAGTCACTCTGTTCGATCTGGTCGCCGCTTTCAAGAAGATCGTCGATCAATCGCAAAAAAAAGTCACCGTCCATCGCGTTGTCGAGATCAATGTCACCCTCGAGGAGTGCATGGCCCGAATCCTCGACGCCCTGGACAAAACACCGCAAATGGCATTCCGCGAACTCTTCGCTCCCGACACCGACAAGATTGTCCTGGTGGTGACCTTTATCGCGATCCTCGAATTGATCAAGCGCAGCGAGATTCAGGCCGTGCAGGATGAACCCTTTGCTGAAATTATGATCAGAAGGATAGATGGAACAGGAGAAACTCAAATCGGTTCTTGAGGCGCTGATCTTCGCCTCTGATGTTCCGATCTCCCTCAACCAGCTCCAGGTAATCCTTGAAGGGGTGGATAAGTCGGAGATCGAAAAGGCGCTGGCAGCGCTCTCTGACGAACTTAAGAGTCGGGCCTTTTTCTTGAAAAAGGTGGGCGGCGGCTGGCAGTTCGCCACCCGGCCGGAGTATTATCGCTGGATCAAACAGATGTTCGCCGGCCGCGAACGCAATCGCCTCACCCGAGCCGCGCTGGAAACCCTGGCCATCATCGCCTTCAAGCAGCCGATCAGCAGGGTGGAGGTGGCGGCGATTCGCGGCGTTAATTCCGATGGCGTCATGCAAACCCTGCTTGAACGCAAGCTCATTGCCATCACCGGGCGCGATGAGGGGCAGGGACGCGCCTTGCTCTTCAGCACCACCAAGGAGTTCTTGCTGTACTTCGGAATCGACGACATCGCCGATTTGCCCAAGCCCAAGGAGATCGAGGAACTGCTGGCCAGCGGCGAGGGCCAGAAGATCATCCAGGAGATCCCGGAAGAGGAGATCCTCGAGCAGGAGGTTGCAGCGGAGAATTCGCTCGATTCGGAATTCGTTGCTGCGCCTGATCCGGAGTCCGCTGTTGCGGCTGATCAGGCGGCATCTACAGAATCCATCCCGGCCGACGATGCGCATTAACCGCTATCTGGCCGGCTGCGGCGTGGCGTCGAGACGGGCAGCCGAAGGCCTGGTGCTGAAGGGACGTATCACCGTCAACGGGGTGGTGGTTACCAGCCTGGCCACCCAGATCGATGAGGGCAAAGATCAGGTCGCTCTGGACGGACAGCCGATTGCGCCGCAAGCGGAAAAGATCTATGTTCTTTTGAATAAGCCCAAAGGATATATAACAACGGCCAGCGATGAGCGCGGCCGTCGCACTGTCCTCGAACTCGTACCCTTGCCGCAGCGTCTCTTTCCGGTAGGCCGGCTTGACTACAATACCACCGGCGCACTCCTCCTCACCAACGATGGCGAACTGGCCTTCCGGTTGATGCATCCCCGGTATAAGGTTCCCAAACGGTATCATGCCCGGCTTGAGGAGGCTTTCAATCCGGATCATTTCGCCCGGCTGACCGGAGGCCTTTTTCTAGAAGATGGCCCCACGCAACCCTGCGTGGCGCGCTTTTATTCGCCATCGCGGAATGAGGTGGAAATCGAATTGAAAGAGGGACGTCAGCAGCAGGTGCGGCGCATGTTTGCCGCCCTGGGCTATCGCGTCAAGGAGTTGAAGCGGGTGCGCTTCGGCCCGATCCCGCTCGGGCGTCTCGAACGCGGTGACTGGCGCGAACTGGATGCGCAGGAGATCCATGCTCTGCGCAAGATGGTTGGATTGGATTGAGAGCCCCCTCGACGCATGTCTGCTGCTATTAAAAAGGTGACCATCACCATCGACGGGCCCGCTGGGTCCGGCAAGAGCACCACAGCGCGCCGGGTGGCAGCGCGTCTCGGCTACCTGTATCTCGATTCGGGCGCGCTCTATCGCGCAGTTACGCTCGCCGCCCTGCGCCGCCAATGCGACTTTCATGATTCTGAAGCGCTCGCTCAAATCGCCCGCACCTGCCGGATCGAGCTGATCCCCGGGCCGGAAGGCCTGCTGGTGCTGCTGGAGGGAGAGGACGTCAGCACAGCGATCCGGACTCCGGAAGTTGCGGCAGCGATTGGGCCGGTTGCAGCGAATGCCGGAGTTCGCCAGGCCCTGCTGGCGCAGCAGCGCCGGATGGGAGAACGCGGCGGCATTGTCGCTGAAGGGCGAGACATGGGAAGTGTGGTCTTCCCCCGGGCTGAGGTCAAGATCTACCTCGTCGCCTCGATCGAAGAGCGCGCCCGCCGACGGCAGAAGGAATTGGCTGAGCGAGGCCGCTATGTGGAGTTAGATGACCTGGTTCGTTCCATCCGCAAACGCGACGAGGACGACAGCCAACGGGATGTCAGTCCCCTGATCAAACCCGAGGATGCTCTTGAACTCGACACGACCCGGCTCAGCATCGACGAGCAAGTGGACTGGATCGTCGCGATCGCGAAGGAACGGGGCGCTGTAAAATGAAGATTATAATCGACAGACGGGCTGGCTTTTGTCCTGGAGTGAGCAAAGCAGTACGCATGGTGGAAGAAGAGCTGTCTCAGGGCAAGGCGGTGACCGCGCTCGGCGCCCTGATCCACAATCCGCGTGAAATCGCACGTCTCGAGGCGATGGGTTTGCAGACCATCGCCCAGGATTTCGCCGGCGATCCGGAAAAACAGGCAGAGCTGCAGGGCCGGGAGCTTTTCGTACGCACCCATGGCGTCGGCGTAAGGCTCCGTGACCAACTGGAAGCTGCGGCCTTTTGTGTCGTCGATGGCACCTGCGGGACGGTGAGCCGGGTCCAGAAACTGATTGCTGAACATCATGCCCTCGGCGAACAGATCGTGATCATCGGTAAAAAAGGGCATGCGGAAGTTGTCGGGCTTCTGGGTCATTGCGATGAGCAGGGCATCGTCGTCGAGAAGGAAGCGGACGTGGAATCGATTCCGGAGAATCGTCCGACCTTCGTCGTCGCCCAAACGACCATCGGACGCGATCGGTTCACCGTGTTGAGCGGTCTGATCCGCGCCCGTGTGCGGCAAACGCAGGTACTGGATACTACCTGCGGTTATATCGACCGGCGCTATGATCAGATCAGGGAATTTGCTGCGAGTGTGGATGTTATACTTTTCGTCGGCGGCAAGGAGAGCTCGAACTCCAGGGTTCTCTATGAAATCTGCCGTCAGGCCAATCCCAGAAGCTATGCGATCGAATCTCCACAGCAGATCGCACCGGATTGGATAGGTGCCGAGGAGAGGGTTGGTTTGACTGGCGGCGCCTCAACCCCGCTATGGCAGCTCGAGGAGATCCGCGATCTGCTGTTGAAGCGGGAAACCGTACCCAACCAGCAGGACAAAAAAACTTGACCCAGTTGGGCAAGTATTCATACAAAAGGAGAAATAAAACCAATGGACGAACTAACCAACACCAACCCGGCTGAAGAGGCTGGACAGACCCCATCACAACCCGAAACGGAAATGCCGGAACCCACCGTCACTGTTGACGAGCCCCAATCGGCTCCCGCTGTTGCTGAACCCGTCGCTACTGCACCGGTTATCGACCCGATTGAAAAATCACCCACCATCGAAGAACTCGACCAAATGGAGAATGAGTACACCCCCCAGGAACGCGAGAGCATGCTCAAGCTCTATGAAGAGACCCTGGCCGATTTTGTCTCCGGTGTCGTGGTCACTGGCAAGGTACTCGCTATCAATGAGAAGGAAGTCGCCGTCGATATCGGTTTCAAATCGGAAGGCACCATTCCAATTGAAGAGTTTCCCGATCCCAAGGAGATCAACGTCGGTGATAACATCCAGGTTTTCATTGACAACATCGAAGACTCGGATGGGATGCTCATTCTCTCCAAGAAAAAGGCCGATTTCATGCGCGTTTGGGAGATGGTCAACCGCTCCTACGACAAGGGTGAAATCATTCAGGGCCGCTGCGTACGCCGCATCAAGGGCGGCATCGTTGTGGATCTTTCCGGAGTTGATGCCTTCCTTCCGGGCTCGCAAATCGATGTTCGCCCGATCCGTGATTTCGATGCCCTGATCGGACAGACCATGGATTTCAAGATTGTCAAAATCAATAATCTGCGCAAGAATATCGTCGTCTCGCACCGCGTCCTCGTGGAAGAGGAGATGAAGGGCCAGCGCGAAAAGATCCTTGAAGATCTGCAGAAAGGCCAGATCCTCGAAGGCACTGTCAAGAATATCACCGATTTCGGCGTCTTCATCGACCTCGGCGGCGTCGACGGCCTGCTCCATATCAACGACCTCTCCTGGGGCCGTGTGGCCCATCCCTCCGAAGTGGTCGCCCTCGACGAAAAAATCAAGGTCGTCGTCCTTGATTTCAATGAGGACAAGGACCGCATATCCCTCGGTCTGAAACAGCTGCAGCCTCATCCGTGGGAGGATGTCGAGAAAAAGTACCCGGTCGGTTCGGTCATTCGCGGCAAGGTCGTCAGCATCTCCGACTATGGCGCCTTTGTCGAGTTGGAGAAAGGCGTTGAAGGCCTTATCCATATCTCGGAAATGTCCTGGACTCAGCACATCAAACACCCCTCCAAGGTGCTTTCGGTCGGCGAGATGGTCGATGCCAAGGTGCTCAATATCATGAAAGAGGAGCGCAAGATCAGCCTTGGTCTGAAACAGCTGGAGCCCGATCCCTGGCAAACCCTCTCGGAGCGCTATCCGGTCGGCTCGCGCCACAAGGGCAAGGTGCGCAATCTGACCAACTTCGGCGCCTTTGTCGAGTTGGAGGACGGCATCGATGGCCTGATCCATATCTCCGATCTCTCCTGGACCAAAAAGATCCGTCACCCCGGCGAAGTGGTCAAGAAAGGCGACGAAATTGACGTGGTGGTTCTCAACGTTGACCGTGATAACCGCCGCATCTCTCTGGGCTATAAGCAAACCCAGGACAATCCATGGGACTTTTTCGAAGACAAGTATCACCCCGGCGCTCTGGTCGAGGGCAAGGTGGTGCGCCTAATCGAAAAAGGGTTGATCGTCGAACTTCCCGACGCCGTGGACGGTTTTGTGCCCATGTCCCAGCTGGCCAAGGATAATCTCAGCAAGCCGGCTGATGCCTATCAGATCGATGATGCACTCACCCTCTCGGTGATCGAATTCAACAAGGAGAATAAAAAGATCGTCCTCTCCGAGAAAAATGCAATCAAGCTGGAAAACCGTGAGGCCCGGGCCGCTGCGGCTGCTGCTGAGAAGGCTGCTGCTGCCGAAAATGCGGCGGTTGACGTGCCGGAAGCGGTGAGCGAGGCCGAACCGGCTGCCGCTGAAGAGGTCGAAGCACCTGCCGAGGAGGGCGCTGAAAAGCCCAAGCGCACCCGCAAGAAGAAAGCCGAGTAAAACCACCCCGGCTGACAGCAGGGTTCTGCAACGGGAGCCGAGTTCTCAGGAATTCGGCTCCTTTTTTTTAGGGCCACCGGGTAAAAAGCTGTTTGAAATGTCCCGGAATTGTGATACATTGCGGCGGAACCACGCTATTGATCCCCTCTTGAGAGATGAGGTCACTTTCTATGTACCGTTGGCAACGCTGCATCATCGGGATGCTTATTGGCCTGGCCGGGTTGATGACCCGCCCCTGTGCAGCACAGAACGGTATCATCGCGCTGGAGCTTGCCTGGCAGGAAGACCGTTTTGATGATATCGAAAAATTGCTTCCAGCTGCTGAGAAAGAGGACCCGAAAAATCCTGATGTGGCATTCTTCCGCGCCCTGATCCAGGCGGATGCCGAAGCGGCTGTGAACAACTATAAAAAGGTTTTCGAAAGTGAAGAGATGAGCCGGTTTGCCGACACCGCCCTCTTCAAAATGGCCCAGTATCAGTATGCGCGCGAGCGTTATGCGGTTGCCCGAAAGTCCTTTCGGATGCTGCAAAAGCGTTTTCCACAGAGCAAATGGGTTGATGACAGTGCCTATTTGACAGGTCAGTGTTATATGGCTGAAGGGAAACCGGATTCAGCGCGACAGGAATGGAAACTTTTCATCAAGCGCTTTCCCCGTTCGCCCTATTGCGACATGGCCGTCGCTGATCTGGAGGCGCAGGCGGAGTCGACCGCGTCGAGCGGCCAGCCGACTCAACCTGCCGCCGCCGACACCAAAACGCCCTGGTATACCATCCAGGTCGGTGCTTTCGCCAATCCGGATAACGCCCGCACGATTCTAAGCGGTCTTGAAAAAGTGGGCTATGAGGGTCTGATCTCCCAAAAGACAGTCGGCAGCCGCACCTTTTATCTGGTGTGGATCGGACGTTTCACCGATCGTGCTGCAGCGGAAGATTATGCGAAACGGTTTATCGTCAAGTTGACCAAGGAATACAGCATCATCAAAAACCAGTGAGGGCCCTCATGCGACCAGATCTTCTGCTCGCTGTCCAGAAACGAACCTTGCTTTTCGATGGCGGACTTGGAACCCAATTACAGGCCCGAGGGCTTCCCGTCGGCTCTTCCCCTGAACTCTGGAACCAGCTTCATCCGGACCAGATCGCCGCGGTCCATCAGGATTATCTCAAGGCGGGCGCGGAAATCCTCACCACCAACTCCTTCGGGGGCTCGCCCAAAAAGCTGCAAATGGATAAGGTTTCCGGCGATCCGGAAGAGATCAACCTTATCGCCGCCCGAATCGCGCGCGAGGCGGCCGGAGAGCGCGCCTGGGTCGCCGGATCGGTCGGGCCGACCGGGGTCATACTGGCTCTGGGTGACCAGTCGGAGGCGGAGATTCAGGCCGGATTCGAACAGCAGACCCGCGGTCTGGCACGCGGCGGAGCCGATTTCATTCTCCTTGAGACGATGTCCGATCTGGGTGAGGCCTTGCTGGCTGTACGCGGAGCGCAGGCCGGTTGCGCTTTGCCGATTTTTGCCTCTTTCACCTTCTCGCCCGGCCAACGCGGTTATCGCACTCTTATGGGCAACAGCATCCCGGAAGTCGCTGCTGCCCTCGCGAATGCCGGGGTTGCCGGGATGGGATGCAACTGCGGCACGGGGATCGAGGATGCTATCGCCATTGTTCAGGAGATCCGCCGCGTGTGGAGCGGACCAGTGCTCGCTGAGCCCAATGCTGGGCTGCCGCAGTGGGTGGATGGTATGATGCGCTATAACGAAACCCCTGAAAAAATGGCTGCCCAACTCCCGGGCCTGATAGCTGCCGGGGCCTCTGCGGTAGGCGGATGCTGCGGCACCACGCCGGCCCATATCCTCGCCTTTCACAAGGTTCTCATGGAGATGCACCAAGATGATTAAGCGAATCCTGCTGATACTGGACGGCTCGCCGCAAATGCCGGCTGCAGTAGGCTATACCCTCAACCTGGCCCGGGATCTCGGAAGTGAGATCCTGCTTTATCCCCTCGCCACAAAACGGGCTTCCGGGAGTGCCGCGATGGTCGGAGAAGAATGGATTGGCCCCGTCATCCGGAATGCCGAGAAGGAGGGGATTGAACTGCAGGTGTTGTCCGCTGCAGCTGCATCGTTCAAGGAGAGCCTCGAGTGGGCAACCAGCTGCGATCTGACTGTATTACCCCCGGCAATTCCTGATGATGTGATTCGGTCCGAAAGACGGCTGGTGCTGCTGCTGACCGCGGGTGGGAGCGCCGTGATGCTACCCTGTACCAACCAAAGGAGTTCCCGGACCGTGGCCATCGCCTGGGACGGATCAGTGGCCTGTGCACGGGCACTCAAGCTCCATCTGCAGCTCTTCCACCGGCCCCATCTCCATTATCTGCTTTTGCATATCGGCGGTGAACCGGAAGCCGCTGAAGCGCTCCTCGATCGGGGGGGAGCCTTGATCCGGGCGCATGGCGCATCGGTTGAAACATTGGCGCGTTCGGGAAAACCGGCAGAACGCCTCCTCGAAATCACGGCGTCCCTCAAACCGGATCACCTCCTGTTAGCACCCCATTGGCGCCGTCTCCTGGACAAAAAACGCCTGGGCCGGACCAGCCGGAAGATGCTGCAAGCCGGCACGGTTTCGCTCTTCATGGCCGTGTAGACGAGGGGACCGGCTGATAAATAATATATTATTTATTATTCGCTTGATTATTTTTTAATCTTTCGCTAATTTTAACTATAACTAACGCCAACGACGTGTTGTGACGGGAAAACGGGAGAGCACGGTGGCATGAAAGTCCAGATAGCGCACCCCATCACCTCTTATTTTGATGCAACCAGCCAGCTCTTGAAAGCCCAGGGCGAAGATTTCCAGCTTGCTGGCGCTACCTCTTTGACTCAGGTCCTGGAATCGAGCGCCCAGAATCGTGAAGACGTCTATGTGATCGACAGCATCATGCTGCGAGATGAGCCAGGGGAAACCTTTAAGAAACTCGCCGCCATGAGCCGGCAGGTTCCGGCCATCGTTATGATTGAGGAGAATGAGGAAGCGCTCGCCGAGGAACTGCGCAACTGTGGTCCCTTCACGCTGCTCTACAAACGCAAGGGCTATCTCACCGCCCTGGCAGAAGCCATCCGCCAATCGTATTCGGAACATCTCAAACGCCTCGAGGCCGCTCGGGCAGAAGCGCTGAAAGCAGAGACCTTGCGTGCCGAAGCCGCCAGGGCGGAAGCGTTGCGTCTGGACGCCCTAAAGGCCGAAGCGCTCAAGGCGGAGGCTTTGAAAAAAGCGGAGAGCACAAGAGCGGCAGCGGAACAGCGTCAGCGACTGACAATGGAGACAGCCCCGACGCCGGCAGCTACACAGGAACCAGCCGAGGAAGGTTTTTTTATTTGCGATCGCCGCGGACGCTTCCTTTCGGCCAATAAAATATTGCAGACCATGCTCAATTACACCGAGGATGAGTTGCTCGAGTTATCGCTGGCCGATCTGCTCTCCCGGGAGGAAGAAACCCGTCTTTTCAATGAGATTTTTGCTGACATGGGCACCCGGGAAAGTTTCCCTGTTCAGCTTCAGTTCATTGACAAGGTGGGCACGCGACGTCCGGTCAATCTGAAAATCCGCATGCTGCGCGATGAATCGAAGGAAAAACGGATCATCGGATTCCGAGGCAGTGTTACGCTCATGGCTCCGCGCTTGATGGAAACCGGACTGCCTGCCAGCCCGGTAGACCAGCAAATCATGATCCATGATCTCATGGATCTGGTGCAGATGAGCTATACGGAGCCGCTGAATGTGCTTCTCAAGCGCATCGGCGAAGTCGTGTGCCAGGTGTTTGGCTTCCAGCGCGCCACTGTTGCCATTCTCGACCGCCGTAAAAAAGCCTATGTCAAGCAGGCTATGATCGGCTATGGGCAAAGTGGTGATTCCGCGGGCGAATCCAGGATCCTTGAGGTCCCGCAAGACCTCCTCGATCGCCTCTTCATTGACCGGGAACCGGTCAAGGTCATCTATTATAACCAGGAAAGCCGTTCCGCCCATGCAGGCCTTGATGCCCTGGATACGACGGCGGCCTTGATCCGGCAGCCAGAGATGCCCGCCGAAACCCAGTGGCACCCCCGCGATCTCGTTCTGCTCCGCCTCGCGGATCACCGTGGCCAGCAGTTTGGCTACATCTCCATCGATGAGCCGCTCGATAGCGTGGCGCCCTCCCGTGCTCTTTTTTTCAATCTCGAACTCTTCAGCCAGATGGCTGCGATGGTCATCGAGAACTACTACCGTTTCTCGACCATCGAACGCCGCAGCCGCCGCCTCAAACAGATCCTGATCAACAGCAATATCTTCAAGCTCTATCTGAGTCTGAATGAACTTCTCAAAGAGGTGGTCTGGGCGGTCAAATTCTCCCTCGAATTCAATCTGGTCAGCCTCGTTTTGATCAGTAAAAAAAGCGGCCAGCTGGAAACCAAAGCCGTTGCCTGTGATGACCGCATCAAACTGGGGCAAATACATGATCTGGCTTTTGATCTCAAGGACTTTAGCGGCCTTTTGAGAGAAGAATATCGGCGTGGCAGGTCCTTTCTCATCAGCAGTGAGGAGAAGGTACTGCAGCATCTTAAACAAATCTATTATGGTAGCTTTACAAACGGTCATTACATAGATGGTTGGCCTCGGTATGCCCTGCTGCTGGTCCCTATCAAAAGCCGGGAGGGCAAGATCATCGGCTTTATCCTCGCTGATGACCCGGCCGACGGTCGGCTGCCCACGACCGAAAGCGTGCAGATTCTCGAGATCCTCGCCAATCAGGTGGCCATTGCCATCGACAACCGGATGCTCTATGTGCAGTCCAGAGAGAAACCGCAGACCGCCATACCGCCTGAGGAGCCCGCACCGGCTCCTGCGACGGAGGAGTATCCCGAAGAAAATAGCAGTGGATTGCGCAGACTGGTGGACCGGTTTCTGCGCTGACCGGCATACGACCGCATCGTTTCCAGTTCAACCGTGATCTCGTGCGGCCTGCAGGGGATCACGGTTTTTTATTGGGATAGGGGCACCATGAACCGACGGCAATTTTTGCGTAACGGGGCTTTGCTGGGCGCCGGCACCTGCCTGCTTTCCGGTCATCGGCGGGCAGGGGAGGAAGCATCCATGTCATCAGCCCGCGTGGTCCTTGCCCAGTCGCCTGCTCAGAGCCGTTCTGACGGTACAGAAGCGCTTGGGATAGTCCTTGATCGCGGCATCTCAGCGCTCACCGGCCTGCCGGCTCGAGAGGCCTGGAAAAGCCTCTTTTCGCCGCATGATGTGGTCGGACTCAAAATCAACGGACTCGCCGGCCGGGGCATTTCAACGACGCCGGCCCTGGCGGCTGCCGTTGCTGCCAAACTCCAGGAAGCCGGAATACCGGCCGGTCATATCATTGTCTGGGATCGGCTGAATGATGATCTCAAACGCGCCGGCTATGCCATCGCCATGAATCCGGACAAGGTCCGCTGCTTCGGGAACGACGCCGCGGGCTATTCGGACCGGCTCTACGAAACGGGGATGATTTGCAGCCGGCTATCGCGCGTCGTGACTGAATTATGCTCCGCCCTTATCAATCTGCCGGTGCTCAAAGACCATGGCATAGTCGGATTGAGCGCCGGTATGAAAAATTACTTCGGGGCCATTGATAATCCGAACAAGTACCATTCTCATGCGGGCGATCCCTATGTTGCTGATGTCAGCCGGCTGCCGATCTTGCGGCAGAAAACCAGGCTGGTGATTTGCGATGCTATGACCGCGCAATACGAAGGCGGTCCACCATATAGGCCACAGTGGTGCTGGCCCCTCCAGCGATTGATCCTTGCAACCGATGTTGTGGCTCACGACCAAATCGCTTGGCAACTGATCGAGGAGAAGCGCAGGAGTGCCGGGATGCCCTCCCTCAAGGAAGCAAACCGTGAGCCCCGCTATATCAAGAGCGCTGCCGAGGCGGGACTGGGCATCGCCGATCCCGGACGGATCGAGATCCATCCTGTCTAAACGAAAAGGTGGTGCCTGTAGAATTGCCATGGAGAAGCCTATGATCACACGCAGAGCCTTCGTCGGATCCATGGCGGGTGCAGGCTGCTGGCTGCTCACGGGCCGGAGCAGCACGGCCGGTGCCCGGCCTGCTACAGTCCCAGAGGCGCTGGTAGAGGCTCGTTATTATAAAAAACTCCCCAACCGCAAGATCCAGTGCACGCTCTGCCCGCGAGGCTGTCTGATCGATGATCTTGAGCGCGGGTACTGCGGCGTTCGCGAGAATCGCAGCGGCACCTATTATAGTCTGGTATACGGACGGCCCTGCTCCATCCATGTCGATCCCATCGAAAAGAAGCCGTTCTTCCACTTTCTTCCCGCCAGAAAGGCGCTCTCGCTTGCTACCGCCGGCTGCAACGTCTTTTGCAAATTCTGCCAGAATTGGGAGATTTCACAATCCCGTCCGGAGCAGGTGGAATCGGTCTCCATGCCGCCGGATCAGGTGGCTACACTCGCCGTCCGGCAAAACTGTCCGGTCCTTGCGTTCACTTATAATGAACCGGTCGTATTTGCTGAGTATATGTCCGATATCGCCAGGGCAGCCGGACAACACAGCCTGCGCAGTGTGATGATCTCCAATGGCTACATCCAGAAAGAGCCGATGCTGGACCTCTGCAAGATCCTTGCAGCTGTCAAGATCGATCTCAAGGCTTTCAGCGAGCGGTTCTACCGTGAACTGGTTGATGGCCAGCTGCAACCTGTTCTCGATACCCTCATCCTGCTGCGCCAGCAAAAAATCTGGTTTGAGGTGGTTTACCTGGTCCTTCCCGGTGAAAATGATGCACCCGAGGAGATTGCAGCGCTCTGCCGTTGGATGATCGCCCAACTCGGCCCTGATGTACCACTTCATTTTACCCGCTTCTACCCCCAGTACCGGATGACCAATCTGCCGCCGACGCCCATAAAGACCCTACAGCAGGTACGAAACATCGCACTTGAAGCCGGCGTACACTTTGTCTATACGGGGAATGTTCCCGGAGATGCGGGAGAAAACACCTACTGCCCCGGCTGTGGCAAGCTGCTCATTGGACGAATGGGCTATACCGTGACGGAAAATCATCTCAAGTCGGGTAATTGCCCCGGTTGTGGACGCAGTATTCCCGGAGTCTGGTACTGAACCTCCGCTGCACCTGGCGGAGCCACCGATTATAGAAGGAGGGCGCCATGTCTGTAAAATGGCATGCAGCCGGCTTTTTGCTGTCAGTCATTCTGCTGCCGGCTTGCTCCGCACTTCACGCCCAGATTCGCAAGCCGGGTGTTGCAGGACAGTTTTATCCCGCAGACCCGTCGCAGCTGCGCGCTGAAATCGAGGGCTTCCTGAAACAGACCTCCGCTGCCGCCCTCCCCGGTGATTTGGTCGGACTCAGCGTCTCACATGCTGGCTATCCCTATTCAGGTGCCACTGCCGCAGCCGGTTTCAAGGCAGCCGCCGGAAAAGAATACGATCTGATCGTTGTTTTGGCTCCCAGCCATCAAGAGTATTTTCGGGGCGGCTCCATCTATCCCGGGGAGGCCTATGATACGCCGCTCGGAAACCTGCCCATTGATCATGACGCCGCGGTTCAGTTAGCCCGCAAGTGCGATCTTTTCAAGTTATCGATGATCGGTCATGGGGATAAGGAACATAGCCTTGAGGTCCAGCTGCCATTTTTGCAGGTTCTCTTTAAGAAATGCCGGATTTTGCCGCTGGAGATCGGTGACTGCAGCTGGGATGAATGCGAGACCATGGGCAAGGCTCTAGCAGCGCTTCTCAAAGGGCGAAAAAGCTTGATGGTAGCCAGCACCGATCTCTACCACGGCTACTCCTACAGCGCATGTAAGGAGAGCGATGCGGCAACGCTCGCTGCCTTTACGCGGCTTGACCCGCGATCGCTCTGGACGGGCTTGCATAACGCAACATATCAGGCCTGTGGCGGGTTGCCGGTGGTAGTCATGCAGGTGGCGCTTAATCAGCGCGGTGCCTGCGGAGCCAGGGTGCTCGCCCGGACCAACTCCAACGATGTCACTGGCGAGCGGGGCGGCTATGTCGTTGGGTATGCTGCAGTGGCCTATTATCTTCAGGAGAAAAACATGAACAAGATAACCTACGCTCCGCTCTCAATAGCTGCACAAAAAGAACTAATGCGGCTTGCCAAGGAAAGCATAAAGTATTACTTGATGCATGGCGCCCTTCCGGAAAGCCACAGTACCAATCCCGAACTTCAAGAACGCCGCGGCGTCTTCGTGACGATCACCAAAGACGGCGACTTGCGAGGCTGCATCGGTATGCACGAGTCCGACAAGCCTCTTTACCAATTGGTCCCCGACCGGGCTGTCGCAGCGGCTTTCGACGACCCACGCTTCATGCCGCTTCAGGCCGAAGAACTCGATCGTATCAAGATTAAAGTCTCCGTCTATTTGAGCAACGTCTATGAGGCGACTCTCGATGATTTTGTCATGGGCAAACACGGCATTATCCTGATGAAAGGCGGCCGGGGCGCTACCTATCTGCCGGAGGTGCCCCTCGAAGCCGGATGGCGGAGCAAGGAGGAGGAGATGACCAGCCTCTGCCGGAAAGCCGGCCTGCCGCCGGACGGCTGGAAACAGGGAGCGCAAATCTATCTCTACGAAACCCAGGTTTTCGATGAAAGTGTGCTCCAATAGCCCTCTATTTATTCACACGCCGGTGGAAATGCGCGATGCACCCGATGCTCACCATGATGGTGCCGCAGTCCGCTAAGGCGTTCCGCTGATATTTATCTTGATTTGAAGCTCTAATTTCAGTACAATAAAGAAATTTGTCACACCCAGACCCCATTTGTGAAGGAATCGCCATCTCTGCCATGACCAGCGAGAAGAAAGGATACCATTGGCCGATGCTGCTGGGGGTTGCATTGACCGGTGCTTTGGTCTTCGCTCTCTTTGCGCCCCGCATCCTCTCCGTCTTGCCGCGCCAGGTTGCCCTCAATCGCAACGAGGCCCTCAAGACCGCTGCGCGGCAGCTTTCCTCCTTCGGGTTGCAACCCGATGAGTATCGCCCCGATGTAACGATGCAGGTTCGCCGGGATCTGATTCAGTACATCGAGAGCCAGTATCAGCCAACAGAACGCGATTCCGCTTTGCGCCAGCTGCCGGCGTATACCTGGCAGATCAGCTGGACGCGTCCTGAGGATTTCGAACTGGCGCCTGGCCGCACCACCAAATCCGCTGCCTCCAGTTTCAAGCAGTTTGTGCTGCAAATCGACCTTTACGGCAAGCCAGTCGCCTTCTGGTCGGAATTGAGCAAGGAAAGCCTGGGCGTCAATCTGACCGACTCTATGGCCCGCGTGCTCGCCGATTCATCCCTGCGGAAGGCTATGGGATCCGAGTTCGGCAAGTACACCCTGGCCCGATCGAGCAGCAATAAGCTCGATTCGTACACTGAACATCAGTTCACCTATACCCGCAGTGAACCGGTATGCGGATTGCAGCAGCAGCTCAATATTGTCATCAGCGGCACCCTGGTGAGCAAATTCGCCCGCCAGTATAATCCTCCGGTCACCTCCTCGTCCTGGCAAAATGGCCGGGCCTTGCAGCTTTTCCCCTTCATCCTGCTGATGATTGGCCTCAGTCTGATCTATCTGGCACAGCTGATTCGCCGACTGCGGAACGACAGCATCAATTTCCGTTACGCCCTGATACCGGCCCTGATGGCCAGCGGCTTGACCATCCTGATGATCCTGCTCGATCCGGACCATCGTGACATGACCACCCTGATATTCAGCACCGCCGTTTCGGCCTTCATGGTTGGCATGGCCATGCTGCTGGCGGTTGCGGTAGGTGAATCCTCAGCCCGTTCGCTCTCCGGTGAGAAATTGCTCAATCTTGATGCCATGCTCCGCGGTCAGGTCCGTCATCGCGCCCTCGCTGAAGCGCTGCTGCACGGCCTAAGCTATGGTCTTGGCCTCGCCGGGTTGA
This sequence comes from bacterium, assembly GCA_035419245.1. Taxonomy (NCBI): domain Bacteria; species bacterium. The sequence continues at coordinate 36,293 of DAOLSP010000019.1, read as the reverse complement.
TCTCACTCCTGTTGACGACGGCATCTCTTTTCTCAACCGTAAGTCTGGCGGAGTGGGCCGCGGAGCTGCATCGCGAAGGGAGCAGCAATCCCTTCCTTTTCAGCATTCTCCGGGTCTTGGACGAGGTACTATGGTATCAGTTCGCTCTGGTCCTGGCGTCGGTCTCCCTGCTGGCCAAATGGCTGCCGCGGCCGAACTGGGCGGCGCCGCTTTTTGGGTTGATGGCAGGCATTGGTCTGCACGATTCGATTCACCTTCCGAGCCAGCCGCTGGCGGTCAATCTCCTGATCGGCGTGGTGATGGGGCTGGTCTATGCCGCTATTTATCTGCGCTATGATTTCATCGCGGTGATCACGACCCATTTCACTTTTGCCGCTCTATTTGCTGCGGCACGGCTGATCACGCTGGGGCACCCCACCTTTTGGTACTCCGGCCTTTTTCTGCTGGCACCGTTGCTGGGCCTCGTGGTCTTTGCGGCCTGGGCCTGGCCGGTCTACTTGAGCCGGGAACAACTGCGCAACTATGTGCCGCGGCAGGCTATAAAAATGGTGGAGAACGAGCGCCTCAAACGGGAGCTGGAAATCGCACGGCGCGTGCAAATGAGCTTCTTGCCTAAGGGAAATCCTCGGCTGCAGGGTCTGGAAATTGCCAGTGCCTGCGTTCCCGCCTCGGAAGTGGGCGGGGACTATTTCGATTTTATCGACCTTGGCGGTAATCGTCTCGGTTTCGCGATCGGCGATGTCTCCGGCAAAGGTGTCTCGGCTGCATTCTATATGACGCTGACCAAAGGATTCCTCCGTTCTTTGAGCCGTACCACCTGGAGTCCCGCCCAGATTTTAATCGAGATGAACCGGCTCTTTTATGAAAATGTCGATCGCGGCCATTTTATCAGCCTCATCTTTGGCGTTCTCGATCTTACAGCCCAAAAAATGACAGTTGCCCGGGCAGGACATGACCCTATCCTCTGGTACCGGCCGCAGGATGATTTCTTCAAACGCTTGCTGCCTCCGGGCATCGCACTCGGGCTGGAGCCGGGGGAGATATTCGACGATATTATCAAGGAAGAGTGTATAGCCGTCCAGCCGGGCGATCTCTTTGTGCTGTACACCGACGGTTTTTCGGAGGCAATGAATCAGTATGCCAATGAGTTCAGCGAGGAGCGGCTCGTCCAGTCGATCCGGCGCTGTGCCGATCTCCCCGCTGAGGAGATCCTCGTCAAAATCAAAACGCAGGTGGCTCATTTCGTTGGACACTCGCCTCAGCACGACGATATGACCATGATCATCATGCGCATTCTGCCCACATAACGAGGACGCCATGAAGCGCTTTGGCAACATATCGCTGATCCTTCCGCTTGTTCTTTTCCTCTGCGGCGTTGTTATAGATCTCAACCTGCTTGGCGGCCTGTTTGACAATGCCCCTTTGCGCTATCTCCGGGAGGGTCTGATCACCCTGGCTTTGATCCTCTCCCTGCCGATCATCTACAGTCAGCGTTGGGCCTCGGACCGCAATATCGTTCGCGGACTGCGGTCGCTCTTTGCCCTGATCCTGGGGACCTTTCTGCTGCTTCTTTTCTCCGATCTCGAACCCTTTGCTGCCGAGAGCATCAGCACCGGACATAATGTCCTTTATGGCAGCATGGTCACCTACCTTATTCTGACGGCCTGGACCCTTTTTTCGACCCTTTTCGTATTGGTGATTCTGGGGACACTGCGCAATCTGATCTTCATCAAGCAGAAAAAGAATACCGCGCTCCATTTCCTGCTGCTGATGCTGGTTCTGGTTTTCTATGCCATCCTCAGTGTCTTTACAATCGGCGATTTGACGGTTCGTTTTTCATATAAACTGAGCGGCGAAAACATCGGCTATATCCTGCTCTTTCTCGTGATCAATCTGATGGTGCTCAATTCGTTTCGCGTTGGCTGGCTTAATTTTCTCAACCGCAGACAAAAGCTGACCCTTTTCTGGGGCGGTCTGGTTCTCGTGCCCGTCGAATGGCTCCTCTATATGAAGTACCATACCTCCAATCCTGCGGCCCTTTTCAGCCCGGTGCTCGGCCGCTTTGTCGACCTGGGCTTTCTTTTCCTCTCCATTTATATCACCATGGCTTTTATTGCCTTGATTTCCCGGCTTCCGACTGCCACTCTGCTCGATCGGCAATATAAACAGCTCTCTTCCCTGCACTCCCTGAGCCGTGCGATCAGCTCAGAGTTCGATCTCACCCGCCTGGCCGAGACCACTGTTGATCTGGCTTTGCAGGTAACCGAGTCCGACAGCAGCTGGTTGACCCTGATTAGCGCCAAGGGCGAGGACCGCCTGGCCGCTGCGCGAAATCTCTCCCCGGACGAACTGGCCACCGGTGTGCCGCAGCCGATCGCGGCATGGGGGTTGGCGCAGCTACAGCCCAAACTCATCAATCAGGTTGGAAAAAGCACTCTGAATGTCCCCTTGAGCGTCTGGAAACGGGACGTCCAGTCGGTCATCGCGGTCCCGCTCAAGAGCGCGGAAGAGGCTGTTGGCTGTCTCTATGTGGCCAAGCACATCGAATACGGCTTTGAGCAGGATGACCTCGATATGCTCCGGGCCTTCAGTGAACAGGTTGTCATCGCCATTCGTAACGCCCGCCTTGTCGAATCCTCCCTCGTGCGGGAGCGGCTTGAGGAGGAGTTGCGCATTGCCCATAACGCCCAGATGAAACTATTGCCTAAAAAGATGCCGCAGCTGCCAGGACTGGAGATCGAAGCGGTCTGCATCACAGCCAACGAGGTGGGCGGAGATTACTATGATTTTTTTCCGATCGACGCAAATCGTCTTGGTCTGGTGATCGGCGACGTTTCCGGCAAGGGGGCCTCGGCAGCATTTATAATGGCGGAATTGAAGGGCATTATGGAAGCGCTTGCTCCCAAAAATGATTCGCCGAAATCGCTGTTGCTCGCTGCGAACGAGACCCTGTACCGCAACATTGACCGCAATATCTTCGTCAGTTTAATCTACGGAATAATCGATGCCCGCGACCGGCTGTTCCGTTTTTGCCGGGCGGGGCAATGCCCGATCTTGCTGGCCACCTGCGAAGCCGCGGAGGTGCAGGTTCTGCGGCCGTCGGGAATGGGCCTGGGGCTGGATGGGGGCTCTGCCTTTGCAGGCGCCATCGAGGAGATACAAAGGCCCATCCGGCCTGGTGATACCTACCTGTTCTATACCGACGGCGCTGAAGAAGCCCGCAATCCGCGCGGCGAAGAGTTCACCGAGATCCGCCTGGTGGCGCTGTTCCAGCGCCACCACCAGAAGGGGCCACACGAGATCATCGATCGTCTGGTGGCCGAGATCAACGCTTTCGCCGGGTCCGCCCGTTCCCATGATGATTTGACCTTTTTGGTCGTGAAAGCTGTTTAGATAACTGTAGTGGATGCTACATGGATGGAGGAGTTTGAATGGAGAATTTTAAAGTAGTGCGCCAGGATGGAGTTGACCTTACGACGCTTAAAATCATCGGTTTTCTCGATGCCCATACCGCACCGATGCTCGAAGAGGCAATCCAGAAGCTGATTGACGATCAAAAGGTCAACATCCTGGTCGACTTCAAGGAACTGAATTACATCAGCAGCGCCGGACTCGGGGTCTTCATGGGATTCATCGAAGAAGTTAGAAGCCGAAACGGCGACATCAAGATGTGCAGCATGTCTCCCAAAATCTACCGCGTTTTTGATTTGTTGGGTTTCCCGACGATTTACCAGATCTTCGATAAACAGGATGAAGCGGCGGCGATGTTCCTGAAGGATTCGGCCGCCGCTTCGGATGAGTGACAGGACACCTGCTTGCTCTTCGGGCTGATGCCGGTCGTACAAGTCCTGAACTATTCCATGTAAATTAGGTGGAACCCTCGATGCCAAAAGAAAAAATTGAATACAAGCTGCGCATTCCCAGTCAGACCGAGAACCTGGAGTTAATCCGATTCTTTGTTGGCAAAGTCGCCGAAAAGGTGGGCTTTGTGGAGGATGATGTCGGCAAAATCGAACTGGCCGTGGACGAGGCCTGTACCAATGTCATAAAGCATGCCTATACGGACACCACACGCGACAAGACCCTCGATGTCGCAATCTGTATTGATTACCGCAAACTGACCCTGGTGGTCACCGACCATGGCAAGGGATTCAATCCTGATTCCATCCGGCCTCCGGATATGAAGGAGTATCTGGCTGAACTTCGCGTCGGAGGCCTTGGCATCTTTTTGATGCGGACGTTGATGGATGAGGTCGATTATGACATCAAACCCGGCGTGCGCAATCAGGTACGGATGGTAAAATATCTGATCAATCGTAAAAGCTCGAAAGTCATCAACTCATGATGGTTGCCCGGTGAAAGAACCGCTCCCGCAAAATCCTGTGGCCCGTGAGCTGGATGAGCGCCTGGTTGAGTTGCAGTCTCTCTTCGAGATGAGTCAGGTCCTCAATTCCTCTCTACAGCTGCGCACCACCCTCAATAACCTCCTGCTGACTCCGATGGGGCGCATGATGATCAGTCGCGGTGTCGTTCTGGTGGCCCAGGACAACCATCTCTTCGAACTCGCCGCGCTCAAGGGGCTGCCTCGCTCCCTCGCCGGCAAAAAGATCGCCTTCACCGGCGAGATGAGCGAACCCCTGGCCGTGACCGAACTCGCTCCAGGCAACGAGCCGCTTAGATCCTTCTTCGAAGAACACAGAATCAGCCTCATTATCCCCATCCTCAGCGTCCAGCGCACGGTAGGCATCATGGGGCTCGGACCCAAGCTCGGCGGCATCGCCTTCACACCCTCCGAGGTCGAGTACCTGATCTCGCTTTCCAACATCGCCTCCTCTGCCATCGAAAACGCCCTGATGTACCAGAAACTGGAGCTGGTCAATCGGCAACTGGACAAAAAGGTGCAGGAGCTGCGAACTCTCTTCGAAATCGGCAAGGAACTCAATGCCACGCTGGAGCGGGAGCGCATCGTCAATCTGCTCATCTATGCAGTAATGGGTGAACTGGTCGTCAGCCGGTGTTATCTCTTTTTACGCGGGGAGGAGGGACTGGCTCTATGCGCAGCCCGCGGGTTGCGGGTTGATGACCAGACCCGCCAGGAACTCTCCGCTCCTGCGGTCCTGACCGTTCTGAACCGGATCGAGAATGTCACCGCCGTCGATGCGCAGCAGACGCCTGCCGGACTAGAGATCCTCGGGGCGCACCAGCTCAGGCTGCTGGTACCGATGAAGATCCAGGAGGAGACCCGCGGTCTTCTCGCCATCGGCGACAAAATTACCCAGCAGCCCTTCCAGTCCGATGAGGTTGAGTTTCTTTCGACTCTTTGCAACCTCGCCATGATCTCCATCGAAAACGCACGGCTCTTCGAAGAGGCCCTTGAAAAAGAGCGCATCGAGGAAGAACTCAATATCGCCCGCGATATCCAGCAGCGGCTCCTACCTCACGAGTGCCCCCATTATGAAGGATGTGAGATCTACGGTCTGAATATACCGACGCGCCAGGTTGGTGGAGATTATTTTGACTGCATCGAGATCGATGCCGACAACGTCGCCGTAACCATCGCCGATGTCTCCGGCAAGGGCGTACCTGCCTCGCTCCTGATGTCTTCTCTCCACGCCGGATTACACAATCTGGTGACTCCCGGCGGGGATATCCCCGCCATGGTCGGCCGACTCAACAATTTCATCCAGGCCAACACCGGTTTCGACAAGTTCATCACCTTTTTTTATGGCGAATTCGATTTGCGGCATCAGGTCTTCAGATATGTCAACGCGGGACACAACTTGCCCTATCTTTTTCATGCGGATGGAACAATCGAACGCCTCGAAACCGGCGGACTTTTACTCGGCATGCTCCCGAATATGCCCTACGAGAGTGAGCAAATTGCGTTGCGGAAGGGGGACCTCCTTTTTCTTTTCACCGACGGCGTCACCGAGGCCAAGAATGCCGCGGACGAGGATTTCGAGGAGTCGGGTCTGGAGGCTGTACTCAAACCGGCTCTTGATTTACCACTGCGGGATCTGCTTGATCGCGTGGTCGAGGCGGTGCGCACCCATTGCACCGGCATGCCGCAATCCGATGATCTCACGATGATGGCGGTCCGATGGCTGATCTGAAGAAAGAGCAGCCCGGACTGCGGACCATTCTTGTGGTGGAGGATGACCCCCATCTCCGCCGCCTTTTCGTCGAAATCCTGCGACGTGATGCCTACCATGTGCTGGAGGCCGACAGCGGCGAAGCCGCCCTGACAATCCTCGAAAACTCGGCCTGTGATGTGGTCATCAGCGACATGCAAATGCAGCAGTTGAGCGGACTCGATGTCCTCCACGCGGCGCTCGCAAAGGATCCGATCACCCAGGTCCTGATCATCACCGGTTATGCTTCGGTGGGCACTGCGGTGCGAGCCATGCGCGAGGGCGCCTACGAGTACCTGACCAAACCGGTTCAACCAGAAGCCTTGTCCCTCAAGGTCCGAAATGCCTGCGAACGGCGGCGCCTCCTGCAAACCCTGGCGAAACAGGAATCGGCCCTCGAAGCGCATCATTCGATGATCGAGCGGGACCTCACCCTCGCCCGGCAGGTGCAAGCAAGCCTGGTGCCCGAGGGATATTCTTCGCCCTTGATCGACGTCGGGATCACCTATATTCCGATGATTGGTCTCGGTGGCGATTTTGCCGACATCCATGTCGCGAACGAAGAAAAAATCTATCTCGCGGTCATCGATGTCACCGGCCACGGGATCGCCGCAGCGCTGCTGGTCAGTCGAGTCTGCCATGAATGGCGGAGCCAGCTCCAGAGCGCTCCGGATCCGGCCGAGGTGCTCTGGCACCTCAACGAGTTCTTTTTACGCACCTTTGCGGATACCCCGCTCTTTCTGACGATCATGGCTGTAGAATGCGACCTCAGGAAGAAAACCCTGCGTTATGCCGGCAGCGCCCATCCGGCCGCGCTGCTCTGGCACGCCGACAACGAAAGCATCTCCAGACTTGACTCGCAGAACGCCATCATCGGTTTTGCCCATGCGGATCGCTCCGCTTTCCGCTCGGTTTGCCTTCCGTATGCGCCTGGTGATCTCCTGCTGGTTTACACAGACGGGGTCATCGAAGCGGAAACACGGGAGGGCAAAATTCTCGGCTTGCAGGGTTTGCAGCGCATCATCCGCCAGCAAAAGCGAGAGTTAAAAGCGCTGCAAACCTCCGCCGCCATTATCCGTCAGGTCGTCGAGTTCACCAAAACCGATCTGGGCGATGATGTATTGATGCTGGTTGCCCGGCTGACCTGATAGGGTGCCATGATGTCCCGTAACACGCATCACAGGATCCTGCTGGTCAATCCCTGGATCTATGATTTTTCTGCCTATGACTTTCGGCAGAAGCCCCTGGGCTTGCTTTATATCGGCGCCATACTCGCTAAACTTGGCTACCATATTGCGCTGCTCGATTGCATGGACCGGTACCAGCCGGCATGGGCGGATACGGTGGAGAGCAGCCCGGAACGGGAGGGTGCGGGCAGGTTCCCGCGTGAGGAACTCGCCAAGCCTGCCGCGCTGGCGGACATCCCCCGAAAGTACTGCCGGTATGGCGTGCCGCGCGACCGGCTCGAGACCTGGCTGCGCAACCAGCCGCCTCCGGATATCATCCTCATGACCTCTTTCATGACCTACTGGTATCCGGCGGTGGTTGATATGGCCGAACTCCTGCGATTGTTCTTTCCGCGCGCGGTATTGGTGTTGGGTGGCGTTTATTCAACCCTCTGCCCGGAGCATGCCCGGCAAAACGTACGGCCCGACTATTTGATCGAAGGGGAGGGTGAGCAGGCAGCCGTCCGGTTGATCGCGAGCCTCTGCGACGGACCCGGAGCCGATTTCGCCTTTTCACATTTGGACGAGCTGCCCTACCCCTGGTATCAGGGGTATCCTGTGCTGGCGAGTATCGCCCTGGTGACGTCTCGCGGTTGCCCCTATGCCTGCAGCTACTGCGCCTCCCGAATTCTCACGGCCGGATACCGGCGCCGCGAAGCGTCGGCCGTATTCCGCGAGATCCGGCACTGGCAGGAAATCCGCGGTGTCCGTCAGTTCGCCTTTTTTGATGACGCCCTGCTGCATCAGGCGGAGCACTACGCCAAACCCCTCTTGCGGCTCCTTACAGGCCTGGACGCGAGCCTATCCCTGCATACGCCCAATGGCGTTCAGCCGTGCTGTATTGATGCCGAACTGGCCGGACTCCTTTTTAGCGCGGGGACGAAGAGCCTGCGTCTCAGCTTTGAAAGCGGTAGCGCCCTGCGGCAACAGGGCAAGGTAAACGCCGATGAGCTGGAATCAGCGCTCAACCATCTCTACCGCGCGGGTTATAGCGCTGCCGAGATCGGCGTTTATATCTTGGCGGGAATGCCTGGCCAGCCGATGCGCGAAGTACGTGAAAGCGCGCGTCGGGTTCATGAAATGGGCGCACGCATCTATTTGGCTTCCTATTCGCCGATTCCGGGCACGCGGGAGTACCAGGAATGCGTGGCGCGTGGGGAATGGGACGCTCGCGAGGATCTGCTTCTGACCAATAATTCACTGTTCCCCTTCTGGCGCAAACGCTATTCCAGCGGGGAACTGGAAGAGCTGTCCTTGTGGGTCAAGCAGCTCAATCATTCACTTCTATCTTCGGATGAGGATACGCTATGCCGGAATCCCCAGACAGGCCCAGCCTGAATGGCGAAATCGAGCCCTTTTATCTGGCCATTGCGGGCAATATCGGTGTCGGTAAAACCACGCTCACCCAGATGATCAGCGAGCATTTTGGCTGGCGCGCCTATTTCGAGCGGGTCATAAATAATCCTTATCTTGATGATTTTTATGCGAACATGAACCGCTGGAGTTTCAACCTGCAGGTTTATTTCCTCTCGCGGCGCTTTATGGACCAACGCCTTATTTCTTCCAGCCGGGAGTCTTGTGTCCAGGATCGCACGATCTATGAAGACGCCGAAATTTTCGCCTATATCCTGCACAAGCAGGGCAACATGTCCGATCGTGATTATGACAACTATCGTGATCTCTTTTACACCATGACCGATTACCTGCGCAAGCCCCATCTGATTCTCTACCTTCGGGCATCGACCTGGACCCTTATCACCCGCATCCGCAAGCGCGGGCGCGACTTTGAAAAGAGCATAACCAACGAATATCTCTACGAACTTAATGCGGCGTATGAACGCTGGATCAACGAAATTCAAAAGACCATCCCGGTGCTGGTCGTTGAAGCCGACAAGATCGATTTCGAAAAATCGGCTTCTGATTTTGCCGCCATCTGCGCACAGATCAAGGGGCATGAGCTGGCTTACCGCACCGCACAAATCGAGTGACCCGCATGAAAGAATCAATACAGGAACAAAACATCTATAGACAGCCATTCGATCCCGCCCTTTATCCCTGGCACCTGCCCCGGCAAACCTGGCGGATTGTCGGGCGGAAATCCATCAATCTCATTCTCTTTCTGGCTACACTATTTTCCACCTGGCTGGTGGGCGGCCCCTGGTTCAGCCTGGCGATCATGTCGATCCTCGGCGCCCACGAGATGGGCCATTTCCTGATGTGCCGTAAATACCAGGTGCCCGCAACCTTGCCGTACTTTATCCCTTTTCCCTTTCCCAGTTATAATCCGTTCGGCACCCTGGGCGCGCTCATTTCCATGCGAGGCTTTTTCCCAAACCGCAAAGCTCTCTTTGATATCGGCGCCGGTGGGCCACTGGCCGGACTGGCGGTCACACTTCCCGTCCTGGCAATCGGCCTGGCGCTCTCCACTGTGACCCCGCTAAATCAAGAGACAGTCCATGGATTGACTCTGGGGGAATGCCTGCTCTTCAAGGCTCTCTCCTGGCTCATCCTAGGTTATAATACGAATCAGATGCAGGTGGTGCTCCACCCCGTCGCTTACGCCGGCTGGGCGGGACTCTTCGTAACCGGGCTCAATTTGATTCCGGTCGGTCAGCTCGATGGCGGACATGTGATGTATGCCCTTTTTGGACAACGTGTTAAATACATCACCTGGGGTCTCATTGCCGCCCTGGGCATCCTGACTTATTTTAACTACAGTTGGGCTCTTTTCTTCATCCTCTTGGTCATCTTCGGACGTCGTCATCCCGCCCCACTCGACGCATGGACGCCGCTCGATCCACGCCGCCGCTTCCTCGGCTACCTGTTTTTTCTGCTCTTCATCATCACCTTTACGCCCTTTCCCTTCCAACCCTAGGCGGAGCCGCAGTATGCCAACCAAGTACCGCTGGAATAGTTTGAGCCGTACCACCCGCAGCCTGTTGGGCCTGCTCGTGTTGGTGATCCTCCTCGAGTTCTGTTTTGATCTGTTCGAGAAGATCATCGGTCAGGTCATGCTCTGGACCAATGATAAGCGGCCCAAGGTCGGTCGATTATGGACAGAAGAGGAACGCGACCTGAACGGCCAGCGTCAGGCCTCGACCCGCATCGATTCACTGCGCATCCTGCCGGCTTATGAACGTTATATCCACTCCTTCGACGACCTGGTCGCCTATGTGACTTTCAAGACCGGATATCAACTCACCCGCGATGAATTCCTCGCACTCTATCGGCAACTACCGGCGGAAGATGCCGGCCGCCTCGTTGATCCTGTGCTTCTCCGCGATCTGGCCGGGTCCGCTGACTGGAACAGTGTCCGCATGACAAGGCTGGATGATCGTTTACAGCTTCTTTTTATCGATCCCTATGGTCAGCCCCTTCGCGACGCCCAGGCCTTGCTGCTCTCCAAGGAGGAACTGATGCAGGGGTCCCGTCTGAATACCAACCCGCTCTATACCGGACGGCTTCTCCCAGGATCACTTTTTACAGAAGCTCTGGAAACCATGCCCACCAACCTGCGCCTGCAGGTGATCAATGATCCCCAAAAATGGAATGATTGGCGGCAGCGCTTGATCTGCGCAGCGGTATCCCCGGCCGTCCGTCACGGTGCCGTCCTGATCGGGTTAGAATTGACCGAGGGGGGCCGAGCCGTCGTGGAAGAGGCGGAGGCCAGCGAGTTGGCTGCGAGCTACCTGGTTCAGGCCATCAATACGCTCAATCCCGATGTCCACTATGCCATGCCGGAGAAGGAGGAAAGCCATGAGTAAACGCTCGCGCTGGATTCTCTGGATCTTGCTCTTTCTGACCGGTTTGTTCCTGTGCACCTTGCTCTATCTATCCATACTGACTTTGCCGCGCGTTCCCAACGATCTCAATGACATCGCCCTTAGCAATCCAACTCTCATCTTGGGCGATGACGACCAACTGGCTAAGCGTCTTGCTGACCGTGAGGTCATTCCGTTTGAACAGATGCCTAAAACGGTATTGCAGGCCTTCATCGCCCTAGAAGACAACCGCTTTTATGACCACCATGGTATCAGCAAGCGCGACCTTTTACGCGCGGTCGTCGCCAATTTCACCCATCTGGGTGTACGGCAGGGGGGAAGCACCATCACTCAGCAGCTGGCCAAAAACCTCTTTTTCACCTTTGAACGCGACTGGGCGCGAAAATTCAAGGAGATGTTTGTTGCGTTCCAGATCGAACGCCAGTTCTCCAAGGAGAAAATCCTCGAAGCTTATGCTAACCAGATCAACTTCGGCTCAGGCGTCTATGGCATTGAGCTGGCGAGCCAGACCTATTTCGCCAAACATGCCAGTGATTTGACACTGGCTGAATCCGCTATGCTGGCCGGCATTCCGCGCTGGCCTGCACGCTACAATCCGAGCACCAATATCCAGGTCGCCAAAGAACGCCAGGCGTTCGTCCTCGGCCGAATGGTAGCTGAGGGTTTTATCACTCAGACAGAACGGACATCTGCTCTGGCGGAATCCCTGAGAGTCGACCGCGTCAACCGGATGCAGGGCAGTGCCGATTACTTTATCGAGGAGATTAAAAACCGCGTCTCAACCACCCTTAGTGCGGAAGCCGTCAACTTCGGTGGATTACGGATCTATACGACACTCAATACGAGAATGCAGCTGGAAGCGACACGAGCCGTGGGTGAAGGACTCTCGGCCCTCGATGAATCCATGGGATTGACACCCTATAACAAGGCCTCCTGGGAAACCAAGGCCGGCTATCCCCAGGCTGCCCTGGTGGCCCTTGATCCCCGAACGGGAGAGATCAAAGCGGTGGTGGGCGGGCGCGATTTCCGCAGGGCACCGTTCAACCGCGCTTTCGCCAACAACCGCCATGCCGGATCGGCTTTCAAACCCTTTATCTATTTCACTGCGCTGGAAAAAAACCTCATAACACCCGCCACTGTCCTGGTCGACGAACCGGTATCGTTCGACACCGGCTCGCAGAAATGGGCTCCAGACAATATCGACTTCAAGTACCTGGGACCAGTCACCATGAAATACGCGCTGGCCCGCTCCATCAATTCCATTTCGGCAAAACTTATCTTTCAGACAACCCCGGAAGCAGTCGTCGCAACATGCCATCGATTGGGAGTTAACAGCGATATCCAGCCGCTGCTCTCGCTGGCGCTTGGCGCTGCCGGGGTCTCTCCGCTGGAAATGGCCGCAGCCTTTGCTACCATTGCCGCAGGCGGCGTCTACCACCAACCTTATATGATTCGCTCCATCCACAACGAGCTCGATGAAGTAATCGAGGAGACCATCCCGAAAAGCCAGCACGTTGCCGATCCCCAAACCTGCTACCAGCTTCTGGATATGCTCTGCGGCGTTGTCGACAAGGGCGGAACGGGTGCGGCGGTGCGCACCTATGGCTATTATGGAACCTGCGGCGGCAAGACCGGCACCTCCAACGAGTACCGCGATGCCTGGTTCGTCGGGGTCACGCCCGAACTGGCGGTGGCCGTTTGGGTCGGTTTCGATGACAACCATCCCATGATCGATGCTAAAAATCGTGGGGTGACCGGCAGCCGCGCGGCCCTACCAATCTGGGCGCGCTTCGTCAACCGGGCCCTCTCCGGCCAACCGTACGGCCAATTCGCCATTCCCGACCATATCGTCTTCGCAACCATCGATCCGAGAACCGGCTCTGGGCGCATGCCGGGCGGACCCTCCATTACCGTTGCGCTCAAGGAGGCCCCATGAGAAAGGTTCTGAATATCGCCGGTCTGGGGGAGGTGCTCTGGGATTTCTATGAGGATGAACGCTTCGCCGGAGGTGCCCCGGCCAATTTTGCCTTTCACGCTACGCGCTGTGGTGCCCGGGGTTTTCTGATGAGCAGGGTCGGCCAGGATGAACTTGGCCGGTCGCTCATGGACCATTTCAAGCAAGCAGGGGTTAATATCACCGGTGTACAAACCAGCCCCCAGAAACCGACCGGCACGGTTCGCATCCATCTGGATGCATCCGGTCAGCCGAGCTTTGAGTGCAGCAGCGATACCGCATTTGATGAGATGGAGATGGACACCGCCTGGTTGAAACTAATCAACCGCCTGGATGTGATCCTCTTCGGCACCCTGGCGCAGCGCGCAGCGGCTTCGCGCCAGGCGATCCGCGCCCTGCTCGATCACGCCAAAGAGACAGTGCGCATTTTCGATCTGAACCTGCGTGGCTGGAACGCGGCGACCCGGGAGATCGTCGAAGAATCGCTCTGTCGCTGCCGAATTCTCAAACTCAATGAAACCGAACTGCAAATCCTGATCCGGGCGCAAAAAGCGGAACATTTAAAGCCCGAGGTTTTCCTTCGCGGGCTTCTGCGCTCCTGTAATATTGAACTGGCTGCGGTAACGCTGGGCAGCCGCGGCTGTTGGCTGCTGACTCCGGACGAGGAATACCGCCATCCGGGCTACCGGGTCGACGTGGTGGATACCACCGGCTGCGGCGATGCCTTTGCAGCGGGATTAGCCTGGTGCTATTTACATCATGAATCACTTGAAGAGACGGCCGGATATGCCAACCGAATAGCGGCATTTGTAGCGACCAAGAAAGGTGCCACGCCAGTATGGAACAACTCAGATCTCCTGAACCTGGACGAGACGGAACATGGAACAACTGGAAGGTAGAATCGGGGTGGAGGCGGCCCTCCGTGCCCGGCAGCGCAAGATCCACTTGCTGGTGCTGCGCAATTCGCTCCATGCTGAAATCATCAACCCGCTCGTTGAACTGGCTGAAGCCCGGAACATTCCCTGCAAACTCGTCAGCCGCGAAGAGCTGGATGCGATGGCGCATGGCCATACGCACGGTGGTGTTCTGGCCCTCTGTTCACCCAAGCCTCATCTCAACCTCGACCAACTTTTTCGTCATCTGCAAACTGCCGGATTTCCGCTGTTCCTGCTGCTTCTGGAGGGCATTGACGATAGCCAGAACCTGGGCTTCGTGCTGCGCTCAGCCGAAGCCTGCGGTGTGGATGCCGTTTTACTGAAGAAGCACCTTTGGGACTTCGACGGCGCGGCGGTTTCGCGCGCTTCCTCCGGCGCCTTTGAGAGGTTGCCGCTCTGTGTCTTCGACGAGGCCACTGCGGTCTTGCCGCGTCTTTCCGCCATGGGCATCCATATTTATGGCTGTCTCGCGAATGCCCAGCGCACCATGTATCAGGTCGATCTCGCTGAATCGGTACTGATCGCCTTGGGAGGTGAAAAACGCGGCCTTTCAGCGGTGGTGCGCAGCCATTGTGACCGGTTCATCAAGATCCCGATGCTTTCCTCCACCGGCTCACTCAGTCTCAGCCATGCCTCCGCTATCCTCCTGGCGGAAGTGATGCGCCAGCGCTTTGATCGAACAACACCGTCTGGTGCGAAGACAAAATAGAAAAAGAAGGATCGCACCTCCTTGTCAGAATAGCGCCAAACGCTCAGAATCCGCTGACCAGTCCGAGCACCGCCCGGTTGGCTTTGCGCTCCAGATCGCGGGTGTACTCCAAGGTGAGCCTGAGATTGCGCTGGACCAGGTAGGTGGCGCCGAGCGTAGCGGTCTGGTAGAGTGTCCCGCTGGTGGTGGTGTGCAGCGCACCCACGGAGCGGCTGGCTTCCTGGTGGATGCCGTTATACAGTGCGATGAGATAGTAGCGTGAACGGTCGAGTTGCGGGGAGAAAATCGCTTCGATCACCGCGCCGTTGGTTTTGGTCTCGCTCCCACTGCGCGTCAGCCAGGGATTGGTATCCTTGCGGTAGAGATACTGTCCGGTGAACTCAAATGGACCGAAGGTGGCATTGAAGTCGGGCCCGATATAGGTCACCTTGTTTTTAAAGGACACACCCTCCCCGTAGATCATCTCCGCGCCGTAATAGTAATAGCCACCCAGGCTCATTTTATCGGTAATCTCCTGATGGAGGCGCAGTCCCAGATTCTTGTTGTTGTCATAATCGAAGGCGCCGGTCTCCTCATTGGCCATATTCTTGCCGTTGCCGTTTGTGAGGGAGAGCACCAGATCGGTGCCGGTCGCTGTGAGGCTGTACAGAAACATCAGCCCGCGATCATAGGAGAGGTTGATCCTGGAAAAGCCGATATTCTGCTTATAAATCTGGTAATCCTCATATGTAAGCCGTAGTTCTCTTTTCATCAATGGATCGCTGGTTTGGAATTGACCGGCCATGATATCCAAAGGGATGCCAAACACATTATCGAAATGGACATAGGCGTCCTCGATTCCGGAGACCTCGCCTCGTTCGGTCATGTAAAAATAGAAATAATAGCCGATCTTGCGGGAAAGGTTGCCTCCAGATAGCAGTTTGATGCCCCACGGCGACTGCAGGTCATTCTCGACGAGGGCTTTCGACCTATGCACCGCGTATGCATCGAAACGGACGGCTACCGGGAAGCTTTTATTAAGCCAGAGCAGTTCATCGCCCGCAGAGATATAATCGCGTTCTTTCTCATTCTCAGGGATGATGAAACCGTTGCCGGCAAACTCGGCTCCGTAAGGCTTGAGTTTGGGGATCGGAGCATGACAGGTAGAACAGGAGAGATTGTAACGCCGTGCAAAGGCAGGAATGGCGTAGCTGTTGCCGGGCAGGATGATCCATTGCACCGCAACCAGCAGGGATACCAGAACGAAAAGCCGATCTGAATGTCTCATGGCGTTGCCTCCTGGTTACTCGTAGATCTCGAAATGGGTGGTTGCACGGTTGACAGGGATGATTTCGCTCTCGTCGGCCGGGACACCGAGAAAGTCGGCAACCGGTTTGACCAGTTTTTGATAATTGAGTTGTGCGGTTACAACCACGGGGCCGATGGCGATATCATCCGGCAGTTTCCAGGTGAAGTTTTCGATCTTGGTTTCACGGGGGCCGATGCGGTAGTCGACACCCAGGAACTTGGTATTCCATTGCAGGATGGTCATCCGGCCTTTGGGATCAAAATAGGCCATACGAAAGATTCGGTCACCAACCGGTACCCCGTCACGCTGTACCCCCGCAAAGTCGGGAATGGCTTTGGGTACCCCCATATCCTGATAGGCCAGAGCGTCGGCTGCAATGGTGTATTCCTCGCCCTCAAAGCCCTTGCGATCCACCGGCAGATGATAAACCTTTCCGGCTGCATCGGTGGCGGTGACGTGCAACCAGACAATGCGATCCTCGACCGAACCGGACGGAAATTTGTGTCCGGTTTTGGCATTGAAAAGTTGGGCGGTTAGAACAACATTTCCGTCATAAGGCACCTCGCGTTCAGAAGGGTGGATGCGCAGTTCGATGGTACCGGCGACCTTGCCGGGATCGTGGGCGCCATGAAAAAGATGCTGTGCAACCATCTCCTCCTTGGACATCGTGGCGTTTTTACCCCAGGCTTTGGGCATGTGGCATTGCTGGCAGGGCACGCCCTGAGCGGCATACGGGCCCTCTTTCCACTCGATTTGGGTCGATTTGACCCAGATCCCGAAGGGATTTCTCTCGTTATGGCAGTTGCCACAGAGTTCGGCTTGTTCGAAAAGCGGATTTTTTTCGGTATCATGATGGGGGGAAACCACTCCCGGCTTGGGGCCGTATTTTATGCGCCCTGGCGTGGAGATGAAGTTGAAGTTATGAGGTACATCGCCACTCCAGCCACTGATGGTGTGGCAAACCTCGCAGCTAACACCTTCATTGGCGCGTGATTTGGCTTCAGGGCGCGGTGGCGTGACATCTCCAGCCATGAAAGCGAGCGGCGTATGGCAGCCGTTGCAGCCATCCACTGGTCCCTTGAGTTCCGGCACTTTTTGCGCATGAGCCACGGCCAGATCAAAATATTCGATCTCATCCCAATGGTGGGTGTAGGCCTGCGACATCATGGCCTGCCGCCATTGCTCATAATAGTCGGGATGGCAGCTCCGGCAGACCTCGGGCTTTTCGTATTGCGCATAGCTCTTGCTGCCCTTGAGGCTCTCTCCCGAGAGCCCAGTTTGCGCCCGAAGCGGAGCGGCCAAAAACAAACAGATTGCGACGATCTGCAGCTTTCTCATGCTCCCTCCTGATGTAATGAAAATAAACCGGCGTTGCAGAACTCAGGCCGTCCACAGCCCGTGCAGGTTGCAGTATTCGCGCACTTTCAACACCGGCTCATCCACCGCGAAAACCGCCACAGGTTCATCTCCCGGCTTAAGATACTTGCGCAGAACCTTGCTCGCCGTCACCACCTCAATCCACTGGATGTAGTGGGCTTCCGTCATGGGGTGCAAGACGCTGCCGACGGTCACTTTGACGCTGCCGTTTTTCTCGACTACGGGAACATGTTTCTCAACAGCGCCATCCGAGGTGTTCTCTTCCTGCAAGTTCATCTTCTGCCCGCAGCAGACCAGGGTGCCCCCGCCAACGGCGATGACTTCCACCATGTTGCCGCAGACACCACAGCGATAAATCTGATTTTTACTGATCATGATGCACTCCTTTTTTGATTTGAACTTTTGTCGCAGGGATTGAATCCTGGTGTTATGCTCGTGAACGATCCATTCCGCCGCCTCAACCAGGGATGTGGCGGCGTGATCAGCCACGGCAGCTGCCGCACGGCGATTTTCCGGATCATCCTTGGGATTGATCAGGAGCACCGGACGGCAGCCGGCGTTTCGGGCGCACAGCAGATCGCTGAGCTTGTCGCCGATCATAAAGGAATCGCTCAGGTCCAGATCGTGATCCGCGCTCGCCTGCAACAGCATGCCCGGATTGGGCTTGCGGCAATTGCCATCGTCTTCGCCGGGCGCGGCGAAACAGCTGTATATGGCTGTAAAAAAAGGCTTTCCCAGCTGCCGGATCATCTCCCGGTTGACCGCTTCCACTTGATCGGGCGTGATCAGCCCGCGCCCGACGCCGGATTGATTGGAGACGACGATGAGTAGAAAACCGGCATCCAGGAGGCGCTGCAGGGCTGCTCCAGCCCCGGGCAACAATTCGACCCGGTGGGGATCTCCATTGTAAGGGACATCCCGAATGAGGGTATCGTCCCGATCAAAAAATACAGCAGAGTTAGCCATTCTCGGCATAACTCCTGATCAGCTCTTCTTCCGCCACCGTGGCGGTGCCCAGCTTGCCGACCACGATCCCCGCTGCATGGTTGGCAATCTCGGTCGCCTCTTCGGCGCTGATGCCGGCGGCCAGCGCAGCAGTCAGAAAAGCGATCGCGGTATCGCCAGCGCCGGAGACATCATAGACCTCCCGGGCTCGGGTCGGACTGTGGTAGGGCCGGTTAGGAGGGTGGAAGAGCAACATGCCATCTTCTCCCAGGGTGATAAGGAGGTAGGGAACCTGCCATTTCTCCAGCAACGCCTCGCCGGCCTTCTCCAGGGCTTCGTGTTCTTCCTGGTAGGGAACACCCAGTACCGCAAAGGCCTCCTGACGGTTCGGCTTGATCAGCGTGGCGCCCCGCCAAACCAACGGATTGGCAGGGTTGGGGTCTACTGTCACGATCACTTTGTGCAGCTGGGCCAGCCGTAGCACATGATCGACCAGCTCCTGAGTAATCAGCCCCTTGCCGTAATCCTCGATGACCACCGCACTGGCCTGCGGGATGCGTTTGTCTAGGATCGAAGCCAACCGGCGTAGTTCTGGCGCTTTCAGGGTGTTACGCTCTTCCCGGTCAACGCGGACCACTTGCTGATTCCGTGCGATGATCCGGGTTTTGACGATGGTGTGAAATAACCCGCTGAGCAGGATACCCTGGGCGTCGATCCGGGCTGCGGTGAGCAGTTTGACCAGTTTGTGGCCATTGAAATCACGCCCGGCCAGCCCGAACATAGAGGTCGTGATGCCGAATTCGGCCAGATTGCGGGCCACATTAGCCGCGCCGCCAGGATAGGAATTTTCCCGTGTGACGTGCACGACAGGCACGGGCGCTTCGGGAGAGATGCGGGAGACCTTTCCCCATATATACTCATCGAGCATCAGATCGCCGATGACCATGATGCGCTGGCGCTGCATGGCTGCGATATGCTCCCGTATCCGTTTTTCGCGCGCGATTTTGGGTGTCATGGGGAACGAAAGTCAGGATGATAGGAAGGGTGACGTTAGCGTTAATTACGTGTTATTATACCAAACCTCGGCCCAACAAGCAAGCCCTTTTTTCAAGACGAGCAAAACAGCCCTGCGTTTCCGGTGGGCCGTATGGCCCGGTGCGGTTATTACCGCCGCTGTCGGGCCAATCTTGATACCGCCAAAATCTGATTCATACCTTGGCGTCAGGTGGTAGCCAGGTTTCGGGGCTCACGGCCAGGCAATTCGCTTGACTTTTGGCCAAATATTGTCTAAACTATTTGAACTTGGAATTAGCATGGAGTCGCTTCATGATCCGAACTATAGCTTTATTGGTACTCGCCCTTGCCAGCCATGTGCTCGCGGAGGTCAGGGTGACCGCGGCGCCGGCTAAACTGGCTGGTGACGAGAACACCCGCTTGAGCAGCCCCCTCTGGGCGCCGGATGGCGCAACCATCGCCGTCACCAGCCCGGATTACACCGGCATCTGGCTGATGCGTCCGGACGGTTCTGATCTACGCCAGATCAACGCGGAACGCGGAGCCGGATTCGGGATGCAATGGTCGCCCGACAGCCGCGCGCTCGTGGCCCGCGTCAGCCGGCAAGAGGGCCACCGGATGCAGCATGCCCTGCGTGTTTTCGATCTGCCCCAGCAACGGGATTCGCTGCTTTCCACCTTCAGGGTGGGCCCAGTCAGCCTGCCGGAATGGACGCCGGACGGCGGGCAGGTACTGGCTTTTGTCGATGGACATCTACTCTATCTTGAAACCGGACTGCTTCCGGTGAGTCTGCTGCGACCGAGCCCCCGCCCCCTATGCCTGCTCGACCTCGATAGGCCCCTGCTGCTGAACGCCGCGGCAGCAGAGCCGGTGGCTATACCAGCTTTGGCCGGGAAACACCTCTTCAACCTGGTTCACTCGGCGGATGGGAGCCGGATCGCCTTTCAGACGCTGGGCGGCCCCCTCTGCGTCATGCAGAGTGACGGTACGGGCTTGATTGAACTGGGAACAGGGGAGTGGCCCAGCTTTTCACCAGATGGACGCTATCTCGCCTATATGATTACTGAAGACGATGGTCATGTCATCACCGGATCGGATCTCTATGCCATCGCAGTCGACGGCGCCGGCAAGGTGAATTTGACGGCCACCAGTGGGCGAAGCGAAATGCATCCTTCCTGGTCACCGCTGGGGGATGCCATTCTTTTTGACGTGTGTGAAACCGGTGAGGTCTGGAAACTGCCAGTCGCGATCACTGAACCTTGAACCCGGCGTCGGGGGATGCGCTCTCTAGTCAGGACGATTCGATGAAGAAATTTGCGTTGATCAGTTTGTCCTTCTGCATGAATCTTGCTGCGGCTGCACAACAAATAACCGGACTCTCGGGCTGGAATATCGTCCTTGATCCTGGTCACAGCAAACGTGAAAATATGGGCGTCAGCGGCTATTCAGAAGCCGAAAAAAATGTCCGCGTCGCCTGGGCTTTGCGCGATCTGCTGCTGAAAACGACCGATATCGATACGGTTTATCTCACCCGCGAAGACGATTACGCCAATGTAAGCCTCAGTTCGCGCTCGCAATATGCCAATGCCCTGGGTGCGGACTGGTTCCACTCGATTCACAGCAATGCGACCGGCTCCGGCGGCGCTTCCGAGATTAATGCCGCCCTGCTTTTATGGGGGCAGATGCCGGATCACAGCGACCGGCCTCCCGCCGGCGGCAAAGCGATGTCCGATATCATGATCGTTAAGCTCAGCCGCGGCATGCGCATTCCTAGTGAGGGCTCGCGTGGAGATTGCTACTTTTACAACACCGGCTGGTGCCCCTATCTTTCGGTGACGCGCAATACCCTGATGCCGGCCGAACTCAGCGAAGCCGGCTATCATACCAATCCAGCCCAGAATATGCGGCAAATGAGCGCTGCCTTCAACAAACTCGAGGCCTATACATTCTACTGGTCGATCCTCGAGTATCATGGAATCCCTATGCCCGCCAATCCCATCCTCACCGGCATCGTCACCGACCGGGAAAGAAAGTTACCCATCAATGGGGCCACAATCAGCGCCGGTGGCCGAAGCTACACCACCGACAGCTTTGAATCCCTATTCCACCAGTACAGCAACGACCCCGAGGCTCTACGCAACGGATTTTACCTTATCGACGGCCTGCCCTCCGGTCCGGTCGAACGGATCGCATCAGCACCGGAGTATTATCCGGATAC
This sequence comes from bacterium, assembly GCA_035419245.1. NCBI lineage: Bacteria > bacterium. Next base: position 14,714 of record DAOLSP010000019.1, on the reverse strand, counting down.
CTTGCGGATTACACCAGCTGATACCTTCTTCACCTTTGCCGATGTACAGCTGGTCTGGAAACGCCCGCCTGCAATTCTGGTCTCGAATCCGGCGGAGGGGTCTGCTCGCCATCCAGCCTGGGGGATCCTGAGCCTGACCTTCAATCGTCCTGTCGACCGCGCGAGCGTTGAGGCGGCCTTCCAGATCGCGCCTCCGGCTGCTGGAACCTTCAGTTGGGCGAACAATGACCAGCGGCTCCTCTTCAAACCCGACACACTGGCGTATGACACGGAGTATACGATCACCCTGGTTGCCGAGGCACAGGATCGCTATGGTCATCACCTGGATGGTAATGGGGATACGATCCCGGGCGACGACTACCGTCTTCACTTTCGCACGGGCCCGAGCGACATGACCCCCCCGCAAATCCTGGCGGTTTTCCCGACGACCAGCACCCCGGCGATCGATACCCGTCCGATCCTCAATATCACCTGGAACGAGGTCATCGACTCCCTCTCCGTGCAGCCGGAGATGTTCACGCTGCAAAAAAGCGGCAGCACAGCCAGTGTGCCGGTCACCTGCGTCCACCATGTCCTGAAGGACAAGAGCATTCTCTGTTTTACTCCGGCGACTGATCTGGAGCCGGGACAGTCGTATGCTCTCATCATGGCCCCGGGCATGCGGGACAAGCTGGGTAATGAAATTACTACCGTTAAAACCTACCGCTTCAAGACCGGCACCGCCTATTGGCGGACGCGATCCATTGACGATTTTGAATCGGGCATTCCGAACTGGTGGGCGCCTGTTACCAGCGGCACTACGACTGGAATCCTCGTGGACAGCACCCGCGCCTTTGCCGCTTCGGATGTGGTCAATCCCTTGACCTCTAGTACCCTTTCCCTCGGGGTTGACTATGGGTGGAATACCGGTGTCTCCGCCTGGTTATTGCGGGAATACCTTAACAGCGGCGCTCCCAAATCGGTCACCTTTGACAAGAACCAGCGGCTCCAGGTCTATCTCTTTGGCGACAACGGCGGCTCTCGTTTCCGATTTGCTGTGGATGATCATCTCCCGGCTATCGGCTCGGCGTACCACGAAGTGAGCCCATGGTACACGGTGGACTGGTACGGCTGGCGTTTGATCAGTTGGGATATGAGCAGCGAAGCCTGCGGCAGTTGGCTCGGCGACGGACAGCTGGACGGTATTCTCGGTTTCGACAGCATCCAACTCGACTACCAGCCCGGCGGACAGACCTCCGGAACGCTTCACTTTGATGATCTGCGGATTGCCGAGTATTACGGCGTTGGTGTGGATGAGAACGTGGTGCTGGCACCCTCGATTTTCACCTTGCAGCAGAACTACCCCAATCCATTCAATCCCGCCACGACGATACGGTACGAGTTGCCAGCAGGTTTGCATGAGGTCGAACTTTGTATCTTTGATATCATGGGCCGGCAAGTTCGTACCTTGATCAAGGGCCGTGAACAAGGTGGAAGTCATGGGGTGGAGTGGGACGGCCGTGACGACACCGGAAACACGGTGTCCTCGGGCATCTATCTCTACAAGATCACCACGCCAACCTTCCACGCAGCGCGCCGGATGGTATTCATCCGCTGACCTCTGCATCCTTTGTCGCATCCGCATCCGTACTTCCAGTTGATTGGGTACTGCACAATTAGAGATGACGAGTTCTTCGGGTGTCTTTCTTAAAATTTAGGACTTTCAATAGTAATCGGGTATTGGTTTTACAGGCGGACGGCGTTTCGTTCATTCGGCATTAGGATGCGAATGGAGAAGGCGAATGCGAATACGAATGCATGCCATCCCTATGCTATGTGATTTCATGAGTAAAGCAGTTTCCTGGAAACGATTTCCATGGTCCGTACGGCTGCCTTCCTTGCGCGATCACATTCTTATAACAGCTGCCATCTAGTTGGGAGGGCCTCCTCGCCCTCCTGATTGCAGGAGCCCGCATGTCGCTGCCTTCGAATTCGGTCGGAATTGGGCCGGAGAGAGTGTTAAGGTGGCGTGAACTTTATGTCTGGGAGGACAAGGATGGCGACAAGGTTCAGGACCAAAATGAATTTGGCATCCCCGGTGTGAGGGTATCGCCGCAATACGGTTTTCGACTATTGGCGCGAAGATGCCTGGGGCAAAAAGCTGGTTCCGGCTCGGCATAAACCATGATACAATTTCTCTGACGTCGCACAATCCCCTGGGCTATCTTTGCTTTCGCGATAGACAGTCTCTACCACCTTTACTATCTCGTACTACAGACCGGCAGCGGGAACGATGATGACAGCAAATCGTGACGTGAGGTATTGTCCTTCCGGCATCATTGTATTACGGCATCCTGGAAAAGATACAGCGTAGTTGGTATCGCCGGCGTTGGGCACAAGATGGAAGATAGATTTCAAGACACCCCGGTGAATAACCTGTTGCAGGGAAGCCCGCTTCGTCGTATATTAAGCATGCAGCAAAAATACCGAATAGTTGGAATCCCACGGCGGCTAGTCCGCCGGAGATCCCTCGTTTGGTCAGTGTGGACCCTGATCGCCCTGGTTCTGGTAACCGTAGTGGAAGCCGTGGATCCGGGTAGGATGAACCGTCTATCGGGCTCTATCACCGATGCCGCCTCTGAAGAACCGCTGCCGCATTGCAACGTCTTCCTCGCCAATACTACCATGGGCTGCGTGACCGATCTCAACGGGAAATTTAGCTTGCGCGAGATTCCGGACGGACGCTACCAGCTGGTGGCCAATCGTGTCGGGTATCATCGCTATGTGATCGACATCGAACTCCCTGCCGATTCAGATCGCACCTGGGTGATACGCCTGCAACAAAAACCAATCGAGGTGGGCGAAGTCACGGTGACCGCCACGGTACCCCGTCAGTGGCAAGCGCAACTCTCCCGATTCAAGAAAGCCTTCCTTGGAGAAACCCGCAACGCAAGCCACTGCCTGATCGACAATCCGGAGGTTCTCCGCTTCGAAAGCGATGCCCTCCAGAGTCAATTGATCGCATATTGCGACAGCACTCTGCACATCACTAACCGCGCTCTCGGATATCACCTTGATATTGTCCTCGACTCTTTCCACTGGGGAGGACTGGAGGGATTCTACCAGATCTACCCGAGATTCGAGCCATTGATTCCGGAGAGTGCCAGGGAAGCGGAACAATGGCAGGAGAACCGGGCTCGAACCTGGCGCGGTTCTTTCCGGCATTTCATCACCGCACTAGCCAGGGGCAGAGCGGAACAGGAGGGTTTCGAGATCTATCTCCGGGATCTGGAACAGAACGGCCGAAGTATGGGGGAACGGACCTTCTCGCAGTCTATCGTCGAGGAATCCGCCGGTCGGGCGGTCAAAATGCGGTTCAACGGATTGCTGGAGGTGCGCTTTCACAGCGACGAGATCAGCATGATCCGGCTTAAACAGAATTTTGTCTTGATCGGGGATACTGGAGAGGTCTATCCGCCGTTAAGTGTAGTGTTATTCGGACACTGGGCAAAGCAGCGCATCGCAGACACGCTGCCCCTCGACTTTGATGGTATGGCATTACAGCACTGAGCCAGCTCCGGCTTTTCAGCAAATCCGCTATTCTGCCGCTACAATTACAGTAAAATGAGCTGGGTCTCATCCATAACTGGAGCCGATATGAAAAGAGTGTTCATGCTTGTCCCTATGCTGGCAGCGGTGGCGTTGATGGCTGGATGTGAATTGTCCAGGGATTTTGTGGTCACCGTGCAAAAAGAGTTTACAGTCAACTACAACAGCACCGCCATCTCCAAGATCGAACTTATCGATGGCACCACCTACAGCGATGATTTGGAGAAATACGCAGCCGATCTTAAATCAGTCGACGTCACACGGGTAACCTATACCGTGACCTACTTCAATGGGACTAATACCCAGGAGATCACTTCTGCCGTGCTCTCGGTTGGACCCAGTGCGGGCAGCGACTTTACCACTCTCGCTTCCATGAGTCATGTGAATCTGATGAGTGTGGCTGCGATTGAAAAGGAACTCGAATACGACAAGGCGGGGGAAAACGTGCTGGAAGACGGACTGCTCGGCGATGGCCACTCCTTCCAGATGAAATTCACCGGAACCGCCAACCAGGCTCCGCTGAATTTCAAAATTAAATTCAAGATTGTTTGCAAGGTTAAATACGAGAAAAAGCTGATATAAGACAGGGCCCCTGAAAAGGGGCCTTTTTTTTGCTGGCCGCTCCAGAATCAGGGATGCCTGGCGAGGATCCGGTCGATTTCATCCATGGTGGCATTCATGGCGGCCATGGCCTGGGAGAACGGTTCCGCGGTCGTCATATCAACTCCGGCCCGCTTGAGCAGGTCGATCGGATAGGCGGATCCGCCTGATCGGATGAAGGCAAGATAGTCGGCGATAGCGTCCTCGTCTCCCTTCAGTATCTTCTGTGCAAGTGCAGTCGATGCCGTAAAGGCCGTCGAGTACTGATAAACATAGAAATTGTAGTAAAAATGAGGGATGAAAGCCCATTCCATGGTGTACAAATCGTTCACTTTGCAAATCCCGGCCTCATCGCCGTAATATTTTTTGAAAATCGCGCCATAGAGTTCGCACAGTCTGTCACCGGTCAGGGTTTCCCCCCGTTCCGCTGCCTCGTGAATGGCCAGTTCAAATTCCGCGAACTGGGTTTGCCGGAACAAGGTCCCCTTGATGCCATCGAGCCGGCTCATCAGCAGCGAAAGGCGCAGATCATCATCCTGAACCGTCTTGAGCACATGATCGATGAGCAGCGCTTCATTAAGGGTGCTGGCCACCTCAGCGACAAAGATGGGATATTCGGCCAGGTGATAGGGTTGCGCCTTGTTCGAGAAATAGCTGTGGAGGGCGTGCCCGAGTTCATGAGCCAGCGTGCTGACGTCATTATACTGGCCATTGTAATTCAACAGGATATAGGGATGAACATCATAGGCAGAACCGTTCGAATAGGCGCCCGAACGCTTGCCGGTTGTCGGATAAAAGTCGATCCAGCGTGCATTCAAACCCTTTTGCAGGACTACGTGGTAATCCGGACCGAGCGGTTTAAGGGCTTCGAGTACCAACTGCCGTGCCTCTGGGCAGGAATAGGAGAGTTCGGGACCCTTGACCACCGGGGCGTAAAGATCACTGTATTCCAGCTGCTCCAGATCGAGCATGCGCTGGCGCAGCCGGAGATAGCGATGGAAGGTGGGCAGATTGCTGTTGACGTTGTTGATCAGGCTGTGGTAAACTTCGGAAGGGATAGCATTGTCGTCCAGGGCGCTGGCCAAGCAGTCCCTGTAACGGCGTGCCCGGGCATAGAAGAGGTCGCGCTTGACATTGGCGTACAACTCGGTACCGAATGTGCGGCGGAAACGGTCAAGGGTTGAGAAAAAGGCCTCGAAGACCCGCCGGCGATCCTCGCGGTTGGGGAGTGTGCGGTAGCGGTTGTATCCCGCCTGATCCACCAGCACCGTTGTGCCGTCGCTCAGCTTGACCTCGGGATAAGGCAATTCGGCATTGGCAAAGATCGAGTAGGATGAATAGGCGGCATCGGCCATCAGACCCGCCTCGGCGATCAATTTTTCCTCTTTTTCGGAGAGCTTGTGCGCCTTGCGGCGCAGGACATCATGCAGATAGAAAGAATAGGTCTGCAATCCCTTCTCTTTGCGGATGAACTGGTCGATTTTGGCGGCAGAACAGGCCGCGATCTCGGGTTCGATAAAGGCAAATCGACTGGAGAGGTCGACTCCGAGCTGATCCATCTCCTGTTTCATGGCCAGCGCGTGGCTGTCGCGGGTATCCTGATCCGAAAGCAAGCTGGCATAGGTGGAAAGCCGCGAGAATTCCCGCACGATCTTGCTGCGCTCTTCAAGACAGGCGAGCAGGTCTGCAGCCGAACGGCCAAGCCGGCCACGATACTGCGAGACAGCCGCCATGGAGGCGATCAGGCTGGTTTTGGCGGTTTGCCAGTGTCCAGTATCCGTATATAAATCCGCGAGATTCCAGGTGTCCTCAAGGGCCACTTCTGCCCGGGCCCGAGTCTGACTCTGCACCTCTGCTGTGGCGGCACAAAGTAAAACGATCATACACAATACCTCAGCTCGTTTCATAGGCTTCGCTCCTTGCTGATGAATGTTCTGAAATATAGTCAATTCCCGGCAGCTGCACAAGCCTCTTTTACCTGGATGGGATTGATCATGGCGGCGGCAGCCGGCTGTGGTGATGCGGAGCAAGAAATAGGTTTTGATTTTTACAGAATTTTAATATATTGAATTGCCAGGATGTTTCACTGTACTGTACCCAAACTTGGATAGACTTATGTCAAAAAAAGAGCTCAAGATTCCCACTTCACGAGTTGAAGCAATTGCTGTTGAGCGGAGTGGCCGTAAATTCATTTATGGGCCGCAGGAGAAAATCGCTATAATCGAGGTGGATAACTTCCCCATGCTGGGCAAACTCACCGCGCTCCGCTTTCTGGAGTGGGTACAACAGAATCCTGAGGGCATCATCTCCCTGCCAACCGGGAAAACCCCCGAACATTTCATCAAATGGGTCAAAAAATACCTCCGGGACTGGGATCTGGTGGATGTTCGCAAGGATCTCGAGGCCAACGGCATCGATGTGGCGGTGAAACCGCAAATGAGCGGACTGCAATTTGTGCAGATCGATGAATTTTATCCAATCAGTCCCACCCAGGTGAACAGCTTCCACCATTATATCAACAATTTCTACATCCGCGGCTTCGGCCTGGATCCCAAAAAGGCGCTGCTGATCAATGCCTGGAACCTCGGTGTCCCTGAAGGGAAAACCCCGGCGGAGATCTTTCCGGATGAGATTGTCGATTTAACCCTGCGCACCCGCCAGCCCAAGACCCGGCTTGAACGGATCCAGCAAAAAGTCATCACCCGCGTTGACCAATATTGCACCGAATACGAGGCACAGATCCGCAATCTGGGCGGCATCGGCTTTTTCCTCGGCGGGATCGGCCCTGATGGGCACATCGGCTTCAACGTGCGCGGCTCCGACCATTTTTCAACCACCCGCCTCACGGCCACCAACTATGAGACCCAGGCCGCTGCTGCAACCGATCTGGGCGGCATCGAGGTCGCCCGTAATCGTCTGGTGATCACTATTGGCCTCTCCACCATCACCTTTAATCCCGAAGCCGTCGCGATCATCATCGCCGCCGGCGAAGCCAAAGCCAAAGTCGTCAAAGAGGCCATCGAGCAACAAGCCGATAATCAGTACCCTGCATCGGTACTGCACCAGCTGGCCAATGCGCGTTTTTATCTCACCCGCGGCGCCGCCGTCCTGCTGACAGAACGACGCTACGAGGACGTCACCCGGATGGAACCCATTCCGGATTATGAAATGGAACATATCGTCGTCGATCTCGCCAAGGAGCGGAAAAAGCATCTCTACGAACTCGATGAAGCCGATTATGCCTCCATCCGTTCCTCGGCCTGGATCCTTAAAAAGAGCGGGAAAACCCCCCAGGAATTGGGAGCCTTCATCTCCGGACGCTTGCAGGCCAAAATCGAGGAGGGTTTGGCTCCTCTCGAGGGACATACCTTCCTGCATACTGCCCCCCATCATGACGACATCATTCTGGGCTATTGGCCGTACATCATCCACCTGGTCCGCAGCGCGAAAAACAAACATCACTTCACCTACCTGACCAGCGGCTTTAATGCCGTCACCAATGCCTACGCCCGCGAAATGCTGGAGAATCTGCAAAAATTCATCGATACGCCCGAGTTCCTCCACCTTCTGGATCAGGGCTATTTCGATCCCAACAACGACGTCTGCCGCAACCGCGACATGTACCAGTATCTCGACGGCGTCGCCGCGCACAGTGATTACATGCGCGCCGAGGGCGAGGCACGCCGGCTGCTGCGTAACCTGATCTATATCTTCGAGGAGAGCAGTCCCAGCCAGTTGAAAAACCGCGTCGCTGAACTAATCCTCTACTTCAAGACCCAATACCCCGGGAAAAAGGATCTGCCCTATATCCAGCAGCTCAAAGGAATGATCCGCGAATGGGAATCGGATCTCAAATGGGGCCATCTGGGCTTCAACTCGAGCCATGTCCACCATCTGCGCCTCGGTTTCTACAAGGGAGAAATCTTTACGGAAGATCCGCTCGTCGACCGCGACGTCCTCCCGGTGCTGAATCTCCTTAAATATGTCAAACCCAGTGTCGTAACCCTGGCCTTCGACCCCGAGGGCAGCGGTCCCGATACCCATTATAAGGTTTTACAGACCATCGCTCAGGCACTTAAAATCTACGAGAAAGAGAGCGGCAAACATCATATTCAGGTCTGGGGCTACCGGAATGTCTGGTTCCGCTTCCATCCCTCGGAAGCCACTACCATGGTGCCGGTCTCACTCAATTCGCTGTCGGTGCTGGAATCGGTTTTTAACGACTGCTTTGGTTCGCAGCGCACCGCTTCGTTCCCGAGTTATGAGTTCGACGGCCCCTTCTCCCAGCTCTCACGCAAGGTGCTGGTCGAACAGTACCAGTGGATGAAGCTCTGCCTTGGCCGCAGCTACTTCAACGAGAACGAACATCCGCGACTGCGTGGAGCCCATGGCATGGTTTATCTGAAAAAGATGACGCTTGAAGAGTTCTATGCTCAGTCCATCGAGCTGCGCAAACGGATGGAGAGCGCGGTTTAAGTGGAGCGCTGGAAGCGTTAGGCCGTTTTGGAAGGAGAGAGGAGCGCGCTTTGACGCTCCTTCAGGAGGAGGGCGCAGCCGGGACAAAAAAGGTCGGACTTGAGATCGATCTCTTCGACATAGGTAGACGCATTGAGAACACACCCTTGCTGTTGGCAGTGGCGCAGCCCGAAGGTGTGTCCCAATTCGTGAATACTTTCCTTGACCAGACGCTCGACCACGAGGGCCGGAGCAGGGGGGAGGCCATAGAATTCCGGTCGCAGCCGTAGAAGGGAGACCACGGCAGCCGGTCCTTCGAGCTGAGCCTCCCCGAAAACAAAGGTAAGTATAGGGATGAAGAGGTCGAAAGGGACTATGGCCAGAATCTTGTCTTGCGCAGAGGCGAGCTTGCTGTTCAGACCGAGCAGAATTTGTGAGGAATGATATTGTCCGCGGATCTGGTCGAAGGCAAACCGGGGATCGAATTCAAGGGGCAGGAAGACGGCGGGCCAGTTCACCTGCTGCTGGATGGCCCCGAGCAGCCGCGATTGGGTATCCGGCTTGATTTCGAGCAGCGGCACAATATGAATGCGTCCCATGCCGGTTACTCTTTGAGCTGATATCGTTTGATTTTATTATACAGAGTCACCCGGTCAATCCCCAGCATTTTGGCGCTCCGGCTGATATTCCAGTTGGCCTTGCGCAACACCTGCGCAATGTGGCGTTTTTCCATTTCCGCCAGGGAATCCGTGCCCTGCGGCGGTTCCACCCCCTCCTCGGCCAGTTGAAACGGCAGATCATTCGGCTGGATGATCGGTGGCTTGCCCACCACCATTGCCCGCTCGATCGCATTCTCAAGTTCACGCACATTGCCCGGCCATTGGTGACGGATCAACAAATCCATGGCCTGTGGAGAGATATCCTTAATGTTTTTATTCATGCTCTGGTTGTATTTATTTATAAAATGGTACACCAGCAAGGGGATATCTGATTTGCGCTCACGCAGCGGCGGCAGGACGATCGTGAAGACGTTGATGCGATAATAGAGATCCTCCCGGAACGAGCCGTCGGCAACGGCCATTTCCAGATTCTTGTTGGTGGCGCAAATGAGCCGGATGTCGACATGGATGGTCTGGTTGCCCCCAACCCGCGTGAATTGCTTGGATTCCAGCACCCTCAACAGCTCCATCTGCATCTTCTGGCTGATATTGCCGATCTCGTCCAGGAAGAGGGTGCCCTTGTCCGCCATCTCAAATTTCCCCTTGCGCCGCGTCTGCGCACCCGTAAAGGCCCCCTTTTCATGACCAAACAGCTCGCTCTCCAATAGACTCTCCGCCAGTGCACCGCAGTTCACCGCAATGATCGGGTGATAACGCCGTTCGGAATGGGCGTGGATCGCACGAGCAATCAGTTCCTTGCCCGTACCACTTTCACCGCGGATGACCACAGTTGAATCAGACTGGGCCACAGTTTGGACCAGTTCCATGACACGGCGGATCTGCGGGCTGTCACCAATAATCTCGTTGGTGAGCGCCACCTGCTGCAAACTCTGGCGTAATTCGAGGTTTTCGCTGCGTAGGGAGAGCCGTTCCGCGGCATTGCGGATCATGTGGCTAAGATCATCCGGATTAAAGGGCTTGACGATGTAATCATAGGCGCCTTCCTTCAGGCTGGAGACCGCGGTATCGACCGACGCATAGGCCGTCATAATGATGATGATGATCTCCTTGTTGACCTCACGCACGCGCCGCTGCAGCTCTATGCCATCCATCCCGGGCATGCGGATATCAAGCAGCATGATATCCCAGTGCGCTCTTTCAAGGGCCGCCAGCGCCTCATAGGCATCCTTGGCGATGCCAACCTCATAGCCATCCTCACGAAACCAGTTGAACAAGGAGTGGCGTACGGATTCTTCATCATCGACGATGAGAATGGAAACAGCAGTCATGGTAGACCTCTGATGAATAATGTCAATATTGGTCAATCCCCCAACGGTCGCAAGGTCAGATCTCTTGGATTGTCTGCTTGCTGATCTTGACATCGCTGTCCGCGATTGGTTGCCGCGGCAGCGTGATGTAGAAGGTTGCGCCAGCACCAGGGCTGGATTCCACCGAAATACGGCCCTGGTGGCGCTGGATGATCCCGTAGACAACGGCCAAGCCCAGCCCCACGCCTTTGCCCTCTTTCTTCGTGGAGAAAAAGGGATCGAAGATATTGGGAAGGATTTGCTCCGGAATGCCGACACCGGTATCGGAGACCTGGATCGTCACATGCTCCCGATCCTGTCCTTCACTGGTGGTGATGGTCAGGATACCGCCGTTCTCCATCGCTTCCGTCGCATTGACAAAGAGGGCGACCAGCGCCTGGCGGATCTGGCCGCCATCGCAGATCACCAGGTCATCCGCCAGGGTCAGCTTTCGCACCGCCTCGATCCCCTTGAGCTCGAGATGGTGATGGACCAGCATCAGGCTGGAGGCAATCAGGTCGTGTAAATGTTCCTGAGCGAAGTTGCCACCGGTCTGCCGGGCGAAGATCAGCATGTTCTTGACGATGTCGCCGGAGCGTCCAACCTCGTTCTTGATGATGGTCAGATATTCCTGAAGAGCCACTTTGCGCTCCGGGGAGAGATTATCCTCGCGCAGCAGCCGCAATGCAAGAAAGGCATAATTGAGCACCCCGGCGAGAGGATTGTTTATCTCATGCGCCACCGTCGCCGAAAGTTTGCCCAACGAGGCCAGGCGTTCCATCTGCATCATATGCGACTGCGCCTGGGCCAGCTCGCGGCTTTTTTGTTCCGCCTTCTCCTCGAGATGGCTGGACCAATCGGTGATCTCCTGATAGGCTTTGGCGAGATCCTCGCTCATCCGGTTGAAGGAGTGTGCCAGCTGTCCGAGTTCATCCTTTCCAGATGAGGGGATACGGTAAGCGAGATTCCCCGAAGCGATCTCCCGGGTGCCCTTGATGAGCGCACGGACGCGACGCCGGACGGTAAGATAGATGAACATGCCGGCAGCCAGCCCGCTGCCAATGATCATAAAGCCGGCAAAAAGGATGAGCTGCCGGCGGCTCTGCTGCAGTTGGCGGTCGACCGCTTCCAGCGACATCTTGACATCGAGCACACCCAGCACCTTTTGTCCCTGCTCATGCGCGTGGCACTCCGCGGTATAGCAATCCTTTTCATTCTCGATCGGATTGATGACGCCAACTGTCCGGTGACCGTCGGGCAGCCGGAAGACACGCTGCCGTTCCGCCAGGGGCAGGGCCTGCAAGGGCTGTGATTCGGCATGGCAGATGATGCAGGCCTCCGCCCTAAAATCGGCCGTGCGTCCGATCTCCGCGGCGGTCGAGGAAAAAACGATCGTACCCTTCTTGTTGTAGATGCGAATGCCATCCACTCCAGGCTCATTGGCCACGGTGTTGATGATCTGATGCACATCCTCCTTGCGGTTGATCAGCATGCCGTACCGCATGGACCGTTTAAGGATATCACTGACCCGATTCACGCTGAGAAAAACGTTCTCCATCAGCTGCCGGCTGTGGGTCTGCACCGAGCGGTAGGAATAAATCGAGAATCCCATCATCATGATCAACATCATCCAGAGGAAGATGCGGATGCTCAGCGACTGGGCGGTTCTTTTCATCATGACGTTGGACACCTGCAGTGATCGGTATGGTAAAGCCAAGGCAAAATAGCAATTTAATCGACAAGGTGCAACTGATTTGGTGGCATTATGGCCAGGTGCAGCAAATCACAACATATTCTGTTTAAAATGTTGACAACACACGGACGGACCAAATGGTGACGCCGTCGGCAAGATTACGAGGGGTGGAAGAGGAGTGAACCATAACCGTTGAGCGGCCCTAACGCTGCGGGCCGCTCAACGGCGATAGAATTGGGCGACGAGGTGAAAATACCGCTGGCCGCCCAGCATGGCGGCGAGATTTGGCAGGCGTGTCCCACCATCGTGGCTGGTTGGCCCCAACGTTTTGCGCAGAGGATCCAGAGCGTCCTCGAGGATTTGCATCAGCTCCTTGTGCTGTGTCTGGAGATACTCTGCGGCCTTCGTCCCGCGCAGTAAACCGCGGCAAGCCGTGCGCACCGAGCTCACTTCGAGATCCATGAACCGAACCTGGCGGGCGGGCTCACTCCGGATGACCAGAGTATCGAGCAGGCGAGGGTTGACGCCGCGGATCACTCCCGCACAGGGTGCGGTGAGCCCCAGGGTGCCCTCGCTGGCGATCAACCACATGCTGGTCTGTGTCGCCGTCAGCGCCGTCCCTAAACGCGGCAAAATGACTTCGCGTACCGGCGGCAGGAAAAGGGCACCGATTTCATTCAAACCGATCTCGACCAGATGTTCATCCCGCCGGCGGACGTACCAGAAACCGGCGCCATACCAGGCTTCCGGATCAAAACAGAGCGCATCATCCGAAGGTTTCATCCTGACGGCTGGTGCAGGGGCTTCCGGTCCTGGTACTTCATTGTGGCGATGCCCTTTATCAGTGCCCCTGCGCATCAGCGCGTCGAAAGGGCAGTTTTCACACTCAAATGCGCGATCGCATAACTTGAAGGCCACGAGACCCGCCTGCATCCAGATGCAAGCGGATTCGCCTTCCGGCCAGATGCGATAAACTGCATCTGGAGATTTTTCAGTAGGATTTGTCATGGTGCGGACCATTTGCTCCTTAAGCACCAGTGGAAATTCCGGCTTGTCTTCAGCCACATCCATCTTATTCGGAGCTGACGTGGCAGCCGTCACAACTCTCTTCATAGTTAAATGCTTTTTCACCGTTATGACAGGTGCCGCACGGTTCATGACCGGCTTTGGCCGCACCGCCAGCCTCCTGTCCGACAGACCGGATGGAAAAGAGCACAGCATGACATGTCTTGCAGTTGGGCTCACTTTGATCCACATGCGATTCGTGATTGAAGGTGACCTGACCGGGACTGGCCTCCGATTTGGGGATTGCAATCGCCTCCGGAAAGGTGAGCGATTCAGCGGGCAACAGCTTGGCCGGATCGGGTATCTGCGCCGGCGTGTTGGGCTTTTTTGCGGCCAGAGACCAGCCGAATCCGGCGACCAGCAGCAGTAGAATCCCGAAGAGGGCAGCCATCGCCCATCGTCCGGACTTGCCGGCGGCCACCAGCGGCGGCTGGTGCACACCCAGCTTTTCCTCAGCCGGAAAGATAGGCAGAAATTTGACAGCGAAGCGAAAGGCCACCAGCCCTGCGGCAACCACCGACATGGTCACCGCCAGCTCCATCCAACTGGGCAGATATTCCACGCCGCTGTATCGCGTCATCCCCGTGATCGCCACGTTCAGTCGGTTCATGATGAAGCCAAACAGCACCAAAACTGCTCCGAAAAAGAGCCAGGCCTTGCTGGCGCGCACCCTGGCGCTGAAAAACAGGAGCATCGGCGTAACAAAACCGAGCAGAATCTCGACGAGAAAATAGAGGCTCTCGGCCGATCCGTCGAAAATATACCGCAAGGCACTGCGGCTCGACAGATCCTGGAGCCGCAGGACCAGATAGATCCCGATGACCACGGCGATCACCCGGCTGATATTGGCCAGGAGGCTGTGCTCCAGCTCCTTGCCGAAGGCGCGCGCACTCAGATAGGACTCGAATATGACCATGGCGAGCCCTCCGGCGATGGCCGAGATGAAAAAGAAGAGCGGCAGCAATCCGGAGTACCACAGCGGATGCAGCTTGCTGGCCACAAGGACGTAGAGGGTCCCGAGCGACGACTGGTGCAGAGTCGAGAGCAGCACCCCGACGATGACCAGAGGGACGGTGATGGTTTGGAATCGGCGTTGCCAACGCTCGAGGCGGAACCGTTCGAATACGACCGGCAGAAATTCAAGAAAGAGCACCGTCGTGTAGAGCATCACGCACCAGCCAACCTCGAACATGACCGAATGGGGGTTCCACATGACGATGACGTGCCAGACATTGTAGGGTTTCCCCAGATCGAACATCAGCGCCGTGATCACCAGGACATAACCCAGAAAGGCGGTCAAAATCGTCGAGCGGGCGATGGGCTTGTATTCCTTGAGATTAAAAATAT
>DAOLSP010000018.1 GCA_035419245.1 bacterium | reverse complement strand
CAATCGTGCCGATGTTCACATGCGGCTTGGTCCGCTCGAACTTTTGCTTTGCCATTTTTACATCCTCCGGACAATAATCTAGTTTGAAAGCTGTTACTTGTGCGCTTGTGATGAATGGAGCCCGAGACCAGGATTGAACTGGTGACCTCATCCTTACCAAGGATGCGCTCTACCGACTGAGCTACTCGGGCATACGGAGTGATTCGAAGCGTGGCATGGAGCAACCTGGTTCCATCTTCTGGAGCGGGAGACGGGACTCGAACCCGCGACCAACAGCTTGGAAGGCTGTGACTCTAACCAACTGAGTTACTCCCGCCTGAAGGGGCTCTGCGGAGATAAAAAAAGCCGGCATCGATTAAAACAGCGCCAACCGAGACCGACCGGATAAACCATACCGAGAAATAGTAACCCTCCTCGCCTGGTTTGTCTTCCGGGTTGGGATGAAGACACAGGTTGTGATCCGCTCACACGCTTCGAGTCGTACAGGGCCGGCAGCATGCACCCCGCCGGACCGAGAGTGGAGAGGGGAGGATTCGAACCTCCGAAAGCGTCAGCTGACAGATTTACAGTCTGTTCCCTTTGACCACTCGGGTACCTCTCCATATCCAGACTTTATATCAAAGAGCCACCAGCAGGAATCGAACCCGCGACGTCCTCATTACAAGTGAGGTGCTCTACCTACTGAGCTATGGTGGCGCGGTTTCGCACCATAACCAAGTTAGCCGTATAAGTTAGCAATTTCTTGGAAATATGCAAGAAAAAAATTCATTCAGTACTAACAATATCGCCCCACACTGGCACGGCCTGCCGGCGCGGATCAGGGTGCATCGGCTCACCTCTGTCCGATCAGAGGTTATGTGCCCGATACCATCGGCCGGGACCAGCCGCTCTAAATGGCCTGCGATCGCTGTAAGTTTTGCGAGGGATGACGACATAGGAAGCCCATCCAGCCTTGGCGAACGGCATTTTGTCGCTTCAAAGTGCGTCGAGGATAATGGTGGTCATCATTATTTGGTACTCAAGGCACCCAGCCATTAAATAAGGCCTATGAAAGGACCCCAAATTCACGACTCAAGCAGAACAAACCGGCAAGGATGGGGATTGCCAATATTCGCCTCTGGCAAGATCGCGGCAATGCCGCAAATTTACTCCATGGAGGAGGATGCTTTACGTACTGATTCGATGACTTGTCTAGCAAATTTGCGAGATTGTTTTCGTCATCGCATCACCTTCCAGCGCGTCCCCTCCTTGCCGTCCTCTATCACCACCCCCAGTTCCTGCAGCTGATCGCGCACCTGATCGGCCATCTGGAATTCCCGCTTCTGCCGCAGCGCCGCACGTAACTTCAGCAGCAACTCGATGAAGGGCGCCGCCTCCACCCCGCCGCTTTCCTCCTGCTGCAGCCGCAGTCCCAATACCTCGCCGGCCAGGCTGGTCAGGGTCGCCCCAAAGAGCTGCGCGTCGGCTGGGCTGCCGCCCACATCGAGATGCTTGTTGATCTCGCGGCAGAAATCGAAAAGGTGACCGATCGCCGCGGGGGTATTGAAATCGTCGTCCATGGCCTCGAGGAAGCGGTTGCGATAGGTGTCGATGAGAGCGGCAGCCGCCTCAGAGGCCGTGGCGCTCCCACTATTGGAGGGTGTTGCCGCCGCAACAGCCGCCGCATCGGCAGTCCCGCCCCGCTCTGCAGCCCGCCGCCGGACAGCCGCCAGCGTGGTGCGCAGCCGCTCCAGCCCTTGGCCGGCCGCGGTGATCGCCGCATCGCTGAAATCAACCGGAGAGCGGTAATGGCTCTGCAGGATGAAAAAGCGCACCTGCTCGCCGCTGAACTTGCCCAGGGCCTGCTCGACAGTGGTGAAATTGCCCAGGGATTTGGACATCTTGATCCCATCGACCAGCACCATGTTGTTGTGCAGCCAGTACTTGACAAAGCGTTTGCCGGTGGCCGCCTCGCTCTGGGCGATCTCGCATTCGTGGTGGGGGAACTGGTTCTCCATGCCGCCGCCGTGGATGTCGATGCTCTCGCCGAGATACTTCATCGACATCGCCGAGCACTCGATGTGCCAGCCGGGAAAGCCGCGGCCCCAAGGACTGTTCCACTGCATGATGTGCTCCGGCTCGGCCTTTTTCCACAGCGCGAAATCGGCCGGATGGCGTTTCTCCTCGATCACATTCAGGCGCGCCCCCGCCATCTGCTCCTCCACCTTGCGGCCGGAGAGCTTGCCGTATGCAGGGAATTTGCCGACGTCGAAATAGACCGAGCCGTTGACCACGTAGGCCATCCCCTTCTCAATCAGTTTTTGCACCAGTTCGATTTGCTCGGGGACGTGGCCGCTGGCGCGCGGCGAGATGTCGGGGCGCAGCACATTGAGGGCGTCCATGGCGGCGAAATAGGCGCGGGTGTAGCGCTCGACCAGTTCCATCGGCTGCAGCTGCTCGCGTTCGGCCCCGCGCAGGATGCGGTCCTCGCCGCTGTCGAGCAGATGGCCGACGTCGGTGATGTTCTGCACATAGCGCACCTTGTAGCCGAGAAAACGGAGATAACGCACAATCACATCGAAGGAGACATAGCTCTTGACGTGACCGATGTGGGGATTGTCGTAGACCGTCGGGCCGCAGACGTACATGGTGACGCGGCCGGGAGTGATCGGCTCGAAAAGCTCTTTGCTGCGGGTGAGACTGTTATAGACTGTGAGTGGCATCCTTTTCCTCTCCTATCCGTTCGACCAGCACCACCGCATGACACGAGGCGCCCTCGCCGCGCCCCTCGTACCCCATCCCTTCGCTGGTCGTCGCCTTGACCGAGACCGCCTCGACGGCCACTCCCAGTGCGTGGGCGATATTCGCGCGCATCCGTTCCACATACGGCGCCACTTTCGGCCGCTGCAGGATGAGGGTGGCATCGACGTTGACTACCGCGTAGCCCCGTTCCCTTGCCAGTCCGGCCACCCGGCCGAGCAGCATCAGGCTGTCGGCGTCCTTCCAGCGCGGATCGCTGTCGGGAAAGTGCTTGCCGATATCCCCCAGAGCCAGTGCTCCGAGCAGGGCGTCGCTGACGGCGTGGCAGAGCACATCGGCGTCGGAGTGGCCGAGCAGCCCGAGTTCGCAGGGGATCTCGACCCCGCCGAGGATGAGCTTGCGCCCTGCGACGAGGCGGTGAACATCGAATCCGTGACCGATGCGCATTTCAGGGCTCCAGGAGGGCATGGACCAGAATCAGGTCTTCCGGAGAGGTGACCTTGATATTGCGGTAGTCGCCGGGGACGACCCGCACCGGATGGCCGAGCGCCTCGACCAGGGCGGCGTCGTCGGTGCTGAAAACCCCGCAGCGGGAGGCCTCTTCATAGGCGCTGCGGATGAGGTCGCTGCGGAAGACCTGCGGGGTTTGCACCAGCACCAGGCGGCGGCGGTCGAGAGTGGCCGTGATCCGCCCCGCCTCGGTCTCCTTGATGGTATCCTTGGGCGGCACCGCGGCGATAGCGGCACCCCCCTCCCGCGCTGCGGCAATGCAGGCGGAGATGATCTCCGGGGTGATCAGGGGCCGCACCCCGTCATGGATGGCGACCAGTGGGCTCGCCGGGGGCAGAGCGGCCAGGCCGTTGGCGACGGAATCGTGGCGTTCGGCGCCGCCCGCGAGGGCGAGCATGTATTTGGCAAATCTCCAGCCGGCGATCTCGGCGCCGCGTTCGGCGACAGCGTCGGGCGGGAGGATGACGATCACCGCCCCGATCTCCGGACAGGCCTCAAAGGCCCGCAAAGTGTACCACAGCAGCGGCCGCCCGTGCACAGCGATGAACTGCTTGCTCACCGCCCCGCCGAAGCGCTTGCCCTGGCCGGCGGCAACAATGAGGGCAGTACAGCTCGCGCTCTTTTCCATCCGTTCGAAGTCAGCCGGTTAGAGGATCAGCATGCTGTCGCCGTAGCTGAAGAACATGAACTTGTCGCGGATCGCCTTGCGATAGGCCTTGAAGACCAGATCGCGGCCGGCGAAGGCGGAGATCAGCATCAGCAGGGTCGATTGCGGCAGATGAAAATTGGTGATGAGCCGGTCGACGATCTTGAAATCGTAGGGCGGATAAATGAACTTATCGGTCCAGCCGTGGCCGGACTTCGCCCAACCCTCGGAGGTGACATTGGCTTCGAGAGCGCGCACGACACTGGTGCCGACGGCGATGACCTTGTGCTTGCTGCGCATGGTCTCGTTGATCGCCGCAGCCGCTTCATCGGAGATCTCAAAAAACTCGGAGTCCATCTTGTGGCGGCTCAGATCCTCGACCACCACCGTACGGAAGCTGCCCAGGCCGAGATGGAGGGTGAGCGGAACCACCTTGACCCCCTTGGCCTTGATCTTTTTTAAAAGGGCGGGTGTAAAGTGCAGACCGGCGGTCGGCGCCGCGACCGCGCCGCGGTCCCGGGCGTAGACGGTCTGGTAGCGTTCTTTGTCGCTCGGCTCGGGTTCGCGCTTGATATAGGGCGGCAGCGGCGACTTGCCGATGCGGTCGACGATCTCGTAAAAATCGCCGCTGTAATTGAAGCGGACGACGCGTCCGCCGGAGACGGTGTTATCGATGACGTCGCAGGCCAGTTCGTTGCCGATAGTCAGGCGATTGCCGACGCGCACCTTGCGCGCCGGTTTCACCAGGACCTCCCAGAGACCCAGTTCAAGTTCGCGCAGGAGAAAGACCTCGACGCGGGCGTCGGTCTTGTCCTTACTCCCCTCCAAGCGGGCCGGGAAAACCTTGGTCTGGTTGATGACCAGGCTGTCGCCCTTTTCCATGTAATCGATCACATCGGCGAAGATGCCCTCCTCCATGGTGCCGGTTTCTCGGTTGAGGATCATCAGGCGGCACTGGTCGCGCTCCTCGCTGGGATATTGCGCAATCAACTTCTCGGGCAGATTATACTTGAAATCGGACAATTTCATCGCGGCGATTCCTCCTCTATAGAGTGGTGAATCCGGATCGCGCCGGATTTCGCGACGGGGATCAGGTACTCCAGCATCGTAATGCTGTTTTGCCAGGGACAGCGTTACTCGAAGAGCTGTCCCTGCAGGGGATGGCCTTGTTTGCGGCCGAAATGGGCATAAGCGGCCGCTGTAGCGACCCGGCCACGGGGCGTCCGGTTGAGGAACCCGGACTGGATCAGATAGGGCTCGTAGAGCTCCTCGATGGTATCGCTCTCCTCGCCGATGGCGACGGCCAGGGTGTTGAGGCCGACCGGTCCGCCGCTGAACTTGTCGATCACCGTCAGCAGGATGCGCTTGTCCATGTCATCGAGGCCGGACTCATCGACGTCGAGGCGTTGCAGCGCCGCCATGGTGCGTTCGAGGGTGATCTCGGGTTCGCCGAGGATCTGGGCGAAATCGCGGACGCGGCGCAGCAAGCGGTTGGCCACGCGCGGGGTACCGCGGCTGCGCCGGGCGATCTCGAGGGCGGCCTCGGGCGCGATCGCCTTGTCGAGGATCCGCGCCGAGCGCAAGACGATCTCGCGCAGCCGCTCGGGCTCGTAGAAATCGAGGCGGAACGAGACCCCGAAACGAGCGCGCAGGGGCGAGGTCAGCAGGCCGGCCCGCGTCGTCGCCCCGACCAGGGTGAAATGGGGCAGCTTGAGCTGGATCGAACGGGCGTTGGCCCCCTTGTCGAGGATGATGTCGAGTTTGAAATCCTCCATGGCCGGGTAGAGATACTCCTCGACCACCCGGTTGAGGCGGTGGATCTCATCGATGAAGAGGACGTCATGCTCGCTGAGGTTGGTCAGCAGCCCGGCGAGGTCGCCGGCGCGTTCCAGCGTCGGACCGGACGTCAGGCGGATATTGGCGCCCATCTCCCTGGCGATGATATGGGCCAGGGAGGTCTTGCCGAGGCCCGGCGGTCCGTAAAAGAGCACGTGATCCAACGCCTCGCCGCGGGCGCGGGCGGCCTGGATGAAGATATGGAGATTCTCCTTGACCTTGTCCTGTCCGATGAACTCGGCAAAGCGTCCCGGCCGCAGGGTCGCGTCGAATTCCCGTTCGCCGTTGAGGGCGTCCGGACAGGTGGGACGGTCATTCGGATTCACCATACTCCTTCAGCTCAGCCCTGCAGGGCCGTGCGTAGCAGATCTTCCAGTTTGGCTTCAGCGCCCAGCCGGGCGGAGGCTTTATCGATGGCCCGTTGCGCCTCCAGCTTGCTGAAGCCGAGTCCGGTGAGCGCGAGGATAGCCTGTTCGCTGAGCTCGGGAGCGGCCGCGGGGGCCGGGGTGGCATCCGCACTGCCCTTTTGCAGATGCTGCGCCGCCTTTTCGCGGAGATCGAGGATCACCCGCTGGGCGGTCTTTTTGCCGAGGCCGGGGATGCGTGTCAAGGCGGCCTCATCGCCGCGGGCGATCCAGCCGTAAAGTTCTTCGGGGCGGCTGCCGGAGAGAATGGCCAGACCCGAGCGCACGCCGATGCCGGAGACCGAGAGCAGGAGTTCGAAGAGCTCCTTTTCGGCGGGAGTGGCGAATCCGATCAGGGTCAGGGCGTCTTCGCGCACATGAAGATGGGTGTGAAGCAAGACCTCGGCGCCCACCCCCGGCAAGGCGGCGAAGGTCGAGAGCGGAATGAGGAGTTCCATGCCCATACCGTCGCGCTCGACGACCACGCGGGTCGGTTCTTTGAGGGTGAGAAGGGCGCGCAGGAATGCAATCATCTTCAGGGTATCCGTCTCTCAAACAGGCACCTGGTGCCGTTGGCTCTGCCAGCGCAGGGCGTGGCAGAGGGCGATGGCCAGGGCGTCGGAGGCATCCAGGGCCTGATCCTGGAGGTCGACGCCGAGGAGCCGGGTCACCATGCAGCAGACCTGCTCTTTGCCGGCGCCGCCGCGGCCGGTGACGGCCATTTTCACTTCCGATGGCGCATAGGCTGAAACCGGCAGCCCGGCGTTCAAGGCGGCGAGAACGGCCGCGGCGCGCGCCTGCCCCAGCATCAGGGAGGAACGGGCGTTTCGGGCGTAAAAAATATCCTCGCAGGCCGCCACGTCCGGCCGGTGCTCCGCGATCAACCTCGCTACTCCGTCGTAGATCTCTTTAAGCCGCGCGAAAAAGCCATCGGCGCGGCCGGGGCGGATGGTCCCGCAGGCGAGATAACGGGGTCCATCGCCGGCGGTGATGGAGACGATGCCATAGCCGGTGACCTGACTGCCCGGGTCAATGCCCATCACCACCATGCGGCTTTACTCTTCCATCGCTTCCAGGGTTTTTTCGTCGATGTCGAAATTGGCATAGACATTCTGGACATCCTCGTGCTCTTCGAGAGCGTCCATCAGTTTGATCACCGATTCAGCGGCCTTGCCTTCGACCTTGACGGTATTGGCCGGCTCGCGGGTGAGTTCAGCCGAATCAAAGGCGATTTTGGCGCCATCGAGGGCTTTTTTAACCGCTTCGAGCTTGGCCGGATCGGTGGTGACGCGGAAGAAATCCTCTTCGAGGGTGATGTCCTCGGCCCCGGCATCAAGAGTAACCATCATCAGGTCGTCCTCGGTGGTGTTTTTGGCCGGGATCACGATCACGCCCTTTTTGGTGAACATCCAGGCGACGCTGCCCGATTCGCCGAGGGCGCCGTTATACTTGGAGAGCAGGTGCCGGATTTCGGCCACGGTGCGGTTCTTGTTGTCGGTCAGCACTTCTATATAGACGGCGACGCCGCCCGGCCCGTATCCTTCGTAGGTGATCTCTTCATAATTGACGCCCGGGAGTTCGCCGGTGCCGCGCTTGATGGCGCGGTCGATATTGGCGGCCGGCATGTTGGCGGCTTTGGCAGCGAGCACAGCGGTGCGCAGCCGGGGATTGGACGATTCATCGCCGCCGCCGTGGCGCGCCGCGATGGTTATTTCCTTGATCAGCCGGGTGAATGCGCGTCCGCGGGCGGCATCCGTTTTTTCCTTTTTACGCTTGATCGTTGCCCACTTGGAGTGGCCTGACATAGTACCTCCCAAAAATAAACCCGCCACCCCAGCGAAGGGATGAACGGGAGTTACCTTAAACCGGCGGTATTTTCATGCGATTTATGCCCGCTGCGGATAATTCACCAGTTTTTATAAAACGGCGTTAAATATAATAAAAAAATGGCTTAAAATCAATACTAATTTTGCTGGCGGTCCCATTCCAGTGCCGTGGAATCGGGAGGCGTGGTGTAGAAGATATTGAGTTTCGGGGTGAATTCATGCACTTGCGAGCGGACGATCCAGGCGCCGGAGAAGCCCTTGCTGATGGCGCGCTGCTGTAGCGAGTCGGCGGCGGCTCGGGTCAGACAGTCGCCGAGGCGCAGTTTGTAGTAGGGATTGTCATAGAGCAGATAACTGTTTTCGGGAAAAAAGCTGCGCGCATCGTCGCGGGCGCGCCGGGCCTCGCTCTCATCCCGGGTGGCGAGCAGCTGGATACGGAAGCCCTCGACCATGCGGCTGCTGTCGATGACGGCCTTGTTCTTGATGCGGCTGAGCAATTCGCCGCCGCTGATCGCGTCGCCGCGGCCGACGGTGAAGTCTCCGAGAAAGGCGCCGAGCTCAACCGGATCCCAGTTCTCCTCCTGCTGCAACGCGGAATCGGCCGGCGCTGCCACCGTCGTGGCGACGGCCTGCGCCGGGAGACGCTGCTGCGCGGCTGCGGCGCTGCAAAGAACGACGAAAAGCGTCAGGAGCCCATACATTCTGATTTTCATGGAATTCTCGCCGAAATTGTCGCGTTATTCAGTATGGACCGAATTTATTACTATTCCTGTTCAAAATCAATGAAAATATCCCTTGACTATCAAAGACAAAGGGCTTATAATACCAGCTACGCAAGCTGTCTATAATCAGGAGAGAAAGATGACCACTTCATCGGGTTTGATGGACGACATGGAGCTGCTGGAATCGGATCAGCTGGATGACCTGCTCCGCGATCTGGAGAAACAGATCACCGGGGATCCGACCGATCTGCGTTCGCTGCTTATGCTGGGCAACGGGTACTATTTGCGCGGCCGGATCGACGCCGCCGCGGAGACCTTCCAGAAAGCCATCGCCGTCAATCCACGCCTGCCTTACGCCTATTACTACCTCGGCATCTGCCATTACCGCGCCATGCGCCTGGAGAAAGCCATCGAGGCCCTCGAGCAGTCCATCGCCTCCTCCCCTACCATGATCATGGCCTATTATTGGTTGGGTATGGCCTACTATCACTGCGGCCATTATTACAAGGCGCGGCTGGCCTTCGAGAAACTCCTGGAGAATAATCAGGAATCGGCGATCGCCCACTATCATGCCGCCCTCGCCTGCATCGCCGATCAGGCCTACGATTGCGCCCTGCACCACCTCGATAACCTGCGCGAACAGGGCCACACCGATCCCCATATCATGCTCTATCTCGGCAATGTCTATTTCCGGCTCAACCGCACCCGCGAAGCCATCGCCGCCTACAAGAACGGTCTGGACAAATTCCCCGGCAACCGGCTTTTACGTGATGCTCTGGAACATCTCACTGAGGTCCAGGAGCCCTGAGGTTTGCTTTAGCACTGGAGGCAGCTCCATCCATGATCCTGTCGGAGGTCCCATGTCCATTCACCCAGCAAATTGGCAAAGAATTGAAAAGGCCCCAAGTCATCCCCTGGTGGATGTCGAAGAGCCCAACCTCATGCGCGATGTTTTTCCCTACGATGAGGTTCCCAGAACGGTCTTTGACGGGGTGACGGTCGATGCTCGTCCGGCCCCCGAGATCTGGATGACCGACACCACCTTCCGTGATGGACAGCAAGCGCGCACCCCCTTCACTGCCGAGCAGGCGAGCACCCTCTTTGATCTGATCCACCGCCTCTCCGGCCCCAACGGCATCATCCGTCAATCCGAATTTTTCATCTACTCCGAACGCGACCGCGAGGTCCTCGAGGAGGTGCGCAACAAGGGATACCGCTTTCCCGAAGTGACCGCCTGGATCCGTGCCAATCCCAGCGATTTTGAGCTGGTCCGCCAGGCCGGGCTCAAGGAAACCGGCCTGCTCACCTCCATCTCCGACTATCATATCTTTTTGAAATTTAAAAAGACGCGCCGCCAGGTGCTCGACGATTTCATGAAGGTCGTCCGCGCTGCCGCCGAGGCCGGCCTTGAAGCCATCCGCTGCCATTATGAGGATGTCACCCGCGCCGATTTCTGGGGCTGCGTCGTCCCCTTCACCGAGGAGTTGATGGAATTTTCGGCCCATAGCGGTTTGCGGATCAAAATCCGCCTTTGCGATACCATGGGCTACGGCCTTCCCTATGCGACTGCCGCCCTGCCGCGCTCGGTCCCCAAGATGATCTATTACCTGCAACGCGAATTCGGCATCCCCTCCGCCAACCTCGAATGGCACGGCCATAACGATTTTCACAAGGTGCATATCAACGGCGTCGCCGCCTGGCTCTCCGGCGTCGCTGCGGTCAACGGCACGATCCTCGGCTTCGGCGAGCGCACCGGCAACTCGCCCCTGGAGGCCCTGGCCGTCGAATACGCTTCGCTCACCGGATCAACCAATGGCATGGATCTTTCGGCCATCACCGACATCGCCAACTACATGCGCAGCATTGGCACGGTGATCGCCCCCAATTACCCCTTTGCGGGAGAGAATTTCAACGTCACCATGGCCGGCATTCACGCCGACGGAGTGATCAAGAACGAGGAGATCTATAACATCTTCGACACCGGCAAGATCCTCAACCGGCCGCTCGGCGTCCATATCACCGACCGTTCCGGCATCGCCGGCGTCGGCTATTGGGTCAGCCAGCAGCTGCAGAAACAGGGCAAGCCGCCGGTCGACAAGCGCGATGCCCGCGTGGCCAAAATATTCGAGTGGATCGAGGCGCAGTATGCCAACGGCCGCGTGACCGCGATTTCGCAGGATGAGATGCAACAGCAGTTTGCGCTCCATTTCAAACAGGACGCCTGACCCCACCGGCCGGGCCGCACACTAACCCTCGTGAGCGCGCGGCGCCAACCGCCGCGCGGCCTTCTCCATGGTCGTCGATGCCCAAACACCGCCCGCGCCCGCCGCGGCAGCCCGGGACAGCGCGCCGCAGCTTTCACCCCATTCCGGCGAGGAGCTCGACGCGCTCTTTGTCTATGGCTCGCTCAACGACGATCATCATTTCCGTCTCCTCACCGGTCAGACCCTGAAGGGCATCCCGGCCCGGCTCGACCATTTCCGCCGCGTGCAGCCGCAAAACGCCTTTTCCTTCGCTATTCCCTGGCGCGGGGACCACATCGACGGCCGGCTGCTCACCGGCGTCACACCCGCCTTGCTCGCCCGCCTCGACGACTATGAATCGGCCGGCGCCCTATACCAGCGCCAGGTGGTGGAGGTCAACGCCGATGGCCGCCGCTTCAAGGCCTGGGTCTAT
Organism: bacterium; assembly: GCA_035419245.1. NCBI lineage: Bacteria > bacterium. Next base: position 69,749 of record DAOLSP010000018.1, on the reverse strand, counting down.
ATCGCCGATCCCGAGGCCATCCGCCCCTGGCTGGAACGCGGCTTCGCCGAACGTGACCGCATCGAGGCCTTTGTCGAACGCACGGTGCAGCACTATCTCGAGGAAAAGGCCGACCGCTGCCTGCTGATCGACCGCAAGCAGCTCGCCCTCGCCGTCACCGAAGAGCTGCTCTCCGAGGAGATCCAGAGCCTGATGACTACCGCCTTCCGCGAGGAGGGCATCGCTCCCTGGATCCTCAAGCATGAGATCGAAAAGGCCAGCCTCCCGGACCTTGGCTGGCTCGAGAGCGACGCCAAGGCCCGGCGCTACGCGGGCGCCTACCTCAACCTCGCGGTCAAATTTATGATTTTCAATCAGATCGAGACCCGTTTCCGCCGCGACTTCCGCGGTCTCTCGCGCACCGACGCCACCCTTTACGAACATACCCTCTCCTCCCTGATGGCGCTGCGCCTGCTCGTCGATCAGGAGAGCGCCCTCAAGAACGCTATGAGCCAGCTCGGCGTCGACTCCCTCCGCCCCGATTACGCCTATCCGGACTATGCCGTGGCGGCGATCTTCATCGCCGAAGAACTCTGGCAGGAAGAGCGCGCCCGCGAGGTCGCGGCCTGGCTCGACCAGAACCGCCAGAACGGCCAGACCCCCCTCGGGGCGGAGCTGGAATTTTCCCCCCTGGGCGTTCGCGCCGTCCAGGCCCGCGAAAATGAGGATCCCCTCTTCGACAGCTTTTTCTATTTTCACGACTTTGACCTGCATCGCCGCGGTTGGAAACTGGGCGCCCACGTCGACGACCATGGCTTCGCCGCAAACCGCCGCGAGCGCTCGCGCGGCTTCCTCGAACTCGCCTTCGGCCGTTACCGCCTCTTCGGAGACGTCTCCAAGCCGGCGACGCAGGATCCCTGGGTCCTCGCCCAGCTCATCAATCTAGCAACGCGCTACCTCGGCATCAAGCCCCACAGCCTCCATCTCAGCCTTCAGGCCGACGAGACCATTCCTTTCCGCCCGCTGGACCGTTCCGAGTACTTCCTCTGCCTGGTGATGCTCGGCGGCGACCTGCGCGAGGACGCCGGCGGCCGGCTGCGCGAGATGCGCATTTTTCAGGAGGAGATCCTCCATCCCGATACCGGGCTCTATCTGTCCCGGCTCAACCGCCACAGCCAGGAGCCCGATGCATCGAGCCGCACCGCGGTGGTCGAGTTCCAGTTCTCCCGGCTGCATTACGATTACGATTACCAGCCGTTGATCATGGCCCTCAAGGGTTTCCAGCGGGCGGCCAATCCCGCACCCTTCAAGGACTGTAATGGCTGTCCGAACCAGGAAGCGAACCGCGACCTTGAGATCGCCTTGAAGCAGTGGGCCGCTTACCCGACGCCGGTATCGCCGGCGGATTGCAGCACCTTCCTGGGGCTTGTCGAGTCCGGACTCGAACAGGAGGCGACGGTTGCGGGACCCGAGTACGCCCGCTATGCCCGCCAGATTCTCGAACAGATCGCCCAGAGGCTCGAGCGCCGCAACCAGCGGATCATCGATTATCACCAGCGCTCGCGCCGACCCGAAGATCATGACCATTATTAACCAGCCCGCATTCGACCGGGTCGCAGGGCCAGAGGTCATCGTCACTCCCGCCGTCAACCACCGGACGGCGGCAACCTTTAACCGCATCATTCTACAGGAGCCGTTATGCAGAACGAGGTAATCGATCGCGCCAAAGAGCACTTTGCCAAAATCATCACCGATCAGCTCGCCCGTGTGGAGCGCATGAAAGCAGGAGAGCAACCGCTCAATTTCACCACCCTGAAGCCTATCATCATCGGCTTCTGCTGGGGCGACGGGATCGGTCCGATCATCTCGCAGGAGACCCAGCGGGTGCTGGAATACCTGCTGAAAGAGGAGATGGCCGGCGGCAAGGTGGACTTTCGCGCGATCGAGGGTCTCACCATCGAAAACCGGGTCCGGCATCTCAAGGCGATTCCGGATGATGTGCTGGCTGAACTGAAAGCCTGCCATGTCATCCTCAAGGCCCCGACCACCACCCCCGAAAAGGGCGGGCCCTATCCCAATATCGAGAGCGCCAATGTAGCCATGCGCCGCGAACTCGACCTCTTTGCCAACGTCCGCCCGGTCAAGGTGCCGAAGGATAACATCGACTGGATCTTTTTCCGCGAGAATACGGAGGGGGCTTATATCCTCGGCAGCAAGGGCATTCAGGTCACGCCCGATCTCGCCATCGATTTCACCGCCACCACCCTGCAGGGCTCGGAACGCATCATCCGCATGGCCTTCGACTATGCGGCGAGGAATGGCATCAACAAGGTGACGGTGGTGACCAAAGCCAACGTCATCAAAACCACCGACGGCCTCTTCCTCGAAACCGCCGAGCGCATCGCCAAGGAATACCCCGCCGTCAAATGGGACGCGTGGTACATCGACATCATGACCGCCAAGCTGATCGATCCCAAACGCCGCAGCCAGTTCCGCGTGGTGGTGCTCCCCAACCTCTACGGCGATATCATCACCGATGAGGCCGCCGAATTCCAGGGCGGCGTTGGCACCGCCGGCAGCGCCAATATCGGCACGCGCTATGCCATGTTCGAAGCCATCCATGGCTCGGCGCCGCGCATGATCTCCGAGGGCCGCGGCGCCTACGCGGATCCCTCCAGCCTGATCCGCGCCGCCGCCATGATGCTGCGCCATATCGGCCTCGGCGCCAAGGCCGACCAACTCGAGATGGCGCTCGACATCTGCGGCCAGTTCGAGAAGGAGGTGGTGATCACAGGCCGTGAGGACGGCGCCACCGGCCGGGAATTCTGCGATTACCTGCTCGAGACCATGCGGGATCCCTACCTGGCCAAGCGCTGGCAGGCACTGGCGGGCTGAGGCGGCTGGAAGGCCGTGCGCGGTGCGCGAATCCGCCGACGCTCTCACTTCTCGTCCCCACCCACCCGGGTGGGAATGGGAGGGGGGCGCCGGGCTCTCGCGGCTACCTGGGTTCTGGTGCCCACCCGGGCTCCTGCAGCCGCTGCATGGAATAATTCTATCCTATTAATATAAAAAGGTTTATATGAATGTCGCCCTTTTCATACCCTGTCTTTCCGAACACCTCTATGCCGAGTCGGCCCTATCGATGGTCAAGGTGCTCGACCATTTCGGCATCACCATCGATTATGTCGAGGATCAGACTTGCTGCGGCCAGCCGGCCTTCAACTCCGGTTACCGCAAGGAGATCGTCCCGGTCGCTGAGCGCCTGATCCGCCTCTTCGAGGGGCATGAATATATCATCGCCCCCTCCGGCTCCTGCACAGCCATGGTGCGGGTCTTTTACAAGGAGCTGGGAATCGATCCCGCTCTCAAACCGGCTCTCGAGAGTCTGGGCACGCGCATCTTCGAATTCAGCGAGTTTCTCGTCGATGTCGCCAAGGTGGCCACGGTCGACGGCTCCTTTCCGCACCGGGTCACTTATCATGACTCCTGCCACCTCCTGCGCGAGCTCGGCGTGCGCGAGCAGCCGCGCCGCCTCATCCGTGCCATCAGCGATATCACCTTCGTCGAGATGGAAAAACCCGACACCTGCTGCGGCTTCGGCGGCACCTTTTCCTACAAGATGGCGGAGGTCTCGCTCGCCATGGTGGAGCGCAAATGCCGCTACATCGAAGCCAGCGGCGCCGACTACGTCATCGGCGCGGACTCGAGCTGCCTGATGAACATCGACGGCTGGCTGCGCAAGCACAACATGCACGCACGCGGATTGCATATCGCCGATCTGCTGGCCCGGAGCCTTTCACTGGAGTGAACAATGCAAACCTCCCCTATCCACATTAAAACCTATCTCCACGAAGCCCTGGCGGACGGCCGTCTGCGCGAGGCGGTGGACAAGGCGACCCAGACCGCCCTTAAAAAGCGCCTCGACAAGGTCGAGCAGCTCCCCTACTGGGAGGATCTCCGTCATCAGGCCCACCAGATCAAGAAGGAGACGCTCGAGCACCTCGACCATTACCTCGAGCGCTTCGAATCCCGGTGCCAGGAGAACGGCATCGTCGTCCATTGGGCGCGCGACGCCGAGGAAGCGCGCAGCCTTATCCTCGAGCTGATGCGCGACAAGGGCGTCAAGACTGTGGTCAAGTCCAAATCCCTGACCACCGAGGAACTCCATCTCAATCATTTTCTCGCCGAAAACGGTGTGGAATCGCTCGAGACCGACCTCGGCGAATACATCGTTCAGCTCCTGGATCAGATTCCCTCGCACCTGACCGCGCCGGCCCTCCATCTCACCCGTGTCGATGTCGGCCGGATCTTCCATGAGAAGCTCGGGGTTCCCTACACCGAAGATCCCGACGCGCTGCTGCAGATCGCCCGCGCGCGCCTGCGCGAGAAATTTCTCTCCGCCGACATGGGCATCTCGGGCGTCAACTTCGCCATGGCCGAAGAGGGGAGCTTTTGCATCGTCGAAAACGAAGCCAACGGCTTTCTGACCCTGGGGATGCCGCGCCTCCATCTGGCGGTGATGGGCATCGAAAAACTCCTCCCTGATCTGGCCGCGCTTCCCCCCTTTCTCAAGCTCCTGCCGGCGAGTGCCACCGGACAAAAAATGACGAGCTACCTCCACCTCGTTGGCGGGCCGCGGCGGCAAGCGACCGGCGAAGGACCTGAGGAGGTTCACCTGCTCCTCCTAGACAACGGCCGCTCCAAGATCCTCGCCGACGGTCAGCTGCGCGAGACCCTCTGCTGCATCCGCTGCGGAGCCTGCCTCAACGTCTGCCCGATCTACCAGCAGGTGGGCGGCCACGCCTACGGCTGGGTCTACATGGGGCCGATCGGCATCACCCTGATCCCGCAGTATCTCGGCGAGGTGGAGGGGCGTTATGCTCCCTACGTTTCGAGCCTCTGCGGCGCGTGCTTCGAGATCTGTCCGGTGCGGATCAACATCCCGCATCACCTTCTCAAGCTGCGCAACCGGGTGGTGGAAACCGGCAACACCGGTGCCATGGAACGCGCTGTCTTCCGCGGCTTCGGCTGGCTCGCGAGCCATCCACGCCTCTACCGTTTTGCCACCTGGTTTCCGGGCAAGCTGCAGCAGCTGTTGCCCGGCGAGCGCGCCTTCGTGGTCCCCGGCTACGGCAGGGCGCGCGCCCTCGGCCGCTTCGACAGCCGGGGATTCCGCAAGCGCTACAAGGCCTGGCTCAAGCGCCGCTCGAATCCCGCAACCGCGGGAAAGGAGGTTCGGTCATGAACAACGCACGTGAAGTCATCCTCGCCCGGGTGCGCGCCGCTCTGGAACAGCCCTCCCATCTCCCGCAGGCCCCTGAGGGGGTTGTGGCACGGATCGAGGCCGCGATACGGACGCTGACGCCGCCGGACCTCCGCGGGCTCGCTGCACAATTCAAACGCGAGCTCGAAGCGGTCTCCGGCGAGTGTTACCTGCTCTCAAGCCCGCAAGCCGCGGCGGAAAAACTGAAGGAGCTGCTCGGGGCTGCGCCGGCCGCGGAGTTGGCCCTCGACGGCGATCCGCTCAGCCGTGCCGCAGCCGAGAGGCTTGAAACGACGGCGCGCTTCGATGCCAGCACCCTGGCAACGGAGGAACGCCGCAGCCAGCTGGCCGCCGCCTCCGCCGGCCTGGTGACGGCCGATTTCGGCATTGCGGACACGGCCACCTGCGTGCTCCGCCATGACGCGGCGCGTTCGCGCTGGGCCGCGGTGCTTCCGGAGACCCTCTATGTGCTGCTGCCGGCTGAGCGGCTGGTGCCGCATCTGCAGGCGCTGACGGCGAGGCCGGATGCGGCTGCAATCCGCGATATGGTGATGATCACCGGCCCCAGCCGCACCGCGGACATCGAAAAGATCCTGATCCTCGGCGCCCACGGCCCCAAACGCCTGGTCGTACTGATCATCCTGAACCAAACACACTTTCACCAGAGTAACTCATAAGAGCCTGGTTTTGCCAAGTGAAAGGAAAGCCCATGTCACCCGTATCACAGGATCCCTTCTCCGCAAAGCGCAAACTGAACACCGCCGCCGGGCCGGTCACCTTCTACGCCCTCGACACCCTTGACCAGCACGCTTCCGTCTCCCGCCTCCCCTTCAGTATCAAGGTACTGCTCGAATCCCTGCTGCGCAACTGCAACGGCTTTGACGTGACGGAAGCGGATGTGATCCATGTCGCCGGCTGGAATGCGGCCAAACCCGCGGAAGTGGAGATCCCCTTCAAACCGGCGCGGGTGATCATGCAGGATTTCACCGGCGTCCCCGCCGTCGTCGACCTGGCGGCAATGCGCTCGGCCATGCAACGCATGGGTGGCGACCCCAAAAAGATCGAGCCCCTCATCCCCGCCGAGCTGGTCATCGACCACTCGGTCCAGGTTGACACCTTTGGCAGCCGCGAGGCCCTCGGCCGCAACATGGAGATCGAGTTCCAGCGCAACCGCGAGCGCTACGAGTTCCTCAAATGGGGCCAGAAGGCCTTCGAAACCTTCAAGGTCATCCCCCCAGGGGTCGGCATCATTCACCAGGTCAACCTCGAATATTTTGCCCGCGGCGTTTTCACGGCCGACACGCCGCAAGGCCGGGTGGCGTATCCCGACAGCCTGGTCGGCACCGACTCGCACACGACCATGATCAACGGCCTCGGCATTGTCGGCTGGGGCGTCGGCGGCATCGAGGCCGAGGCAGTAATGCTCGGCCAACCCCTCTACATGCTCATGCCCGAGGTGATCGGCTTCCGCCTCAGCGGTCGCCTCCAACCCGGGGCCACGCCGACCGACATCGCCCTCACTGTAACCCAGATGCTGCGCAAAAAAGGAGTGGTCGGCAAGTTCGTCGAATTCTACGGCAGCGGCCTCTCGCAGATCACCCTGCCCGACCGTGCCCTGGTCGCCAACATGGCCCCCGAGTACGGCGCCACCATGGGCTTCTTCCCGATGGATGCCGAGGCCCTCGCCTACCTCACCCGCACCGGCCGCTCCAGAGAACTGGTCGACCTGGTCGAGCGCTACAGCAAGGAGCAGGGACTCTTCCGCAGCGATGAAACCCCCGATCCGATTTTCACCGACAGCCTCGAGCTCGACCTCGGCACGGTCGAGCCCAGCCTGGCCGGACCCAAACGGCCGCAGGACCGCATCCCCCTCTCGCGGGTCAGCAGTGCTTTTAAAACCACCCTCAGCGCTCCGGCCGAGCAGCGCGGTTTCAATCTGCCCGCCGAAAAACTGGACGAGAAGGTCGAGATCGAGCTGGCGGGACACAAGGCGGCCCTCGAGCACGGCAGCGTCGTTATCGCCGCGATCACCAGCTGCACCAACACCTCCAACGCCTCGGTGATGGTCGGCGCCGGTTTGCTCGCCAAAAAGGCGGTCGAGAAGGGGCTGAAGCAAAAGCCATGGGTCAAGACCAGCCTCGCCCCGGGTTCGCGCGTGGTCACCGCCTATCTCGAGAAGAGCGGCCTGCTGCCCTGGCTGGAGCAGCTTGGCTTTGCGGTGGTCGGCTACGGCTGCACCACCTGCATCGGCAACAGCGGGCCCCTGCCGGAGGCGATCGGTGCGGTAGTCAAGAGCAACGAGCTGGTGGCGGCAGCGGTGCTCAGCGGCAACCGCAATTTTGAGGGACGCGTCAATCCCCTGGTCAAGGCCAACTATCTCGCCTCGCCGCCGCTGGTGGTCGCCTACGCCCTCGCCGGCACGATGAACCTCGACCTGGCGACCGAGCCGCTCGGTACCGGCAAGGATGGCAAACCCGTCTATCTAAAGGATATCTGGCCCTCCCCGGAGGAACTGCAGGCGGCGCTGTCGTTTGCAGACGATCCGGAGAATTACCGAGCGATGTACGCCGATGTCAACGCCTTCAGCCCGGAGTGGAACGAAATTCCGGTCAAGGGCGGCGCCATCTTTGAATGGCAGGCCGATTCGACTTACATCCAGGAGCCGCCCTTCTTCGTTGGTCTGCCGGCGCAGCCCGGGGCGATCAGCTCCATCGAGGCAGCGAGGGTTCTGGCCCTGCTCGGCGATTCGGTGACCACCGATCATATCTCCCCCGCCGGATCGATCCCGGCCGAGAGTCCAGCCGGCAAGTATCTGATCTCTCTCGGGGTGCAGCCGAAGGATTTCAACTCGTACGGCGCCCGCCGCGGCAACGACCGGGTGATGGTGCGCGGCACCTTCGGCAACATCCGCCTCAAGAACCTGCTCGCCCCCGGTACCGAGGGCGGCGTCACCCTCCACCTGCCCGACGGAGAAAAAATGTGGATCTACGATGCCGCCATGCGCTACAAGGAGGAGGGAACGCCCCTGGTGGTGCTGGCCGGCAAGGAGTACGGCACCGGCTCCTCGCGCGACTGGGCGGCCAAGGGCACCCTGCTGCTGGGGGTGCGCGCGGTCATCGCCGAGAGCTTTGAGCGGATCCACCGCAGCAACCTGGTCGGCATGGGCGTGCTGCCCCTGCAGTTCAAGGAGGGCGACTCCGCAAAAAACCTCGATTTGACCGGCCACGAGGCGTTCACCATCCGCCTTGACGACCATCTCAAGCCGCGCCAGGAGGTACAGGTGGTCGCCCGCGCCGCGGATGGCAGCGAAATCGTCTTCAACACCCTCTGCCGCATCGACACCCCGGTGGAGGTCAGCTATTACCGCCACGGTGGTATCCTGCCGGCGGTGCTGCGGGAGATGTTGAAATAAATCGGGAGGTCCCCATGTCCATCATCGTCAACGATCAAAAGCTCCTCCAGTTCGTGCAGGCGGTTTTTCAGACCTTCGGGGTCGCGCCGGACCAAGCCCATATCTGCGCTGAAAACCTGGTTCTAGCCGACCTGCGCGGCATACCCTCACACGGTGTGGCCCGTCTGAAACGCTATGTCGACGGGATGATCAACGGCACGATCCTGCCGCTGGCAGCGCCCGAGATCGTCCGCGAGGCGCCCTCCACGGCCACAATCGACGGCCACGCCGGTCTCGGCCAGGTGGTTGCCCACTTCGCCACGGAGTTGGCCATCGCCAAGGCCAGGCAGAGCGGCGTCGGGGTGGTCACGGTGCGCAACTCCAACCACTACGGCATCGCCGGCTACTACAGCCAGATGATGCTCGAGGCGGGACTCCTCGGGATCTCGATGACCAACTCCGCCCCCCTGGTTGTGCCCACTTTCGGCAAGGAAATGATCATCGGCACCAACCCGATCTCCCTGACCGCGCCAACCAGGCGCAACCGCCCCTTCTTCCTCGACATGGCCACCGCGGTGGTGCCGCGCGGCAAGCTCGAGGTCTATGATCGCCTCGGCAAGGCGCTGCCGCAGGGCTGGGCGGTGGATGCCGAGGGCCGGGTGACCACCAGCGCCGCCGAGGTGCTGAAAAACATGACCAGCCGTGCAGGCGGCGGCATCCTCCCCCTCGGCGGCGCAGGCGAACTCTTCAGCGGCTACAAGGGCTACGGCATGGCCGTGCTAGTCGACATCCTCTGCGGCGTCCTCTCGGGCGGGGCCTATGGCGATAGGGTCGACAGCAAGGGTCCGCATGGAGAAAACCAGCCGGCCGAGGTGGCTCACTTTTTCATGGCCCTCCGGATTGAAAATTTTGTCGAGTTGGAGATTTTTCAGGACAAGATGGACGATTTCATCGACCGGCTCAAGGCTTCGGCCAAGGCCGATGGCGCCAACCGGATCTTCATCCACGGCGAAAAGGAGTATGAGCTCTTCGAAAAGCACAAGCAGGAGGGCGTGCCGCTGGAGGAGAAGGTTTACGAGATCCTCAAGAGCATCGGCGCGCAGCGAGGCGTGGCCTTCTCGCTCTGATGCGTACCAGCCCCGCTTTCTGGCGGACACCCGAAACGGAACGAGCTGAACCGGACCGGGTAGGACCGAAGCGCTCAAGTGGGACCGAAGTGCGCGCGTGCGACAGAGCCGCGCGGGTGAGATCGAGGCAAGCCCGGGTCCGGAGGGACCCGGGCTTTTATCGTCTGCATCCTTGTACTATTTGAATTTAGCCAGCACCTCTTTGGCGGCATCCTTGTGCAGGGTGCAGCCAAGCATCTTCAGCCGTACATAATCTTCGTGAAAGAAATAGTAGCCGGGATGACTGCTGTTGTAAGCCGAACTCCACGAGTCCTTGACCAGATACCAGTCTTTTCCCTCCTTCTCCACAAAGCCGACCAGGTGCAGGCCATGGTCATCGGCGGTGGTGCCGTTGCTGAAGCGGAACTGGCGCGCCGCGTTATCGATGTAGGCCGAGGGGATGTCCCAGGAGGGGACCACCGCCATACCAGCGACGCCGCGCGAGTAGCCGGGCTCGCTCATATCCCCGCCGATCTCGATCGAATAGCCCTTGCGGATGGCGCTTTTAATGACGGCCATGAAATCGTCAAGCGGGACATTGTAGTAGTCGGCGTTATGCCACCAGTTGTCCGGCACCTCGTACTCCACCCTCGCATACCAGGGCTTTTCCATCAGCGAAAGCAGATCGACATAGTCATCGGGATTGATCCGCACCACTTTGGCGAGATACTCCTGAGGGGTGTAGACAGCCCCGTCGGCCGTGACGGTTGCCGGCGGCGCGCCGAGGTAATGGTCGAGAATGGCGCGCACCGTGGCGACGACGGCCTCTTCATTCCAGCTGTTGGTGGATTTGACGCTCTCGAGGTAGGCATGGATCTCGGGGAAAAGGGTGTTTTCGTGGTTGTGATAGATCGCACCCGACCTGAGCCCGGTGTAAGCGGCCGCCGGGACGCAGCCGTACTTTTTCCAGATGCGGAAGACCGCATTGGCCTCCGAGCCCTCGCCGTGAAAGCTCTGGCCGCGGCTGCGCACAAACTCGCGCGCCTTTTCGACATGCTCCCAGTAGACCGTGTAGAGCTCGGAAAGGTCGATCTTGCGCCCGCTCTGGCGGTAGACCTCCGATTCGAGCATCGAGGTCGTCGAGAAACACCAGCACATACCCGAGAGGCCTTGCAGGATCGGCGGCAAATGCCAGACGCTCTTGAACTCCGCGACGGAGGCGGGCGCGGCAATCGTCGAGAAATCGAGCTGCATTACCTTTTTCGGTTCGCGGGGCGGTTTGGCCTTTTGCAGGGCAGCCGAAATCGAGTCGAGCTTCGCATCCCGGCGCACCTCGAACACCGCGCGATCGCGGCGCTCCTGGGCGCGCAGGGGGATCAGGAGGGAAAAGACGAGGAGGATGGGAAGGCATCGTTTCATGGTGGTTCTCCTTGTTACGATCCGTGAAAGGCCCTGAGCGATCTTGCGGGGGGGTCAGGCCGCTTCGAGGCCGACTCTTGCCGTCGCTGATCCGGGGAGCCGTTCGAGGCTGAGCGTGTAAACGAATTGATCCTTTTCCGTTTTACTGGATTCCTCCAGCACTCGGATTTGATTGGGGCTGAAACGCAACCGGACCGGGCTGCTGATTTTTAGGATGAAACGCCGGCCGGCAAGGGCCTCCGGCACCGGCCGGATGGCGCCGAAATCCAGATCAATTAAGGGCCCTTTGAGCGCAACCGCCGTGCCCACATGATGCGCCAGCTGCTGCTGGAAGAAGGTGGAGTCGGGGGCCAGCAGAGTCTCCACGCCGGTATTGAAATCCGCGAGATAGCGCACCCAGCCCTCCACCACCTCCCCATTGCGCGCCGGGTCCTCGTGCAGCAGGTTCGGCCAATGCATGCCGCAGGTCGGGCCGCTTATCCGGTTCGCCGGGGTGCCGCCGATGACATCCCAGTCAAAGAGATCCTCCCCGCGATCGACCGTCATCACTCCGTTATCGACACCCAAAACCGCGAACTGCACTGCCCCGGCGTTGGCCATCGTGCTGAAAGGGGTGTTGATATAGGTGATGCCGCGCTGCTTGAGCACTTGGGCCATGCTCACCGTTTCACCCGGAGCCGGGCCGAAGCCATGCAGGAAGGCAGTGGGGACGAAGGATTTGGGAAAGGGGCCGAGTTGGTTTTGCTCGAGCAGACGGGCGTAATAGTCGAGGTGGCGTTCGACTTGGTCCAGCGGCCGCATGCGGCCGCTCCGGTCGGCCCATTCGGCCCGGGTGAAGTGGCGGTCGGCCCAGTACTCATGTCCGAGGCCGTGCAGGGTCAGTTCAATATGGCGCGTGTTGCTGCGGATGATATCGGCGGCCTCTTCCAGCCAGGGTCCCACCCATTTACGGTTATCCCATTTCTCGCGCATCCAGGTGCTGGTCGGAACCTCGCGCAGAATATTATGCCGGTCCCATTCGCAGAGAATCGTCGCGGCTTGCGGCCGCACACCCAGCGTTTTGCCCAGATCGGCTATGGCCTGGTAATCCGCCGGGACATGATGGCGCCTTATGCCGGTTCGATAGGGCTCCTGACGGGCGCTGCCATCCTCGCCCGACCACCAGCCCACGTCATCGATCACGATCTGGATCGGCATCGGGACCTTTGCCGATATGCCGCGGGAATCGATCTTCGTCCTTCCTTTGCAGCCCGCCAGTCCGCTGAAAGCCAGTCCCGCCGTCCATTGGGCGGTCTGCCGGATAAACTCACGTCGCGGGATCTTCTTCATATTCTCTCCCTGTTGCGGTATCCCATCCGTTTCAAAAATCGCTTCATCGCCGGCCACCACTCCGGCGGAATGGCGTTGGATTTGTTCTTGAAGATCGAGGTATGCAGTTCGAGACAGACGCTGTCGATGAACGCTCACAGCCCGCGGCGAGCCACGTTTCCATGGCGCCGCAAGATTTCATCAGCATCTTCCGGAATGATCTGGGGCGTGTCCAGGCACCGATAAGATAAGACTTGAAACGAGCAGCGTATGAGTACGCATTTCGCTCTGGACGCCTTTCTTCAACCGGTTGGCGGTCATGCCTGCCAGGGGATGGAGAGCAGGCGCAGCTCCGGTTTGCGTCCAATTTAACCAGGGAGGCGGTGAAAAGCAAGCAAATACCGCATCGCGAGGCGTATCTTGCCCTTGCAGCCCGAAGACGGCGTACCTTAGAAGAAGGGATCGACAGGGACGAAGGGGGGAGGCGCTGCTGCACAGTGGTGGGGGCACTGGCAGCAGCGCCTTAGGGGAAACCTTATTTAATATATTCCATCCGCCGGGCGTGCTCGAAACCGGCGGTCTTCAGTTTATAGATGTAGGAACCGCTCGGGAGCGCGCTGCCCTTTGCGTCACAGCCGTCCCATACCACCGCATGCGATCCCGCGGGCAGAGCCCGCCGGACGAGCGAGCGCACCAGCTGGCCCTTCATGTTGAAAATATCCAGCGAGACAAAGCCGGCATTTTTCAGCTTGAAGGGAATGATGGTCGTGGGATTGAAGGGATTGGGATAATTCTGCCCCAGATCAAAGTCACTCGGCGCCGCCACGGTGATCTCGACCGGCGCGCCGAACTGCAGATGGCCGCTGCGGTCAAGGTCTGCCAGCTTGTAGCGGTAGGTCTTCCCGGGCTCGACCGCTTCATCCGCATAGCTGTAGGTGTGGGTGCCGGAGCTGGTGCCGGCCCCGTCGATCAGTCTTGCGGTGATCTGGGCGAACTCGCCTGAACCCTCGGCGCGGAAGAGATGGAAACCGAGATTCTCGGTCTCGGAACGGGTCACCCATTCGAGCACCACCGCCCCGGCCTGGATTCTTGCTGTGAAAGAGGACAATTCGACAGGGACGTCGAGGCGGATCTTGTAATCCTCGACCTCGCCGTCTTCGGCGGCCCCGGCAGGTTCAAGTTTGCCGGTTGAATTGAAACGGAACCGGGCGCACACAGCCCGGGTCTTGGCGGTATCCGGAATGTAGAAGCTCAGGGCATTCTCGCCGGCGTTGAGGATCTTATCCTTGAATATTTGTTCCCCGGCCTCGCTCCAGTGGCCGTTGTCGTTGAAATCGATCCAGGCGTTAAGAAAACCCGGAGAGGAAGCCGTCACCACCACCGATCCCTTGTGGCCGGTGATCAGGCTCTTCTCGTCAAAGACCACGCCATCCTCATCGGCCAGGCTGTCGGCATCATCCCCTTTGGCATCGGCAGACTGGAGGCCATCGGGTTCCGCATCGATGAGCTTACCGAGGCGCAGATTGCCGAGGCGGTGGCGGGCGCCGTCACTGGCGAGCAGGGTCGGGAATAAAGGATCGGGAGCATCGCCGAAGTCGTACTCAGCCGGGAGGATGGTGATCGGATAATCTTCAACCTCGCCGTCACCCGCCGGGCCGGTGAACGAGAGCGTCCGATCCGTGCCGAACCGGAAGCGGGCGAAGGTAACTCCGACCTTGGCTTCTGCAGGAATGGTGAAATTCAAGGTATTGGCGCCAGCCTGTAGCGCAACCCCGGCAAAGACTTGCTCGCCGGCTTCCGCCCAGCTGCCGTTACCATTAAAGTCAACCCAGGCATTGAGCCAGCCGGCCTTCGAGGCGGTGACGGTGAGAGCGGACGGACTGCCCTGAGTGAGATGATCGGGCTCCGCAAAGATGACGCCGTCCTCATCATCGCCGTTGAGGTCATCGCCGCTGGCATCGGCATTGGGCTGGCCATTTTCCTCCTTGTCGATGGCTGTGCCGAGAAAGCAATCGGCTGTGATGATGTGGCGCGCGCCATTGTTCTTTAACAGAGTCGGATAGGTGGGATCCGGGGCGTCGCCGAAATCCCAGTTGATGCAGACCGTCTGGATCTCGACCCGGTAATCGATGCGGCTGTTGGGTCCGACCTCGAACCGGACCTCAAGACGCTCGCAGGCCGGCTGCGGGGTGATCTTGGTGTAGGAGAGTTCGTAGCCGTTGGCGAAGCCAAATTCAGGGACAAAATCGCCTTCACATTTCATAAAGCCATAGCCGTCCGGTTCGGGATACTCCGTCTCGGGCGTGGGCGGGCACTGCTCGACACTGTTGAGCCATTTGATCAGGTGATCGGTGAAGCCGGTCATGAATTTGCCGGTGCCGTTGACCAGGCTCCACTCCACTTGGGCCCAAACATACTTGGAGTAATTCTCGCGGTAGGTATTGGGCACATCGATCTTGGCGATGATGTACTGGGCCTGGGGGCCGGTGTTGGAGGCGGTGCCCGTGGCCTCGGTTTTGGTCCAGTTGGGCAGTCCCTTGGGATTATCCCACCAGACCGGGGTTCCGGCCGCGAAGGACAGACCGGTCAGGGTAAGAAGCAGGCAAAGGCCCCTTCGGCCTGTAGCGATCACACTCTGCGGTTTCATCAACGCTCCTCCCATAAAAAGCTGACACCTGTCACTTCAGGATGACAACGGCGCCGGCTTCTGAAACCCCCGGCGCGTTAATTATGTGCTTAATCTCTTTATTTACAGCACCAGGAATTAAGGCGGCCCTGGTACGCTGCAAAGCTGGCAAACCGTGTGCCACATTCCTCTCGACCGCGCCCGTCACCGCAGCAGCCGAGGCCCATGCCGTTTCCGGGTGGGCGCGGGAGCCCGCCCTCCTCTCCTACCGACCCGGCTGGCGCCACCGCTCGGGCCCACCTCATCGACCGCAACCCCCTTCCCTGCTATTTTTATTTTTTATTCTCCTGCAAATCTCGTATATTATCACTGTTATCCTCCGCAGCGCCATTAACCCTCTGCAAAGGGCCCATCCATGAAACCCATGACGCTCCTGACCAGCCTCTTCCTGCTCGCCGCCGTCGCGTGCCAGAGCCAAACCGCCACCCTCGAGCCCACACTCGAACTGCGCACGGTGGACGGGGTCACGGTCCCCTATCAAAACAACATGCCCATGCCGGCCTTTGAAAAACAGCAGCGCCCCACAATCTCCCTTGCCGGCACCTGGCGCAAGAAACGCTTTGCCGCCAACGACGCCCTGACCCTGAGCAACCGCGCTGCCGCAATGCCCGGCATCCTCAGCGAGTCCATGGGGCGCGAAGGCCGCGATTATAACGACAGCGCCTGGCCGGTCATCACCCTCCCGGCTGTCGAGAACCGGATGAATGCCTATGAGGTGCAGCCCGAATTCTACGAGGACGGGGTATGGTACCGCCGCACTTTCTCAGTTCCCGACAGCCTCCGCGGCCGCTACATCAAGCTGATCTTCTACGCTGTCAATTACGTCGCCGACGTCTGGATCAACGGTGAATACATCGGCTACCACGAGGGCGGTTATACGCCCTTCGCCTTCGATGTCTCGGCCGTCCTCAATTATGGCACCGACAACACCATCGCCTTGCGCATCGACAACCCGGCTTGGGGCTCCCGCAAGGATATCGTCCCCTTCGTCAAGGTCGACTGGTTCAATTACACCGGGGTCATTCATGACCTCTACCTCGAGGCCACCGACCCGGTCAGCATTGTCCGCTGCCAGGCCGTACCGCAATCGACAACCGGCGAGTTGCTGATCCGCACGGTGATCGGCAACCAGAGCGAGAACGCCCAGAGCGCTACCGCCACCCTCGAGATCTTCAAGGCCAACGTCACGGCCGCCAACCAGGCAAGCGAGCAGGCCGCGGACCTTATCGGCGAGCCCGCCGCCTTCTCCGGCACGGCCGAGACGACGCTCGAAATTCCGGTTTATAACTGCCGGGTCTGGCAGACGAGCCTGCAGATTGCCGATCCCGCCCTTTGGACGCCCAAAAACCCGAATATCTACATCCTCCGCGTCACTCTGCGCCGGGACGGCAAAATTATCGACCGCTTCCACTCCCAGTTCGGGCTCCGCACCCTGGCCACCAGCGGCAACAAGGTGCTGGTCAACGGCAAGCCGATCTTTTATACCGGCGTGGCGCGGCACGAGGACAGCCCCGATTACGGCCGCAGCATTCCGGTAGCCAAGATCTTCTCCGACATGCAGCTCCTCAAAAAGAGCCTGGCCGTCCAGTTCGTGCGCACGGCGCATTATCCCAATCATCCCGCGACCTATCTCTTCGCCGACCGCCTCGGTCTGGCCATTGAGGAGGAGATCCCGGTCTGGTGGTTTGACGATCAGGAGGCCTGGGATATCCAGAACAACGTGCGCCACATCCATGAGCAGATGTGGCGCGAGATGGTCTTCCGCGATTACAACCGGCCGAGCATCTATCTCTGGAGCACCTGCAACGAATGCCTTGACGTCGACCACCGCAAGATCTTCATCGAGCGCGTCAATGCCGAGCTTGACAGTCTCTACCCCGATGGCCGCTTCGTCACCCAGTCCGCCGCCGCCGACCGGCCCGGGGCTAACGACGCTTCCCAAGGCGCCTGTGATGTGATGGGCTGGACCATGTACTTCGGCATCTTCCATGGCGGTGCCTACGGCTCCGGCACCGCCAGTTTCCTCACCAAGGTCGCCACTGCCTGGCCGGACAAACCCGCCCTCTGCACCGAATACGGCTACTGGTCCACCCCCGACGGCAGTTCGGAAGCGACGCAGGTCAAGGTTTTCAAGGACACCTTCACCGAACTCGAGGCGCGCAGCGCTGTGACCCGCACCGGCACCGTCCGCGACAGCGGCATGCTCATGGCCGCCACCTGGTGGTGCGCCTTCGACTGGTACTCCCACACCCAAGGCAACGACAGCTGGCAGACGATGGGGCTCTATCATATGGACCGCGTCACCAAAAAGAAGGTCGCCGGCGAGCTGATCCTGCGCTATTTGTCCTACAGCATCACGGGCGGCACGGTCAGCGCCGTCAAACAGCCGCAGGAGGAGGCTGCCCGCCCCGGGAGCTTCCGCCTCACCGCTGCTTACCCGAACCCCTTCAACAGCCGGACGGTCATCAGCTATGATTTGAGCCAGGCCGCGGAGGTCCACCTCGATCTCCTCAACCTGCGCGGCGAGGTGGTTGAGACGCTGTACCGCGGAATGCGCCCGGCCGGCCATTTCGAGCAGGTCTGGGACAGCCGCAGCGCAGCCAGCGGCCTCTATCTGGTCCGGCTGCGCAGCGGCGCCAGGGCGCAGATGCTCAAGGTCACCCTGTTGAAATAGGGTCCGTTAACCAAAGGAAAAACCGTGCCCCTTCGCACCGAGATACCTGCACTGCCGGTTTCCGGCCGCTTCGATTTCAACCGCAGCTTGGCGCAGCACCTCCGCCGCCACAAGGCCACCTCCCTCCTGCCGCTCGACTATGCGACCGAGCTGGAGGTCAAGCAGGGCGCTTTCGAGCAGTTCTGGGAGCAGCATCGCCTCCCCGGCAAACCGGAGCGGATCGTCCCCTCGCCGCTGCCACGCCATTACCGCACCACCAGCAAGCGGCGCATCGAGATTCGCGAAGGCCGGGTGACCGCCGAACTGGACCACATCGAACTCGAGGCCCTTCCCGAGCAGGCGCACCTGGTGCTGCTTGAACCCGAGGCGCACCGGCAAATCTATACCCTGCTCCTCGGCTATCTCGAAAAGCCGGCCTACCGCGAGTTCGCCCGGCACGTCAACTTTATCATCATCCGCGGCACCTATGAGCAGCACAGCGTCATTTTCAACGTGGATCAGTTCGACGCCGAGGTGATCCGCAAGGGGAAACTCCTCGCCGAACACCTCCAGGCCAGTCCCATCCCCATCCTTTCGGCTTTTATGTTTCTCGATCCCTCGCGTTCCGACTATTATTTCGAGAGCCGCCGGCCTGACGCCCCGCTCCATTTTAAAAAACTCTTCGGTCCGGAGACGCTCAGCGTCGAGGTCGAGAGCCGGCGATTTCATTATGCCCCTACCGGTTTCTCACAGGTCAACCTCGCCATCGTGCCGGATTTGGTCCGGACGGTGCGCGGCCTGCTGCCGCAGGATCCCGAGGGGATACTGCTCGACCTCTACTGCGGGTATGGTCTCTTCGGATTGAGCCTCGTGGCGGGATACCACGGCGTGGCTGGTTTCGATGCCGCACCGGGGGGCATTCGGGCAGCGGAGGAGAATCTGCGGCATTTACTCCCCGGGGCGAATGTTGTTTTCACCACAACGGCTATAGACGGACGGACTTTGCGGCGGCTCTTGCCGGAAGCCCCCGAGCGGAAGGAGTATGTTGTCCTCGATCCGCCGCGCCAGGGGACGGAGAAGGGGGTGATCGAAACGCTCGCTGCGCGCCGTCCCGCCGCGGTGGTCCACATTTTTTGCGGCATCGAGCAACTGCCGCGCGAGGTGCCCTCTTGGCTGAGCGCAGGCTACCGGATCGATCGGGTGGTGCCACTGGATCTCTTTCCCGGCACGGCCAATCTCGAGACCTGCGTGCTTTTTACGCCGCGCCCTGCCGCGCCGCCGCAGCAGGCTGCACTGCCGCGTCCGGAAAACGCCGGCCGGCCGGCCCACCGGTCTCGCTCCCACCCCCAAAATGGCAGCGGCAAACCAGTACGCCCGCGCAGACCCGCCCCGCGCTCTGGCGCCCACCCCCAAGATGGCAGCGGCAAGCCGGCGCGCCCGCGCAGACCCGCCCCGCGCTCTGGCTCCCACCCGGCGAGGCGCCCGGGCAAGCACCCGATCAGGCGGCCGGATGCCCAACGTGGACCAGGAAGAAAGGAAGCCGAAAAATGACTGTCGAACATCCGGTTTTCCACCTTTGCACCACTCTTGACGATTTTTCGAAAGCCCTGATGGTGCGCGCCATCGTTTTCCTCGAGGAGCAGCAGGTCGCCTATGCTGACGAAGTGGATGACTTGGAGTATAGCGCCCTGCACATCCTCGGCGAAATGGAGGGTGAACCGATGGCCGCTGCGCGGATGCGCTTTCTTGGCGAATACGCCAAACTGGAACGAATCGCGGTGCGCAAGGGTTGGCGCGGCCGCGGATTGGGGCATGAATTGGTCGAATATATGCTAAAAATCGCCCGGGAAAAGGGATTTCACAAGTTCAAGATGCATGCCCAGGCCCATCTTGTCGAATTTTACCGGATGCACGGCTTTGAGCCGAAGGGTGAGATGTTCCAGGAGGCGAAGATCGACCATTATCTGATGGTCCGGGAGGACAGATAGAGGCCGATGATAGCGAGAATTTGGCGGTTAGGTGTGAATCGGGAGTTGGGCAGAGAACTGCAGCTGAGCGCCGGTGCCACAGGCGGGTGACCGTGCCGCAGATGCAGCCGGCCGGGTGGGAGCGAGATTCAGGGGCCGGTGCGTCGGCAGCCGGCCGGGTGGGAGCGAGGGTATACGATCGGGGTACAAGGCAGGGATCAGCCGCGCGCAACCCTCTCGAGGTACTTGCCGGTGCGGGTATCGATCTTGATCACATCGCCCTCCTTGATGAAGAGCGGGACGAGGATCTTGGCGCCCGTTTCGATCGTACAATACTTGGTGACATTCGAGGCCGAATCACCGCGCACACCGGGTTCGGCTTCGATGACATTGAAATCGATGAAATTTGGAAGCTCCGCCGTCAGCGCCACACCCTCGAGGAAGCGGATGAAGCACATCCCGCCCTCCTTGAGAAAACGGGTCTGGTCGCCGAGCATCTCGGTGGGAATGAAGGTCTGATCGTAGGTCTCGGTATCCATGAAATAGAGATTGCCGTCGGATTCGTAGAGATACTGCATCTCCTTCTCGTCGAGGCGCACCGCCTCAATGTTGTCAGTCATACGGAAGGTGTTGTCGATCACCCGCCCGGTCTTGGCGTTCTTGAGCTTGGTGCGGACCATCGCCCGCCAGTTACCCGGGGTGACATGCTGAAACTCGGTGATAATCCAGATATCGTTGTTGAACCGGATAGCCATGCCATTGCGGAACTCGGAAATTGCAGCCATAGAGACTCCCTTTTGCATTTTTATCAGCTTTTATTTTACATACTTTTTTGAACAGATGCAAGAAAATATCTTGAAAGCCCCATGAAATAGGATTGCAGCCTCGGCGTGAAGATGGTGGAATTGGAGCCTGCGGATGCGGTGTCAGGTGGGAGCCAGAGGATAGCGGCCGGGGCGTCAGGTGGGAACCAGAAGTCGGAATTGACCAGGTATGGATCGATAAGGAGAGCACCATGTACGGGATCGACAGCGCCGTTGTGGCGTGGTTTCTAATCGGCTTTTTTCTCATCCTCACCGAGCTGGCCCTGCCCGGCTTCATCGTCATCTTTTTCGGCGTCGGGGCCTGGGTGACTTGCCTCCTGCTGGAGATCGGATTGATCCGCTCCTTCAATGCCCAGCTGATCGTCTTTCTCCTCGCCTCGGTGGCCTCGCTCGTTCTCTTCCGTAAAAAGGGCAAGGCGATTTTTGAGGGCAAAAAATCGGGCAAACTCGGCCCGTATGAATCGCTGGACGATTTCATCGGCCAAGGCGCCGAAGTGGCGCAGACGATCGAACCGGGTCAGCCGGGGGGCAAGGTGGAATTCCACGGCACCCTCTGGAACGCCGAGTCCGACCAGCACCTCGCCCCGGGCGAAAAAGTCATCATCCTCAAGCGCGACAATCTGACCCTGGTGGTCCAGGCTCAAAAAAAGTAAGGGCGTCCGGATCTCCGGACGCCATGCAGGTCCATCGTATCCTCGCTGAAAGGAGCAGTCCATGCTGCAACCCGAAACCCTGATCCTCATCGGCATCATCATCCTCGCGATCATCATCCTGACCCGGTCCGCCAAGGTCGTTCCGCAAAAAACCGTCTATATCGTCGAGCGGCTTGGGAAATACAGTGGCACCCTCGAGGCCGGATTCCATATCCTCATCCCCTTCATCGACCGCATCCGCTACATCCACTCCCTCAAGGAGAACGCCATCGACGTGCCTGAGCAGTCCTGCATCACCAAGGACAACATCCAGGTCGACGTTGACGGCATCCTCTATTATCTGATCATCGATCCGGTCAAGGCCTCCTACGGCGTCAATGATTACATCTTCGCCTCGATCCAGCTGGCGCAGACGACGATGCGCTCGGAGATCGGCAAGATCGACCTCGACAAGACCTTCGAGGAGCGAGAAAAGATCAACGCGGAGATCGTCTCGGCCGTTGACAAGGCCTCGCTGCCCTGGGGCCTCAAGGTGACGCGCTATGAGATCAAGAACATCGTCCCGCCGCCGAGCATCAAAGATGCGATGGAGAAGCAGATGCGTGCCGAGCGCGAGAAGCGCGCCCTGATCGCCGAGTCGGAGGGCGATAAGCAGGCCAAGATCAACCGCGCCGAGGGTGACAAGCAGGAAGCGATCGCCCGCTCCGAGGGCGAGAAAATGAAGCGGATCAATGAAGCCGAGGGCCGCGCCGCCGAGATCGAGCGCGTCGCCCTGGCCACCGCCCGCGGGATCCGCGAGATCGCGGCAGCCATCACCGCGCCCGGCGGCAGTGACGCTGTCAACCTGCGCATCGCCGAACAATACCTCAACGAATTCGGCAAACTGGCGGTCAAGAGCAACACCATGATCCTGCCGGCCAACCTCACCGACGTCGCCGGCACCGTCGCAACCGTGGCGCGGATCTTTAGCGAAACCAGCAAGGCGATGCCCGAAGCGCCGAAGAGCTGAGCGCACCGGGCCCGAGGCCAGTCCGGACAGCCGGCTGGAACACGGCACCATGGGAGATGAGGAAGGGAGGCTGCAATGCGCGCCCGCGCCAAGAAGAACGGTTTGACGCTGCAGGCCTATGCCGGCACCACCGGCGTCCTGCTGGCCATGAACACCTCGAGCGCCCGCCGCAAGGGCCTCCTCGGCTTCGCCATCGAACGCGAGGGGCCGGCAAGCGGCCGCGTGCGCTGGCTCCAGGGGCTGCTGCGCTTCCCCGGTGAAACCGCCGACCTCAACACGCCGGTCGACAGCAACCTCGGTCCCATCCAGAAATACCGCTGGTCCGATTATGCGGTCTATCCGGCCACGCCTTACCGCTATCAGGTTTACGGCGTCTACGGCCGGCCGGGCAAGCTCCGCTACATCGAAGGGCCCGAAGTGAGCCTGACGACCGAATCGCTGCAACAGGGGACGCACCAGATCATCTTCAACCGCGCTGCAGCCGCCAGCCAGGCCTACGCCCGCCGCTTCGGCAATGTCAATCCGGATGATCCCGGCCAGGAGGCCGCGCGCAAGTGGCTCTCCCGCGGCCTGCACGAGCGTCTCCTCGCCTTTTTTGATCAGGCCCTCGATGCCTCGTGGGCGCTCGATGTCGCCGTCTACGAGGTCGAGCTGCCGGAGGTCACCGCCGCCCTGGCGCAGGCGCTGGCACGCGGCGCCCGGGTCCGCATCGTCTACCACGCCCGCACAGCGGATCCCCAGACCACGCTCAACGAGCAGACACTCGAGCCCCTGCCCGGCTATGTCAAGGCCAGCCGACTCACCTCCGCCATCTTCCATCACAAGTTCTGCGTCCTCAGCCGCATCCAGGGCGACGGCAGCTGCGCCCCCCAAGCGGTCCTCACCGGCTCAACCAACTTCACCGCTAATGCCGTCTACCGCCAGGCCAACGTCCTCCACATCATGGAGGATGCCACCATCGCCGGCCGCTATCTCGAACTCTTCGACAAGCTCTTCGCCGGCACACCCCCCGGCGATACCCGCACGTATATCAACCGCGTCAATCCCGCCGTCGGTGGCCTCAGCCCGCAGGTGCTCTTCAGCCCGCGTTCCCACCTGACCGATCTCGCCGAGGTGATCGAAATCATCCAGCGAGCGCAGCGCGATCTGGTCTTTTGCACCGCCTTCAACCTGCTGGATGGCATCGAGGAGGCCTTGCTGGGCGAGGAGGAGAGCCACGTCATCCGCTACGGGCTGCAGAACAGCAAATCGCGGATCACCGGCACGCACCGTCACGCCCGTTTCGTCACGCCGGCTTTCCTGAACAAGGGACTGGAGGGATTTCTCCGGGAATCGATCGCCGGTCAGGAGGGAAACATCCTCATCCATCTCAAGACCATCATCACCGATTTCAGCTCGGAGGAGCCGACGATCATCACCGGATCGAACAATTTCTCGCGCAGCGCCTCGGCGAGCAACGATGAGAACCTGCTGATTGTCAGCCGCGAGACGGCTGTGGCCGACATCTATGTGACCGAGATGATGCGGCTCTATGACCATTACCGTTTCCGCTACAACACCAAAGCCACGGGCGGCCGCGGTCCCGCCGGCCGGCTGGTGCTCGCACCGAACGATCACTGGACCGACCGCTACTATGCCCCGCAGAGCCTCGAGTATTTCGAGCGGATGCGGTTCAGCCGGACGGCGGAGGCCTGAGCCGGTGCGGCCGCTCTCGCGCCCGCCACTCTCGCTCCCACCCGGCAGCCCTAGTCCCACTCGTGCACCAACCCGATTCCGCTCGCGCATCCATCCGGCAAACCGGCCAATATCGCCACTCGGCGCTTTTCACTTGCACGGCCCTCGCAAATTCCGTATCATCGAATAGAGGCCTCGTTGCTTGGGGAAAAGCCCATGTCCGATTATCCCAACCGTATCACCGACTGGCCGGAAGAGGAGCGTCCGCGCGAGCGGTTGCTGCATTGCGGCCCGGATGCCCTCTCCGAGGCGGAGCTGCTGGCGATCATCCTCCGGGTCGGCGCCGGCCGGACTACTGCCGTCGATCTGGCGCGCCAGTTGATCAGCCGATTCAACGGCCTCCGAGGACTCGACGCCGCTCCAGTCGCTGCCCTGCGAGAGGTCAAGGGGATGGGCGACGCCAAAGCCTGCCAGATCAAGGCCGCTCTTGAACTGGCCAAACGCTTCAGCCAGCAGCGCTGGAACCGGCAGGAGGTGCGGGTTCAGAATTCCGAAGAGGTCTACCGCTATCTCCATCTGCGTCTCCGCGACCTCTCCCGTGAGGTCTTCCAGGTCCTCTTCCTCACCACCCGGCATGACATCATCACCGACCGGATTCTGTTTGAGGGTTCGCTCACCGAGAGTGTAGTCTCGCCGCGCGAGATCATCGCCGCGGCTCTGCAGGATGCCGCGGCGGCGGTTATCCTCGTCCACAACCATCCCAGCGGCGATCCCCATCCCTCTTCAGAGGATAAAAAAGTGACGGAGAAAATCATTCTGGCCTGTCGGCCCTTTGATCTGACCGTACTCGATCATCTGATCATCGGCCGGGATTCCTACTTCAGCTTCGCGGATCAGGGATTGATTGCAGGGTAGCGCGGCAGGACGAAGTGGGCGCGAGAGTGCAGCCCGGCGCTCTGGTGCCCACCCGGTTGCTCCTCTGGTGCCCACCCGGCTGCGGATTTGTTCAGGCCAGGAGGCATCCGCATCTGTTTTTTTCATTGCATCGCAGCCTGCGGCGCCTTACTTTATGCCATGAAAAAAATCATCCTTCTGCTGCTGCTTTGCAGCCCCGCCGTTGCAGGCAGCGAGCGCCGCCTGGTGCGCATCCGCATCGACCGCCCGGAGCAGGCCCAGGCCCTTCTCAGTATGAATCTCGACCTCGCCTCGCGGTGCATCAGCGATCACGCCGATGCGGTCCTCTCGTCGGACGAGGAGCGGGCTCTGCAGCGGCAGGGCTTTTCGATCACCCCCCTGACCTCAGCCGCCAGCCTCGCCAAGACCACCGCGGCCCTCAGCGGGGATATGGGCGCATACCATACTTACCAGGAACTCGGCGAGGAACTGGCTGCGCTCGCCGAGAGCTATCCCGCCATCTTGCGCCTCACCTCGATCGGCCGGTCGGTCGAGGGCCGCGAACTCTGGGCGGTCAAGATCTCCGACCACCCCGGGCTCGAAGAGGCGGACGAGGCGGAGGTGCTCCTCACGGCGGCCATCCATGCCCGCGAAATCATCACCCCAGAGATACTCCTTGACCTGATCCATTATATCACCACCCAATACGGCCAGGACACCCTGCTGACGCGCCTGGTCGATGAACGCCAGATCTGGCTCGTGCCCATGATCAATCCCGATGGCCATGTCCGCGTCGAGGAGGGCGATATCTGGTGGCGCAAAAACTGCCGCATCAACGCGGATGGCAGCGTCGGCGTCGATCTCAACCGCAATTTCGGTTATAACTGGGGCTGGGACAATTACGGTTCCAGCCCGACGCCCACCTCGGAAACCTATCGCGGCACCGGCCCCTTCTCCGAGCCCGAGACGGCCGCCCTGCGCGATTTCACTGCGGCCCACCATTTCGCCGCGGTCATCAACTATCACAGCTACAGCCGTCTCGCCCTCTTTCCCTGGAGCTTTACGGCGCTCCATACCAGCCATCACGCCATTTTCATGGAGCTCGGCCGCAACCTGACCCGCGTCAGCGGCTACGAGTATGGCGACCTGGCGATGGGCGTCCTTTACAGCACCAACGGCGACGCAGATGACTATTTTTACGGCAGCAGTCTCGGGAATCCGCAGCCCACCTTCAGTCTGACCATCGAGGTGGGCACAGAATTCCATCCGCCCGAGAGTGAGATGGTCCAGCTCATCGCCGAGAACCGTCCCGCCAGCCTCTATATCTGCTACATCGCCGACCGGCTGCGGCTCGATCCCTGGCGGATCCTCCCCGACAGCGTTCGGACCACCGTGGCGCCCCGGATCCCGCCGCTGACCGGAGCGCCTTCGACCGGACTGCCCGCGGGATTCAGCCTAGCGCAGAACTGGCCTAATCCCTTCAATGCGACTACGACCCTGTCCTATACCCTGGCCCGGGAGGCCCGGGTGCATCTCGCCCTGTTCGACACCCGCGGCCGCCTGGTCCGCCTTCTCATGGCAGATCGTCAGACTGCCGGCGAACACCGGATCCGGATCGAGGCGTCAGACCTGCCGTCGGGCTTTTATTTCTGCCGGATGGAGGCCGGGGCGGTTGCGGGCACCACAGGCGCGGCCGCCGGAAATGACGAACTCGCCAGCGATGCCGAATCCTGGCCCGCCATCCCTGGAACGGCGGGGCATGCCGTCATCCGCTTGCTGCTGCTGCGCTAAATTCCCCTTGAATAAGTGGCAGGAAATCGCTACACTGTAGTTCATTGAGGATTTGGGCGAGCATGCAGAAAAAAAACCACACCATCAACGTCCTCCCCGAGAACCTGATCAACAAGATCGCAGCCGGCGAGGTCATCGACCGTCCCGCCTCGGTGGTCAAGGAACTGATCGAGAACAGCATCGACGCCGGAGCGAGCCGGATTGAGGTGATCCTCAAGGGCGGGGGCAGTCAGCTGATCCAGATCATCGATAACGGCAGCGGTATGAGTGAGGAGGATGCCATCCTCTCGCTTCAGCGCCATGCCACCTCCAAGATCCGCACCTATGCCGATATTGAAAAGATCCTCACCCTCGGGTTCCGCGGCGAGGCCCTGGCGAGCATCGCGGCGGTTTCGCGCCTCGAGTTGCGGACAGTGCCACGGGGAGCAATCGTTGGCACCGCCATCCACGTCGAGGGCGGCATTGTCTCCAGAGTGGAAGAGGCCGGCGGCAATCCCGGCACATCGATCGCCGTCAAGACCCTTTTTTTCAACACCCCGGCGCGACGCAAATTTCTCCGCGCCGAGTCGACCGAGTACCGGTCGATACTGGCCATGCTCAATCATTTTACCCTCGCGTTTCCCGAAATCGGCTTTACGCTCGTCCATGATGATGCGGAGGTCTTCCGCTACGCGCCGGCCGAGCTCTCCGACCGCATCGTCGAGGTGCTTGGCGCGCGCGTCCGCCATAACCTGGTCCAGGTCGAGGACAAGAATTCGCTGATGACCGTCAGCGGCTTTATCGGAAACTATGACGTCATGCGCAAAACGCGCAACGACCAATATCTCTTCCTCAACCGCCGCTTCATCAACGACCGCACCCTGAGCTATGCGGTCACCCAGGCGTTCGGAGAAAGCATCCCCAAGGGGCATTATCCGCTCTTCATCCTCTTCATCGAAATCGATCCCGAACGGGTCGATGTCAATGTCCATCCGACCAAGAATGAGGTGAAATTCGCCGACGCCCGGATCGTGTTCGATCTGCTGCGCAGCGCCGTCAAGCGCGCCCTGCGCACCGACCACATCATCCCCGAGATTCAGCAGTTCTATCCGCCGCGTTGGGGCGCCGGAGGCATGCCGGGGAGCGCGGCGGGGACACCATCCGTCAACCGTGGCGAGATCGTCAGCAGTGACGAGCAAATCCGCCTCGATTGGGAAGCCGGCGAGACGGTTTTCCCGCCGCCGGGCCTCTTTCCACCGCGCCGCACGTTCGTCTCATCCTGGCAGGATGAGACGGCTGCGGCCCGAAGCTCGGACAACACGCCCCATGAGGGGGATCCGGACATCTCGCGAGGAATCCCCGGCGCTGGGCCTGTTCAGCCGGGCGGAGGAGATTCGGCCGGCGGCGCTCCCGGCCAGCCCGGCACCACTCTGACAGCCAGACCCGGGACCTTCGCGCCGAGCGGCACCCCCGCGCCGCGGCCGCGCGAAATCGCCAACGTCTGGCAGGTGCAAAACAAATACATCCTTTCGCAGATCAAGAGCGGCCTGGTCGTGATCGACCAGCATGTCGCCCATGAGCGTATCCTTTACGAACGAGCAAAAAAGAACATCAGTCAGGCCGACGGGGCCTCGCAACAGCTCCTCTTTCCGCAGACCCTGGAACTCTCGCCCCAGGATTATCAGGTAATGGTGGAGATCAGCCCCTGGCTCGAAAAGCTCGGCTTCCAGATCAAACTCTTCGGCGGCCGCACCATTGTCGTCGAAGGGGTGCCCACGGGGATGCGGGTCGGCGCGGAGAACCGCCTGCTGCTCAACATCATCGATCAATACAAGGAATATGCGGCCACCGAAAGCGACATGCGCGAGCGGGTAGCCAAGAGTTTCGCCTGCCGTTCGGCCATCATGGCCGGAGAAAAGCTCTCGGTCGAGGCGATGAACGCCCTAATTGACCAGCTCTTCGCGACCGAGAATCCCTATTTCTGTCCCCATGGCCGGCCGGTGATGATCACGATTACTGTTGATGAACTGGACCGCCGTTTTGACCGGAAATGACCGACAAGCCGGGCGCCCTCCTTCCGGCTCCCGCCCGCAAGGCATGAGCGCGCCGGGTGAGACCGAGCGCGCAACCGCCGCGGACGCGCCGCCCCACCCGTCTCGCTTCCACCCGGAATCAGGGCGTGTCCCGATTCTGGTCGGTCCGACCGCCGTCGGCAAGAGCAGCCTCGCCCTGGCGCTGGCGGAGGCCCTCGGCGGCGAGATCGTTTCGGCCGACTCGCGCCAGATCTACCGCCACATGGACATCGGCACGGCCAAGCCCGCAGCGTCGGAGCTGCGGCGCGTCCGCCATCACTTCATCGACATCTGCGATCCCGATACGGAGTACAGCGCCGGCACCTACGGCCGCGATGCTCGGAGCTGTATCGAGGAGCTTTTCGCACGCGGCGTCCAGCCGGTCGTGGTGGGCGGCTCGGGATTCTACATCCGCGCCCTGGTCGACGGCCTCTTCGCCCCCCAGGCTTCGGACCCGGCCATCAAGCAAAAGTGGCGCTTGAAGATTGCCTCCGAGGGGGCGGCAGCAGTCCATGCCCAACTGGCCGGGATCGATCCGGAGAGTGCGGCACGGCTCCATCCCAACGACACCCAGCGGGTTATCCGCGCCCTCGAGGTCTGGGAGATAACCGGCCAGCCCATCTCCACCTTTCAGAGCGGCATCGCAGAACCGGCCGGCTTCCGCCCCCTCTTTTTCGGGCTGACCCGCCCGCGGGAGGCGCTCTACGAGCGCATCGACCGCCGCGTCGAGCAGATGTTCCGGGACGGCCTGCTGGAGGAAATCCGCCGGCTGACCGCGATGGGCTACGGTCTCCACAACAACGCCCTGCTCACGGTGGGCTACCAGGAGATCCTCGAATGCCCGGAGCTGCTCGAGCCGGGTGCCGACCTCGCGGCGGCTGTGCTGTTGATCCAGCAGCACTCGCGCCAATACGCCAAGCGGCAGATGACCTGGTTCCGCCGCGATGCGCGTATCGACTGGATCGATCTCGAGGGGCGCAGTGAACAGGAGAGCTGTGAGGAGCTGTTGGCAAGATGGGAAAAGGAAGAAGATGAGAATCAGCGCTGAGGACAAGATCGTCACTGAGGAGCCGCTCAAGCAGCGGCTGCAGCAGGCGCGGGCCCAGGGCCGCACCATCGTCTGGACCAACGGGGTTTTCGACATCCTTCACGCCGGCCACATCACCTACCTCGAGCGCGCCGCCGCCCTCGGCGATGTGCTGGTGGTCGGCCTGAATACCGACGCCTCGGTGCAGCTCAATAAGGGGCCGCTGCGGCCGATCGTGCCGGAACGTGAGCGCGCTCGCCTGTTGGCTGCCCTCGCCTGTGTCGACTATGTGATCCTCTACGGCGACCAGTCCCCGGTCGAGCTGATCGGCCGGCTCAAGCCCGACATTTACGCCAAGGGAGGGGATTATAACCTCGATACCATCAACCAGCCGGAACGGCGGCTGATGGAGCGGCTGGGCGGGCGGATCGAACTGCTGCCGGGCGTCCCCGGGCTCTCGACCTCGGCGATCATCGAACGGATCCTCAAGGCCTATCGGACGTGAGCCCGCTCCCGCCCTGGACGGTTGGCGCAGGCTGAGAACAGGCGGGAGCGAGAGGGAGTGACGGAGCGCCCCCATGGCTACACCGCCAGGACTGGCGCATCCTTTTCGTCACCGTTCCGCACCAATGCGTCAGGATTCTCTTCGTATTGGCGAAAATATCGGAAAAAATCGCTACACCGCCGATTTTTCTTGACCTGATATACTTTTTTTATTATCATTCAATGAGCACCGGGGGTACATCGCATTAAACAGCCGGCGCGGAGGGGGACGGCGCCGGCACTAATCCCCGCCTCGCCAGCCTCCAGACCCATAGGGCTGACGTCTCATCTCCATAGCGTACCTGCACACCTGGATGGATCGGAATCCAAACCGACTCTCACTGGAAATTCCTGCGCCAATATATTTTGCGGCAGCATGCCGCAGCAGCCCTGATCGAGCGCCTGCAGCGCATGGGCGCGATAACGACCTCGATGGCCTTCGCGTGCTTCACACGGGCCGTTCACCATCAGCAAGGAGGGTGATATGACACGGCGTGTTGTGGAGGGAGTGATCCTTGAAAATCTCGGTAATCCGCAGTTTTGTGTCAAGCGCCTCGCTCTGATATTAAACGTCTCCCGGTCGTATTTGCGCAAGGCCGTCCATCAGCACTTTCAAACCTCGCCGCAAAAGCTCATCCAGGAGATGCGGCTGGCGCTGGCCACCCGCCTGCTGCTTGAGGGCGAAAAGATCCAGAATGTCAGCCGCCACGCCGGCTACGGCTCCGACCGCTCCTTCCGCGCCGCATTCCGCCGCGACAAGGGGATGGCGCCGAAGGATTTCAGAAAAGTGATGCACGCCGCCTGACCCCGCGCCAGTCCGCCACCACGGCTGCGGATGAGTGCCGGCTGCAGCGCTTCTCTACGATCGATGGGGAAGGCATGATCCACCTCCGTTTCCGATATCCCCTGGTCCGACAGTATGACCAGCTCGACTGCGGCCCGGCTGCCTTACTCTCGGTGTTGCGCTGGTACGGGGGCGACACGACCCTGGTCCGCGCCCGCCAGCTCTGCCGCACCGACCTTCAGGGTACCACCATGCTCGACCTGGCTCGGGCCGCACAGAGGATGGGCTTTCTTGCCCGCGGCGCACGCGGCACAGTGGAAGAACTCGCCCGCGAGCAGCTCCCTTGCATCGCCCATGTCGTACTCCCCGATGGATTGAATCACTTCCTGGTCCTTTACAAAATATCGCCCAGGCGCCTCCTGATCGGCGACCCCGGTAAGGGCCGTTATACGCTCAGCCGCGCCGCCTTTGAGAAGCTCTGGCTGCAGCATGCCGTCCTCCTCCTCGAGCCCGCCGGCAACGGATTCCACCGCGGCGGGCTGCTGCATTCCGCCAAACTTGCGCCCGTCAAGGGCCTTCTGCGCGAGCCCGCCCCCGGCTGGCTGCGCTGGATCGGCGGCTACCTCCGTCGTCAAGCAGCCTGGCTTCAACAGATCCTCTTCACCGGACTGCTGTATACCGCTGCGGGCCTGCTGACCGCCCTTTTTGTGCAAACCCTCATCGACCGTCTCCTTCCAGCCCGGCAGATGGACAAGCTCCTCCTCCTCGGCACCGCCCTGCTCGGTGTGCTGGCCCTGCGCGCCGCCGTCGGTTACCTCCGCGACCGCCTCCTCGTCGCCGCCAACAAGCGCCTCAGCCTGGCGGTGACCAACGACTTTTTCGCCCACCTTTTTCATCTGCCCAAGGCCTTTTTTGATAGCCGTAAAACCGGTGATATCACCACCCGCATCGGGGACAGCCTGCGCATCCACCGCACCTGTCTGATGCTGCTGCAGAGCGCCCTGCTTGACCTCCTGCTCGCCCTCGGCGCCCTGCTGTTCATCTTTTATTTTTCGCGCCGGCTCGGGCTCCTCACCCTGGCGATGCTGCCCCTCTATATCGGCGTGCTCTGGCGCCAGGCCCGCCGCCTCAAGCAACAGCAGCGCGAAGTGATGAAAAGCCATGCGGCGGTGGAGTCCACCTACATCGACTCCATTCAGGGCATGCCGGAAATCATGAGCTACAACGCCGCGCCCGCCTTCACCCGCCTCAATCAGGGGGTTTTCACGGCCTTTCAGGAACAGATCGAGCGCCTCGGATTGCAGCAGGCGGGATTGACCCTGGCGGTGGGCCTGCTGGCGGCCGCCATGTCGGTGAGCCTGCTAGCCCTCGGCGCCTGGCAGGTGATGTCGGAGGAACTGCGCCTCGGCCAGTTCATGGCCGCCTACTCCCTGCTCGGCTATATCCTGCCCGCGATCACCAGCCTCGTGGCCGCTTTCGTCGAGTTCCAGAGCGCGGAGGCCGCTGCCCAGCGTTTACTGGATCTGCTGCTGATCGAGAGGGAATCCGAGACGGCGGAGGCGGCCGGCGGCGACCCGGCTGTTGTTCGGCCGCCGTCCATTAACCCAAACCAAGAATCCGTTCTGTCGGGAAAGGACCCGGCTGGCGGAGTGGATCGAGTGCAGCCGCTGGATGGGCCTGCCACCGGCCGCAGGCTTGCATCCACGGATTCTGCTGGCATCCCGCCCGCCGCAGAATGCACTGCTGCGCCCGGTCCGTCAGCCGCTCCTTTCCCCGTGGTTCGGGTGGAGGCGCTCGCCTTCGCCTGGCCCAAATCGCCCGAACTGCTGCGCGGCCTCTCGCTGACCATCCCGGCCGGCCGCATCACCGGACTCTGGGGTCCGAGCGGCGCCGGCAAAAGCACTCTGGTCCAGCTGCTGCAGCGCAAATACACGCCGCTCGCCGGGACGATCCGGTGGGAGGAGACCCCGATCACCCGCATCGGGCTCACAGAGCTGCGCCGCCGCATCGGCGTCGTGCCGCAGCAGATCAAGATCTTCAATGCCACCCTGGCGGAGAATCTCCTGTTGGGACGGCCAGCTGCCAGCCTACAGGAGATCAGCACGCGGCTGGCGGAACTGGGCTTATCGTTCCTGCCCGGCCGCTTCGCGCACGGCCTCCTGACGCTGCTCGGCGAAGAGGGGCGCAAGCTTTCAGGAGGAGAGGCCCAGCTACTCGCCCTCACGCGGGCGCTCTATGGAAAGCCGCGCCTGCTGGTGATCGATGAGGGATTCAGCGCTATCGACGCCGATCTGGAGAACGCTCTGGCGGGCATCATTGCGGAGTGGGCGCGGCATCAGGCGGTCCTGCTGATCACCCATAACCTGGAGTCGCTGCGGCGGACGGGGTACGTCTACCTCATGCGCGAGGGCCAGATCGCGGAAGAGGGCGCGCCAGGAGAGCTGCTGGAGCGGGGCGGCCTTTTCCGGGAACTGCTGTGGAGGAAGAACAGGATGCTTGCTGCAGCAGCGGAAGGCTGGTCATGAACGGCTGCCTCCTGCACCGGCCGCGGCTGGAGGCGATCAAGGGCTGGCACCTTTTCCTGCTGCTCATCGCCTGCGAGGCGCTACTGACCTGGGTGTACCAGGAGCAGATCCTGACGCGCGAGGTCTATCATGCCTTGCTCAAAGAGCAACTCGAGGTGCAGCGCATCGATGCCCTGTTCGATCTGCTCGAGCGGATGAACCTGTGGGGCTACGTGGCCATTCCGCTGGTCATCGGCATCCGGATCCTCTTTGTCGGCTTTCTGCTGCAGCTGCCGCTGGTGCTGCGCTTCATCGACATCCCCTTCCGGCGGCTATTCCGAATCGTCGCGGTGGCTTCGCTGCCGCTGATTCTGCTTGAGGGGATCCGGCTGCTTTTCCTCGCCGGGATCCCGGCAGCGCAGGTAACCCGGGCGGATCTGAACTGGATCCCGCTGTCGCTGGGTTCGCTGCTGGATCTTGCCACCGCTTCGGCTGCAACGCAGGGCTTCTTCAGCCATTTGAATTTGTTTGAGCTCGGATTTCTTGCGCTTTTGCTCATTGGATTGATGAGGACCAACCGGTTGAAGCGGCTGGACGCTGCCTTGGTCGTCCTGCTGATGTGGACCGTGGTGATTCTGTTTCAATGGGGCGTGACTGCCTATCTGGAGCGGATGTAGCGCCCCATTTTTCTCGCGCCGCCCCGAAATGGATAGGCATAGAACAACGAAGCAAGCTGGCATGGTGCCAGCCTATAAATGACTCCAGAGGTCCGGAACTCTGGAGGGGAGGTTGTCAGAGTGAGTAGAACTATCACGGAGGTAATATGAACACGCTTTCAATTGAAGATATGGAAAAAATCGCCGGTGGCTTGACGGATGACCAGATTGACTACATCGCAGGGGCTGCCTGTGCAGCCGGAATCATCTTTGGTGCACTGGTTTCTGGCGGTTTACTGGCCGGATTTCTGGTTTCCGTCGGTGTTCATTCATGTGCGTTTGGAATAATGAGGAATATCTACCTCTAAGGAGAAAAAACAATGCAGCCCATTTTATTAACAGACGAGGAGATGATGCAAATTTCCGCTGGCGATCTGCGCTCATTTGTCAATGGCCTTTGCACTGGCGTTGCCATCGCAGATGCGGCTGCTCTTATCGGAGTTATCTCAGCGACCGGCGTTGGCTGGGGGTTGCTTGTGACGGGCGGCCTATTTTGCCTGGGAAGAGGCATTTATCTCGAATTCAGCTGATAACACAAATGCCTGCTTGCGAAATCCGGCAGGCAGGCAATATTATTACTACATTTATGGAGGCATATATGAACAAGTGGCAGCGCATAACATTAGGAATCATGGCTTTGTTAATCTTTGCCCTGCAGTTCCTAATGGGCGATAAATTTCAACGCGATTTTATCTCAGGGGTACTTGTTATGCTTTTTCTCGCTTCGATAATCATGACCCTGCTAAAAAGAAGGGCTAATTCATAGTGAGGGCATGTTCGCTTCTTTGGATCGTATCAAACTGTCCATTGCTCTGAAAATCAAGAGTGCATAATGCCGTTATATCGTCCCTTTTCATTGGAGATGTACAAAGCGAGGTAACGACACGTTATGAATAGCGACCGCTCAAAACTGGGAAAGCTGCTTTCCCTGATTTTCCTTATGGGTCTTTCTGTAAAGGTATTCATCCACTGCCTGGAGAAAGGTACAATCCCATTATTTCTTTCTTTTGTGGCGATGGTAGCTTTCTTTATATTGCTCGGTGACTTTGTAAAGAAAGAATTCACTTCATAGCAGGCATCTCATTTATCAACCATAATCGTTTTAAGATTCAAGTTGCTACTTAATGTAAAGCAAATCAGAATGGTATCTATGCCCCGCACCCGAAAAACACTCTCCACCGCAATTCCCTACTTTCTGACCTGCACCGTGGTAGGCTGGATTCCCATATTCACCAATCCGGTTATTGTCAAAATCACCATCGATGTGCTTGCTGCGTGCCAAATCGAGCATGGGCTGTGCCCCCATGGGTATGTCATCATGAAGGGTCATCTTCACCTTATTGCCCGGCACGAAAATCTTTCCAAACTCATCCATCAGTTCAAGTCCTCCACAGCCTCCTGCTACCTCCGCTATTACTACTGGCATAACAAGATGGCTATTCTGGAACGGTTCGCAGAAGGCAACAAAGCGCGCCTACGGGACAAGTCGCACCAGATCTGGCAAGCGGACAGCCGGTTGGAGGAGATTACCCACGAAGCCGTATTTCTGTAAAACTGGATGTTATCCATTACCATCCCATCAAGGCCGGCTTTGTTTACAAACCGGAGGAGTGACCTTACTCCAGTGCGAGAAACTATGCCAAGATGAAATCGATCCTTCCTATTATGCCACCATGGGAGGAGTGTCTTGAAACGAATTCCCTGGATTCTATCTGATTCAAAATTACGGGTGGGAACGAGACGAACAGCGGGAACGAGACGAACAGCGGGAACGAGACCCGTAGTTTTGGATGCCGAACAGGATGGGAGTACCATTTGCCGGAAAAAGCCCTAAATAAATCCAGACGCAATGCGGCGCTGGTCATTACTCTGGCGATTTCTGCATTTTTTTTCTGGCTCTTCTACAACGCCCTCAAGCCGCCGACACTGCCGCTGGGAACGCCTATGCCCGCCCTCGCCTTCGCTTCCCCGGCCGGACCCGATAGCCTGAAACCTTTCCCAGGCAAAACCACGCTGATCATGCTCTTCACCAGGCACTGCCCCC
Organism: bacterium; assembly: GCA_035419245.1. Classification (NCBI taxonomy): domain Bacteria; species bacterium. The sequence goes on along the minus strand of DAOLSP010000018.1, from coordinate 33,463 downwards.
ATTGCCTCTATGAGTTGGATCTTTTCGAAAAGCACATCGGTGAGTTCGCCGGCACCGGCATCTATCTGGCCACGACCGACCGGGATTTCATTCCGGGAATTGACAATCTGCGCTGGCCCGCGCTCTCCCGCATGGAGAATTTCATCTGGGCCCGCCTGGACGAAAAGCAGTTCTCACGCCATTTCGGCGCAGCGATCGCGCCTTCCTTCTTCATCTTTGATCATGAGGGAGTGTTGAGAGATAAAATCCGCGGCGAGATCAAGCTGGAAGCCCTGCTGGCGAGGATCAAGCCGTCCGAGGCAGTGCGAGAAATGCAATTTATCCGTTGACTTTTTACATTGCGTTGCTTATACTGCATCAGGGGCATCCTCCACTCCAAAACCAGCCGCCCTCCTGTCCTCCCCTGTACACGAACGCATAGCAATCCAGACTTCCCCCTCTGCCGAATTGATCCAAAATCGCAGCTGTGCAGAATGGAATACTAAACGCATCATTCACCTGGATATGCCGGTCAGCCCAGCCCGAACCAGCTAAAAATCAGTTCCAGCTTTACAAGTACAAATCTTTTGGTGCTCCGGGAAAAGATCCGGGACAAACAGCCAGACCCTCAAACAAGGAGGACCACACCATGAATGCGCAAAAGCGGATTCTAGCATGGATCGCCATGCTGTCGCTGGCGTTTGCTAGCCATGGAGTCTGCGATTATATTTCCAACATCCGCATGACCCCTTCTTCACCGGCTTGCCTCCTTTTCAACCAGAAAGTTACGCTGACCTTCGACTTTTCAGTGAGCGAGGCGGCTGGCACTCTGATTTTTGTACGGCCCTTCTCGGGAGGGGCGCTTACACCCCATTACGCCGCGCACGCATCCCAGTCTTATCCAGCTGGCAAGGGAACGGGAACTGCCTTTTTTACGATCATGACGGGGGATATCACCGTCGATCAGTTGCGATTTCAACTCAAGAACGCGGATCAAAGCAAGGTACTGCTTGAATTCTTTATTCCGGTGGAATACCACTTTTCCGCCCATGCCATCGAAAATGTCCACATTACTCCCGATACGCCCTCGTCATTATTATTCGGGCAGGACGTCAACATCACCTTTGATTATACCACCAGTCAACCCGGGGGGGTACGTATATTCGCGCGCCCGATGACCAATGGTGCAACAACCCCTGGATATGGCGCGCACGGCTCGCCACTCTATCCCGTCGGAAGCGGCACTGGCTCCGGATATTTTACCATCAACTCCGGAAATGCCCTTGTCGATCATCTCCGCCTGCAAATGTATAACAACGACCAGAGCCAACTCCTGATCGAGTATTTTATCCCGGTCGAATTCCACTATGCCGCCCATGCTATCAAAAATATCGTCGTTTCGCCTGCCGCTCCCCATTGCATGCTGTTCAACGAGCACGTCAACCTCACCTTCGATTACAGCACGCCCGAGCCGGGCGGCGTGCGGATTTTCGCACGTCCATTTTCCGGAAGCGGCCTGCCCCCCCACTATGCCGCTCATGGTTCTCCACTATACCCGGCGGGAAGCGGCAGTGGAACAGGATATTTTACAATCACTTCCGGTAATGCCATTGTCGATAAAATCCGTTTCCAGATGTTTAACAGCGATCAGAGCCAACTCCTGCTCGAACTTTTTATTCCTGCTTACTATCCCTATTTCCCGCACAAAATTTCCGAAGTACAATTTGAACCCGCACCACCGGCTTACCTAACATCCGGGCAAAAAGTAGCGATAAAATTCAACTATCTTGCCAATCAGCCGGGAGGCGTGCGCATATTCGCCCGCCCGTTCAGTCAAGGAGGACTCACTCCCAATTATGCGGCCCATGGTTCGCCTCTCTATGCCGATGGCAGCGGGAGTGGAGACGGATTTTATGAGATTTCCAATCTGAGCATTCTTGTCGATGAGACCAGGTTTCAAATGCTCAACGCGGATCAAAGCCAGCTGCTGCTCGAATTTTTCCTCGTTTCACCATTTTATTTTGGCAATCAGGCAATTACCGGCCTGCACAACAGCCATCCAATCGAGCCGCAGACCTTTACGCTGGACCAGAATTACCCTAATCCATTCAATCCCACAACCTCGATACACTTTACTATCCCGGCACAGGCCCGGGTTTCGCTGTGCATTTTCAACAGTGCCGGCGAAGAGGTGGCCATTCTCTGTTCGGAGGTGCTGCCCGCTGGATCCCATACCAGAAAATGGGATGGGACACTCTTCCCGAGCGGCGTTTATTTCTATCGATTACAGGTCGATGGCAGCAACGTGGAAACCAAAAAATTTACCCTGATCAGGTAACTCTACGCACCAGCGGAAAATAGGCTTACAGTGAGAGATGTAAAGGAGCACAGTCGCACAATTCGGGAACGACAAGCAATCGCTTGCCAGGGCATCGGACGGGGCTGCGTCCAAGCGGAGAGACCTGGCGAAGCTTAACATATAGCCTTGCCCAAGAGATATTGAAAAAGATCTGCACCGGGTCAAGACCAAGCCCTGCTGGCGAAGATCGAGCCGGCCCGCGCAACGGCATAACGAGCCGGCATCACAAAGGGCAGGCAGGATGAATCTGACGCCTGGCGTAAACGCACTATGGCGCCCAGAGCGCCTTGATGGGCACTTTCCAGTTTGAACCGGTGAGCTTCCAGCAGTGATCACCTGAAGATAACATCATCCCGCAGCGGCAATCCTCGTGCTGTTTCATGAAGGACTGCAGACCAACCGTGTCTCCATGCTGGAGCTCTGCACCGGACTTGATTTCAAATGCCTTCACTATACATCCATGCTGACAAATAATATCCCCCTCTTCGGCTGTTCGGGTCCTCCAGAAGAAAAACTGTGGTTTCGGTGAGACCGTCTCGCATACCGCCTGAAGCTGCCGGCAAACAAAGGCCTCAACCAGTACCCGCCACTTCCGGCTCGTTTCGAGCTGCCCGGGATGCAAATATCCCGCCAGATACGCAGCCTCTCTGGCAAAATCGATCTGATGGATAACCTGCCCGGTTCGCAAGGCGGCCAGGCTCATCAGCCCATTCTATTCGATCAGGTTATCGACCTGGCTTATCTGATGGAGATCCCGCTCCAGACAGAACTTGTATATAGCCATCGCGCCAATCAGCACCGTTATCGGGGATTCCTCAACCATCGCCTGCAGCGTCTTTGCAATCCATCTGGGCCGGAAAGCTCTTTCATATAGGACAGAGATCAGAGCGGGAAAGAGCATGATGAGGAGATGGGCAGCATTATTGAATCATTTAATGAAAAATCCCTTGCCTTTTGAGCGCGGGTTGGTTATTATTCATTTACAAGGGCGCAGGAGTGAGATGGTGGATGGCGTCCCCGGCGGAAATGAGCGTATCCTGAAAGGGGAACCGCATGGACAATGTCCGGAAAATCCTGGTCTTTCTTCTGGCCCTCCTCTGCACACCGGCCCTGCCTGCCGAAACCGGCACGCCCTTTATGAGCCTCTACTCCGCCGTCCAAACCGGAGGCCATACCCAGAATTATGCCTTCGCCCAGGACAATCGCGGCATCATCTATGTCGGTAATGGCTACGGCATCCAGGAGTTTGACGGCTCAACCTGGCGCATGATCAAAATCCCCAACGGTTCCTTCGTACGCTCATTTGCCAAAGACTCCAGCGGCCGCATTTATGTCGGTTCCGCCACCGAACTCGGCTATCTCGATGCAGACACCAGCGGCGCCACCCGCTATATTTCCCTGCTCGAGCAAATCCCACCCGAAGACCGGGGATTCAATTATATCTGGTCCATTCATGCAGCGCCCGAAGGGATCTATTTCCAGGCGAGGGAGCGGCTGTTCCTCTTCGAGCACGTCGCCCCGGCTGGCACCAATGAAACCAGCCGGCTTGTCAAAATCTGGCGTCCAGAGAATCCCAAAAATTATTTTATCCATTCGTTCTATCTGGATCAGACTCTGTACGTCCTGCAGCGCGGACACGGCATGAAAAAGCTGGTTGGCGATTCCCTGATTCTGATTCCCGGCAGCCAGCAGTTCGTCAACGACCGTTCCCATGTCATGCTACCCTTCCCTGGCCGTCCCGGCACGGCATGGCTGGGAACCCTGAACCGCGGACTATATCTCTATGACGGCCATTCCTTTCAACCCCTGCACACGGAAGCGGACGAACTATTACAGCAAGGTACGCTCTACGACGCCAGGGTGCTGCCAAATGGCTCGCTTGCCCTGGGCACTCTCTCCGCAGGATTCCTGATTATCGACAGCACGGGGAAGATCAAGTTGCACCTTACCAGGGAAACCGGGCTGCTGTCCAATACCGTTGCGGCTGTATTTGTCGATCGCCAGAAAAACATCTGGCTGGGCATGGCCGGCGGCGTCGGCATTCTCGAATACGAATCCGGGCTGACCCATTTTCCCTTTGCCTCCGGGGGCGTGCCTTTCGATTTGCGCAGATACCAGGGCACCCTCTATGCCTCAGCCACGGATGGGATTTATTATCTGGACAGGCATGATTCGCAGTTCAAATATGTCGAGGGCATGAGGAATTCGGGGGCATCCAATTCCCTGGCTGTTGACCGCCACCTCTATGCCGGCAATGTGACCGGCATCTACCTGATCCAGGGCACAAAAGGGACGCTCGCCTTGCCGTATAGCGCCACGACTCCCGCGTTCATCTGCCTGCATAAATCCCGTCTCGACAGCAGCCGTATCATCGCCGGTGCAATCAATGGCCTCGCCACCCTGAAGTACGATGCCCATGCCCCGGGCCGTTTGAGGCTGGAAAGCATTATTCAGGTGGTGCATGAATATATCCGCCAGATTGTTGAACCTGTCCCCGGAACCTTCTGGCTCAGTACCTATAATTCCGGGCTCATCCGCCTGCACTTTGCCGGCAGCGGCATCGACCATCCCGTTATTGAAAGGTTCGGCCCGGATCAGGGCCTGCCGATCGGCATTACCTCGGTTTTTCAGGTGGCAGGCCGTCTGGTCTTCGGTACAGGTAAAGGAATCTACCAGTTTGATGAACAGGAACAGAAATTCTATCCGGATCCCTTTTTCAAGGCAGTGGGACTCGGCATCAACCCGGGTGAATGCGTGATCACCGAAGACGCCGACAGCAATATATGGGCGAATGCCGGCAAAGAGACAGCGTTTTATCGCAAAAAGGCTGACGGCAGCTATCAGCTTGAAAAAAACAGCACATCACGATTTGCCGATGAGCTCCTCTACGCCATCTATCCTGAAAGCGGCGCAACAGTGTGGTTTGGCACGACCCACGGCGCGATCCGTTTCACCGCAGCCCGGGGCACGACCTCACATCGTCCCTTTCCGGCACTCATCCGCCGCGTAAAAATCGCCAACGACTCGATCCTCTACAATGGCGGCTTCGGGCCGCTGCAGAATGCTTCAGAACACTATACCCTCCCCTACCAATTCAACGCCATGACTTTCGAGTATACCGCGACCTCCTATATCAAGCCCATGGCGAATGAATATCAGACCATGCTGGAGGGATTTGACCCGCGCTGGTCGGCATGGAGCAAGGATAGCAAGCGCAATTATACGAATCTCCCCCACGGTCCGTATGTTTTCCGTGTCAGGGCCAGAAATATTTACGGAGAAGAGAGCACCGAAACCTCCTTCGCCTTTTCGATTTCAGCCCCCTGGTACCGGAGCTGGTGGATCTGGATCGGATATCTGCTGTTCGCCGGCGGCACGATCACCGGTATTGTGCTCCTGCGCACCCGGCGGCTGCACCGGCTCAGAAAATCCCTGGAGAAAACCGTCATGAAGCGTACGGCCAAAATCCAGGAGCAAATCAGGAACGTCGAACAGCTCAGCAGCATCGGCCAGGACATCATCGATAACCTTTCCATTGCATCCATCATCCAGACCGTCTATGAGAATGTCAACAAACTCATCGATGCCCCGATCTTCGGCATCGGCCTCTACCACGAAGAGAAAAACAGTCTCGAATTTCCCGCCACCATCGAAAACGGCGAGACCCTGCCGCCGTTTAATTATGACCTGGCCGACGAGAACCGGCTGGCCGTATGGTGCTTCAAGAACCAGCATGACGTTATCATCAACGACAGTGACCGGGATTATAAAAAATATATTCAAATCCTCAAGTCCCCCATGGGCGGCAAGATGCCCGAATCGATTCTCTATCTGCCGCTGATGCACAAGGAAAAAGTGATCGGCGTCATTACCGCGCAGAGCTTCAGCAAAAACGCCTACAGCGAATATGATCTCAATATCCTGCGCAACCTGGCCACCTACAGCGCCATTGCTCTGGAGAACGCTGAATCCTACCGCCGGCTCATTGCAACTCTGGATGACTTGAAGACCACACAGGAAAAGCTGGTGACCCAATCCAAGCTGGCGGCCCTGGGAGCCCTGACCGCCGGGATCGCGCATGAGATTAAAAATCCGCTCAACTTTGTCAACAATTTCTCCGAGCTCGCTGTGGAGATGGTCGATGAACTGCGCCAGCTGCTGACCAAGGCCAAAAAGTCCCCGAATCAGGAAACGGACGCCGAGATTGACGAGCTGCTCGCGACGCTGCAACAAAACGCCGAAAGGGTCAAGGAACATGGCAAGCGCGCGGACAACATCGTGCGCAGCATGCTCCAGCATTCACGCGGCAAGGCGGGCGAGCGCCAGCCTACCCTTATCAATGCCATGCTGGAGGAGGACATCAACCTCGCCTATCACGGCATGCGCGCACAGGATAGCACCTTTAATATCAAATTCGAGACAGAGTTGGATCCGACTGTCGGTGAGCTGAAAATAGTGCCGCAGGATATCAGCCGGGTTTTTCTCAACATTCTGCACAATGGCTGCTATGAAGCACATAAAAAGAAGCGGACAGCGGGCGGTGAATTTACACCTACATTGCGGGTGCGCACCGTGAATCTCGGCAGTACGGTCGAAATCCGCATCCGCGACAATGGCAATGGCATACCGCCAGAAGTCCGCGACAAGATATTCACGCCTTTTTTCACCACCAAGCCGGCGGGGCTGGGCACGGGGCTGGGTTTGTCAATCAGCCATGACATTGTCGTGCAGGGGCATAATGGCCAGATCTGGTTCGAATCCGTGCAGGGCGAGTTTACCGAGTTTGTGATTCGATTACCAAAATAGGCGGGTGGACCGGGAGTGAAAGCCGAAGAAGGCAGTCGGGAGCGAGGAATCATCAGCCCGCAAGTCTGTACAGACCATAGCAGCCGGTACAGGAATCTGGGAAATTGAACGATCAAAAAGCCTGTATGGTGATTAGATCTGGCGAAAGCGCAATGGTTTTGCAATCGTTTATTTTCCAGACGGCACCATACGTTATGCAGAATTGGAGCGTCCCCACCGCACGATGATGGATCACCCCTTTACCAGAGACGAAGTCTGCTTGCTGCACAGGAATACAAGAGATCATCCTTGGCACAAACAATGGCAATGCATTATCGAGAGAATAATTGAAGATTCAGAAAAAGTACTTGCTTGGTGTTAATTTATGCCTTATACTACATAATAAAGCCTTGCATCGCCGGAGAATACCCCGCACCAAGTCCTGCAACCAAGTATCTATTATCCATGAAAGGACGGAATGAAGTAATTGGCCGTCCAATCCCAGAGCTAATAAACGGTTTTATTTTTGTTAACTCATTTTCCTGGTAGAACTGTGCCAGCGCCAAGAGTTCACAGGTAGCTGTTCCCTGGGCAGAGACTTTCATTCCTTTCCATTTTATTAAGCAAGTTGTCTACTTTCGTGCAACGATCTTGGAATTCACTTTAGACGCTGTGGAACAGCAGGCCAGCGAACTGATTCAATTCAAGGATCGATGTCACTCGGCTGAACCTTACGGATTACTATTCTCGGATCCAGGCAAGCTTTCCCACAATGGGCGAAACTGGAATCCACAGAAATCAGTTGGCACAAGGTGCGGATGTATGAAATCAACTAGCCGGTATTATTGTACTGCTGGAATGACAATTCAGGTTGATTCAGACTATCCGCTTTCAGATGAAACATTCAGCCCGAATATCTCTTCTTTCGAAATTGCAGAGCCGAAAGAAGTCATGGTCCGGATTGAACATCACTTTGGCCTGCCGATTATTGAAGGACAAGATTTGGGCCGGAAGGTATTCGAGCGCGAGAACCTGACCATCTACCGGCATCCTGATAAATGGATTTTCTTCTGCACGCTGCTTGACAATCAATCGAACCCCTTGCAGCAGGTTGCATTCGTACATCCATCGTTTACTCATCTGGTTATCTTTAATGAACGGGATGATATCTTCAGAGACGGCCATGTTGCCGTATTATCATTTTCTCAAACGGATCAACTTTTTATCACTCGAGTGCTGGCAACCTGCCATGGCTGCATGTTTCATGCTTCTGGCGTCGATCTGGAAGGCGAAGGTCTTCTCTTTCCAGGCCATTCCACGGCCGGAAAATCCACGATGGTGAAGATGCTCGCCGGCCAGGCGAAAATCCTTTGTGATGACAGAATTATCGTGCGAAAAGATTCGGCCGGTTTCCGTATTCACGGCACCTGGCATCATGGAGAAGTATCCATCGTTTCGCCTGATTCCGCTCCCTTAAAAGCCATTCTCTTGCTGGACAAGGCCGCAACAAACCGCCTGTTGCCGATTCATGACAAAACCCAGTTGATCAGCAGGTTGAGTGCGTGCACGATCAAAGCCATCAGACCACTTGGCACTTCCGATTGGTGGCATCAGACCCTTGCAGTTATCAACGACTTGATAAAAGAAGTGCCATGCCGAAGCCTTGAATTTGACAAAAGCGGGGCGGTAGTGGATCTCCTGAGGGAATTTAAGGTATGACAGGCAGCTCCTACATACGAAGAATGCCCCTCCCTCCATCCATCTCGGGTACCAAAGGCCGCCTCATCACACGGCTGGATATGGAACTCACGGAACGCTGCAACAACGACTGTGTTCACTGCTATATCAATCGACCAGCGGATGATCCATCCATCAACCAGGAACTGGCTTTCGACAAAATTCAAACGATTCTGGAGGAAGCTCTCTGCCTGGGATGCCAGAACATCCGGTTCACCGGAGGGGAGCCTCTGCTCAGAGAAGATTTTGAGCAGATCTATGTGTATGCAAAAAAGCTCGGACTGAGGGTGGAAATTTTCACCAACGGAACCAGAATTACACCACAACTGGCCCGGATTCTTTCCCGATTCCCGGCCGGTCATCCTCTGCAAATTTCGCTGTACGGGAAAGATCAAAAAACTTACGAGTCCATATCCCGCACGCCGGATTCATACAAAGCCGTGCTTAAAGGGATTGATCTGCTGACCACCTACAAGATACCCTTTGTGATCAATCCTGTTCTGCTCCCGTTGAGCAAAGGTACATTCCTCGCATTTGAGGCCTGGGCCGAGAGTCGTAAAGACTTGAATATTCTCAAGCCACAGGTGACCACCCTTCATCTGAGATGCAGGGGAAGGGATGTACAACGCAATGAAGAGATTAAAACCTTCCGCATCGCTCCATCACTTCAACTGGAGCTGGAGTCGAGAGATCAGAGAGCTCAGATCGATGGCCTCAAGGCTTTCTGTTCCCGGTTCTGCCAGGTCCATGGCACTGCTTTATTCCGATGTAATGCCGGGATCAACAAAGGCTGCGCGGATGCCTATGGAAAATTACAGATGTGTTTGCTGTTGCGCCACCCTGACACTGTATATGATCTGGGAAAGGGATCATTGCATGATGCTTTTCGCCAATTTTTCCCAAAGGTGAGGCAGCTTGAGGCTCAGGATAAGCTGTATCATGAACGCTGCGCGCATTGTTTTCTCGTCGATCTATGCGAGCAATGCCCGGCGGTTTCCTGGATGGAAGAGCGGAAACTGGATGGGTGGCTGGAACATTTTTGCCGTCTAACACATGCCCAGGCCAGACTCATCGGCCTTTTGGCCGAAGGTGAAAAATCCTGGATGGTTGCTGACTGGCAACACCGGGTAAAAGACCTGCAGCGGCCATCGCTGACTACCAGACAGCCTGCATCCGCACAAGTCTGAAAGTGGAAAATCCAAAGTCCCTAAATAAAGGAGAAAATGATCATGAAAAAACAATGGCAGAAACCCGAACTGGTCATCCTGTACCACGCCCGCCCGGATGAAAACCTGCTGCAAAAAATTTACTGTAAAAATCCCAATCCAAGGAACATGCCGGACCAGGCGGCCGGCGCGATCTGTGTAAACAGAAATAACACAGTTCAATGTGACACCTACGCCGCATCTTAAGTCCGAAGCAAAGCTGGAAAAACCGGAGCATCTTCCGGCGCAGTAAACGCCGGGGCGTTAGCCGGTATTGTACGATGTAGACCAGGGGCTGTTCATTGCATCCGGCTGCCGAATTCCCGACGGCTGATGAGATGGGACTGCATCCTCTCACCGGTGCATGCGCCGGTGAGAGGATATTTGATTACCCTTGACTGCTTTATTAAAGGTAGTGGATGTCCGGGAAAAAGGATCTCCCAATTTTTTGCTTCAACGAGCATCATGAAGCCTTTTATTTCTGGCATAAAGCCAGACTTGAAGGGTATCTTGCCGGTGCAACGGATCTGGTTCACATCGATGCTCACGATGACATGGCCCCGCCTCTCCAGTTTTCCGAGTCCATTTATCCAAAAGAACAGAGTGATTCTGCAATACTGGAATTCTATCGCCGGTTTACCTTCAGTCAACTGACGATATCCACTTTTATTCTCCCTGCTATCCTTAGCGGCGTTATCAGAAATGTCTATTTCGTTTATCCGGGATGGCGCAAGTTTAAACCCGCTCGTAAATTTACCACAATCGGTTCGGCTTTCGGCGAAGGTACGGTAATCAAACATGGAGTAAAGATAAGCCGCGCTGCGCATCCCCTCCTCCATAAAGCTATCCCTGATCTGACCCCCTATTATTATAGGTCTGGCGAAGCCCGGCACTTGCCCCGGAACCGACAGGTCATACTGGATATTGACCTGGACTATTTTTGCTGCCGGGACTCCATCACGAATCATTTTAGCTATGAGTTGGAGGTCACCCGATTTCAATTCGACAACAAAGCCCTTTTTCTAGCAGAAAAGACACTTCCCTTCAGTGGACTGAATTTTGAATTCTTTGAGCGAGAAGAGCGCTATTTCGCACGAATCGCGCACAAAAAAACACGTGATATTTCCCATCTGCCAGCAATGGCCGATATTGAGTGTGAACTGCAAAGGTTGATAACCATTCTAATCGCCAAGAAAATCAAGCCGGTCATCGTGACCATAAGCCGTTCCTGTGATAGCGGCTATTGCCCGCGCAGTATGGCTGAACAGATTGAACCCCTGCTCATGGCCCAGTTGAAACGATTTCACTCCTGAAATCTGCACGAGATTGCCTCTTGCTTGCATCAATTCCATTCTGCTGCAGATCAACAGATGGACGGACTCTATGAAACTGAGAATCAAGGCCGCAAATTTTCTTATCAAGTTTGGAAAATTTATCCAATCATGCGCAGTGATCGTTATGCGTCCGGATGACCTCGTTGAATTCAGCAGGCGGTTTTACTCAAATCCGGATGAAATTAACTATTGGTGTGATGAGCAGAGAAACGACTCCGGTTTGAGAGATCTGGAAGAATCGCTGCTGACTAGTACCGGATTGAGAAAAGGGCACGTGCTCCTGCTCGGCTTGGGAGGAGGACGGGAAGCAATCTCTTTGGCGAAAAGAGGTTTTGAGATCACAGGCATTGATTATGTTCCCCAAATGGTCGAATCGGCAATAGCCTATGCCCGAAGGCGTGGTGTGCAGATTTCCGGTATGGTCCAGGATATCACCGATCTGAATGTGCCGGCAAGCAGATTCGATTTAGCCTGGCTCTCCTCAGCGATGTATTCCTCCATACCAACACGAAAAAAGCGAATCGAGCTGCTACAGCGAGTGGGCAGTGCACTGAGGGCCGGGGGCTATTTTGTTTTTGAGTTTTCATGGCATCCCCAGGCAACCGGTTCCGCAAGTACAGACAGAATCAAAAAGATGCTGGCATGGCTTTGCGCTGGCAATGTGCAGTATGAAAAAGGCGACATGCTTAAATTTAACCGGGAATTTTCCCATTCTTTCACCAACATGGAAGAATTGCGGAAAGAAGTCGCCCAGGCTGAACTTGAACTCATTGAAATTCAAGCAAACGATACCTATGAGGTTGCTGGCGCGGTAGTACAAAAGCGGGTATAAAGAATCGGGAATGGGATATCAGAATTACAGAGAGAGGTAAACCGGGGCGATCGGGGAAAGGCAAGGACACTGCAGGCCGCCCAAAGTGAGCGGATTATGGGGGGATGGAAGAAGATGCCAGAAGGGGTCAGATGGATGGGCGCGAAAGAGGCCACCGCGTCCAAGCCGTCAGGCTGGACGGGCACGCACCAGCTGCCGCGACAGGACGGAATGAATAGGGATGGACCAGCAATTACGGGTCCATGGGTGCCGGGCAGCCAAGGGGAATGAGTGATTTCAGGATTAAAGTGCCGGCCCCGGCGGTATAGCTTCCTGCTTGCTGGCTGAATGGCAGGGCCGCGGTATTACCGCAGAGTGCTTGTTGGCTAAGCGGCCGGCCCCGGCACCCCTTCCGGCGGCGCCGGACTGGTTTCACGCTCCTGAGCCGCTGCGTCCTCCCCCCTACCCTTGTCAGCATCCGTGGGCCCGATCCCCAGAGGCAACAGGCGATCCCGGATATCCAACCTGAGCAGGCGCTTCTCGTTAGGAGTGCTTCTGCTGTGTACCAGATGGTTGTGAATCGAGGGGTAGATCACGATCCCCAGCCTGGGATCAAACGACTTGGTCGCGCTCTGTTCCGCCGATTTGAGCTTGAGGAGATGCTGGCCGAGAATCCTGCGGTTGTAGCGCGTCTTGGTCACTTCGATGGTCTGGTAATAATAATCATTGCGGTGCGCTTCATCGAGCTTGATGACGATATCCGCCAGATAGCGCGCCACATTGAACGGGATCTCTTCCTCCTTGATCGCCCAATGCCGCAATCGTTCGAGCGTGACCAGCAAAGGAATGTTAGCGGAGCGGAAGAGCGTGAACAGCCGGTGGATCTGGTTGCGGGTCAGAGGCGTCGGGGCGAAGGCGGAGAGGCTGTCGATAAAAAAGAAGGGCACGATCCCCTTATTCGTCAGCCAGTTGATCGATTTTTCCAGTTCAGAATAACGGCGCTGAAAGAGCGATTCCGGCGGCAGATTGCGATAGCCTTCCGCTCTTGGGGTCAGTTTGGGCAGGAGCAGCTTGTTGGCGATGGATTTCAAAGCGAAATAGGCGTGTGCGGAGTCTTCCAGGTCGAGCACATTTTGCGCAATGGTAAGCGCGTTATTTTCATTGAAGTAATGATGACTCTTGAGATGCTCGATGATCCACTCCGGCTCCTGCTCGAGGGAATAAAAGAGGCAGCACCAGATCGATTTTGCCGACCGCCTGGCCGAGAAACGACAGCTGCTTGTTATTCCACCGCTTCGGATCAAGGGAGAGCGTGCACAATTTGATGCACTGCCCGGCATGGTCAAAAAGCACCGCGTGAATGTGCCTGCGCCAGGAGAGCTCAGGGTCCTCCCCGGGCAGGCTGTCCCGCAGCCAATCCGGCACAGCGCGTTCGACCTGATTGTCAACTTCATCGGCCATGCGCAGCAGCGCAGCGAGCCAGCGTAGACGCACCGGACCGTCCAGGGCCACCGGGTCGGAATCCAGCTCGCTGAACCCGGGGACGCCGCCGCCGCTGCAGCATAAAGCACAAAGATCCCCGGCCAGGGCCGGGCAATCCGGAGGAGGGACCGGGGAGGGCCAGCCATGCGCACAGGTAAGAACGGCGATCCAGTGCGCGCATTCGAGATCGGGAATCCTGAGATAATACCAGTCTTTTAATATCTTGGTGCAGGACTGGATGTAGTGCGCTTCCTTTTCCGGATCCTTGACCGTGAGCTTGCCGATATCATGCAGCAGTGCCGCCGCCAGGAGGACAAAAATTTCTGTGCTGCTGAAAGAGGATTTGAGTCCATCATCGGCGAGATGGTCGAGATTGCGTTCGACATTGGTGAGATGAGGAACGCCATTATAGGATCCCCAAACCTGCCCGGTCTGACCCAGCCAGGATTTATGGGCCTCTTCCGACATGTTCTGCAAAACGGAAAAATAACCGGTTTCACCCTCTTTTTCCCGATCATTCAATATTTTTCGGAATGTTGCCATGCGGATTTCCTCCTGATGGCTCTTCGGTTAAATACCGGAAGCGAATGGACAGAAGCAGGTTAACGCGCGGCGCGGCCTGCCGCGGCAATGGCCGGTGGGAGCAAGAGGGGATGGCGTCAGGGCCGCCCCGGCACCGGCTGGTTGAACAACTCCGCATAGGGACCGCCGGCGGACCAGAGCTGCGCGTGGTTCCCGACCTCCGCAATACGCCCCTGGTGCATCATGATGATCCGGTCCGCACTCTGCAGGGTTGAGATGCGGTGGCTGATCAGAATCGCCACCCGGCCGCGCACCCGCTCCATCCAGGCACTGAGCATCTCGTACTCGTTGCGGGCGTCGAGGGCGCTGGTGGGCTCGTCAAAGATCATGATCGGAGCGTCGCGCAGAAAGGCCCGCGCCACCGCAATCCGCTGCCACTCCCCCTTGCTCAGCTCCTCCCCCTCATCGAACCATTTACCCAACATGGTCTCATAGCCCTGCGGCAGCCCGGCGATCACTCTGCTGGCGCCCGAGAGGTCGGCTGCCGTCTCGATCCGCCCGTCCCGTAGCGGCAAACGGATGTCCCCCAGCCAGATATTCTCACGAGCGCTGAGGTTGTATTCCTCAAAATCCTGAAACATCACCGCCAGGCGGCGCCACCACTCAACCTGCTCGAACTCGCGGATGTCGATACCGTCGATCAGAATCCGCCCCTCGGTGGGGTCGTAGAGCCGGCAGATGAGCTTCATCAAGGTGCTCTTCCCTGAGCCGTTGGCCCCGGCCAGGGCGATGCGTTCGCCCGGGGCGGCCGTGAACGAGACCGACTGCAGCGCCCAGCGCCCGCTGGCCGGGTAGCGAAAGGAGACGCCATCGATCGTCAACCCGTGCCGGATGACCGCCGGCATCGGACGCACCGGCACACTCCGCGCCACACCCGGAGTCAGAGCGAAAAAGGCAAAGAGCTGGGAGACAAACCGGGTGTCCTCGTAAATATCCCCGATCCCGGTGAAAAGCGTCCGCAAGGCATTCAAAGCCTGCTGGAAGGCTTGAAAGTACATCACCAGGCTGCCGAGGGTGATGGCCCCCGCCAGGGTTCGGCCGATCAGCACAATGTAAAATCCGTATGCCACGGCTGTCGCCAGCAGCTGGGCGATCAGCGTGCCGCGGGTCTGCCGGCCGTTGATACGGAACTGCTCAACGCGCAGCCGCCGCTGGATGGCGCGGTAACGGCGGCGGAACAGACGCCCCACCGCGAGAACACGCACCTCCTTGGCCCACGTCTTGTCGGTGAGCAGCCAGTGATAATGGTAGCTTTTGCGTTCCAGATTGCTGCTCTTGCGGCGCCACTCGAAGAGCACATCTGCAAAATGGAGGCGGAACAGCAGGGCGGGCAGGAGGGTCAGCAGCAACAGCAGCGGAATCGACCAATGAAAGAGGAAGAGCAGGCCGACCAGTCCGGCCAGGGTCAGACTCTGCTGGATGATGTTCTGGAGGCGGCCAACCAGCTGCGACGGCCGGTAGATCGCCTGATGCTGCGCCTGATGCAGGGTATCGAAAAACTCGGGATTTTCGTAGTAGGCGAAATCGATCTCCACCGATTTTGCATGCAGCCGCTCCATGATGCTCTCCTGCACCAGGGCGGACTGGTGTTGCTGCAGCCAGTCGTGCAAGCTGCTGGCCATCACCTGGAGAAAGACCAGTCCCGCCACCAGCGTGGCAAGAAAAAGCAGCGAGGGCGGCGTCGATGCGGCTGTGCCCGGTTTCAGGGCCGCGGCGACTCCGTCGAGGATCAGCTTACTGGTGTAGAGTATGCCCAGCGGCAGTACGCTCTGTAGCACCAGCAGCAGGGTGCTGATCATAAAGAGGGAGGGCGAGGCCTGCCAGACCAGCCGGATCGATCTCAGGATGTTGGGGAGTAATTCCTCGCGCAGCTGACGGGGCGTGAGCTTGCGAAGGGAGCGCAATCGTGGAGTCATCGGGATCGGCCTTCAAGAGATGTGCTTTTATCGGGCAACAACCGGTACGGGGAGAAAATTCCGCCGGGTGCGCGCGAGCGGGGGCGGGCGGGAACAGGAGGGAGAGGAGTACGGGGGGATTACTGAAGCTGAACCGAGAGCGCCAGGGTCGCCGTCACCACCCGCAGCTGCCACCAGGCCCACTGCAGCTGCAGGAACCGCGCCGGGTGCAACCGCACGCCGGCGTTGAGCGACTTCGCATCATACTCGGCCAGCAGCGTCACCATCCGCTGCGGCGACCAGGTCACCCCGCCGAAAAGCCCGGTGAGCATTTTGGTGCGCGCCACCAGCCAGTCCGGCCCGTAGCCGAGATGGAGATGCAGCGGCACGCCGCGCAGGGTCGTATGCCTGGAAGCCACCAGATAAAGCGCGCCGAAATGCTGC
The DNA here is from genome assembly GCA_035419245.1 of bacterium. NCBI lineage: Bacteria > bacterium. Next base: position 16,850 of record DAOLSP010000018.1, on the reverse strand, counting down.
GCCGTCGCGGTCTCCCAATGCAAGGCCTTCAGGGCAAAAAAATCCTGTGCGCCCAGCGTCAGCGACGGCCAGCGCCCGTGCTCGCGCAGAATCTGCAGCTTGAGATAGACCGAACGGTCACCAAAGCCCCAGGTGTAATGATCCGGCCGAACGAACATCCCCCCCGCCTCGAGAAAGGGCAGAAAGCCGATCCGCCCCCACATCACCGTTCGCCGGTTGGGAAACCAGTTCGCATAGAGGATCGGGATGCGGCTGATCCCTGCGGTGATCTCGCCATCCGGGGCAAGATCCGCCACCGGGACCAGCATCAATCCGCTGTAACCAAAGACCGAGGCATTCTGGGCAAAAAGAACGCCCGGACAGAGTCCGGGCGCTATGAGCAGGAGGAAACCAACCCATAAAATCACACGCCATCGGCCACCGCCCGGACGCCGGGCGGCGCCAACCATGCTGCAGCCTTGATCGCCTGCCCTCGCCCTGTCGCCGGCGGGGGCAGGCGAAAAGACCGGCCTAATTGCCACTCACCGTGCCCTGATTGTGCACGATGACGCCCTGATTGTGGCTGAACGGAATCTTGCGGAAAATGCGGATGCTCTTGGTATAATCCACATCGTTCACCCGGCAGGTGAGCTGCACCACTGTGCCGGCGCCATACGTGCCGCCCGAAAAGACCACCCAGGCGCCGCCGTTGAGCCCGGTGACTGCCGAGGCGGCACTCAGGCTGCCAGGACCGGAGGTGATGGCATAGTTGACCGGAATGGAGCTGATGGGAATGCCGTCTTTATCCACCAGCACGCCCCAGACCTTGGTGCTGATCTGGTCGCGGAAATAACCCCAGATGTTCGGATTTCCGGCCTCACGGCCAAGGAAATCATTATCGGCGGTGACGGCGAAGCGCACGGGCGGGACTTTGCCAGGCACAGTGAAACCGGGCGCCGCGCCGCCATCGAGGATATCGATGCCGGGATCATAAGTATAGTTGCGGTCGACGTCCAGGATGACATCATATTCGCCGGGCCACATTCTGATGGGGGCGTCGTCACTGGCCAGGCTGCCACCGTGCATGCGGATCAGGGGCAGATAGCCGGCATATCCGTTCCAGATGCACTGCACCGGCATCTCAAAGGTGCCGACGGTGCGCATGCTGAAGAGGGCGTCCCCCTTGTTCCAGACCGGTTTGTGCGGCGTGATGAAAAGATTGACGAACTCGCTCGGCACATAACCGGGCCGGGTGAGCGCGTTCACCTTGGCATAGACGATTTCGAGCGAATCGAACTGGTTCTTGTAAAAACCGGTCGCATCGCAGGCGATGTCCTGGATGATATCGCTTGCACCCGAATGGTTCTGAACCAGGAGGCCGGGGAAAGCGGCATCGCTGACGACGTCGCCCGCATTGTAGACGCCAAAGGGCGCAGTATCGGCGACGATATCATACGCTCCGACCGCCGCGGCGTTGCAAATTTTGACCGGCCCGAGCAGACCGTTCTTCTCGGTCTTGGTCGTCTCGATGCCATTGTCGCTCAGGTCGGTGAGCACATCGCCCGTGGTATAGATGCTCTTGTCGGCCACCATCAGCAGCTGTACGGTGGCTTTGACGCCGATCTTGCTGCCGGCGACATAGACCGGGTTGCCGACAAATAATGCACCGCCCGCAAAATTGCCGGCCGCATCCGTCACCCGCAACTGCGGATCGGAGGGCAACGTTTCCTGGCTGTGGAAGAGAATGGTGAAGATTTTCCAGGGCCGGTCCACGCCCGGCTGCTCGAGGTGAACGAAAAAGTTATGTTCGCCGCCGAGTTCGCCCGGTTTGCGGTAGTTGTTGAAAAACCAGATCGGCAGATCGCGGATGGCGCCGGTGCCGTCGGTTATGACCAGCATACGCTTGATCATATGGCCGTCGCTTTTGCGAATGATCTGCACGTCGGTCTGTTCATTGGGATAGAGATCCTCGAAAGTGAGCAGGACGTTTTCATAGGAATAAAAGGTCGTCTTGCTCACGCCGGTCGCCGTGCTGAACAAAGTCGCGTTGCTCGCCGTCTGGAATTGTGCGACGGTTCCGGGATCGGAGACCTGTTCGCAGCCGATGGCCAGCACCATGAGCAACAGTGCCAGTACCCACCCGATTTTTGGCCATTGTTTCATGGTTTGTTTCCTCCCTGTTAGGTTGATATCGGTATCATTCATTGGCCGTGTCATCCCCCTCGCGCCACCCCTTGATATTGGCCAGGACATGCGCCGGAGTGAGCGGTTTGACGAACTCGCTGATAGCAAAACCCGGATCCACGCTGAGCCCGGTTTGCAGCACCCCCTCGTAGCGCGTCGCTTCGCTGGTGGCCTGGTAGCTCATGCCGTACTGGCTGGGCCAGGTCAGGCGCACCCGGGCGGGACGCATCCGCTGCTGCGTCGGCAGGGGAAAACGGAAGCGCACGCCGCCGAAGCGGTCGAGATTGGTGACTGCATAATACAGTTCGATATCGGTTTCAGAGAACGTCCGGCGCAGGGTGAAGCAGGGTCCCTTGTCGCCGATCAGATATTTGCTGTAATCGATCCCCACCATCATATCCAGGCTGGGGAGAAAATACTGCGCATAGACTTTATAGGTCAGGCTGTCCATGTTCGAGTAATACCACGTGCCCTCGCTATGGTAGAAAAAGCCGGTATAGTCCAATTTGATGCCGGTCAGGACCCTGCGGCCCAGCCAGAATTTTGCGGTCTCACCCGAGAAGCCCCAGCGCTCCGGCATAAAGATCCCGCCCTGAAGGGCCAGATAACTGTCGCGCGGCAGGCGTAAGAGCTGACTGACGCTGAGCCGGCCGAGCCGGGCGCCGGTATCATAGACGCCGATCTCGTCAAAGACCGGGATAAAGGCCTCCGCCTGGACCAGGGTGCCGTGCCATAGCTGGCTGCGCAGTCCGGGCTGGACCTGGCCGTAGAGCTTGACGCGGTCGTCATACTGCCCAAGCTGGATCTGGTGGCCGAAGGTCACATTGAGATCCAGCTTGAAAAAGGAGCGGTTCTGCCAGGCCTGCACCGCCGCTTCCGGCTGTTGCGTCGCTTCGCCGATGACCAGCGTCCGGCTGAAAGCCGGGGCATCCATCGAGCCGTCCATGAAGGCGCGGTAGGCGGCGCGCAGCACCATAATCTGACCGCGTGCGACGCCGCGGCTGCAGGGGATGATGTACAGGCGCTGCCAGGTTGAATCGGCCTGGCCGGCCAGCTTTAGCATCTCGCCGACGGCCTTGAGATCGTGGCGGTAAACACGGTTCTCAAAGGCGATGGCCAGACCGCTGTCGGCCGTGGCGGCGATGCGCAGATTCTCGAAACCGTGACGCGCGAGGCGGGCATAGAGATCACCGAACTCGCCGCTCTGCGCCGGTGCGGCTCCGGCCATGATGACAAAGAACAAGCCAAGGATGCGTCGGATCGTCATGAAGGTCCTGACAAGGTTGCGGACACGATGCAGTGCGGCGTTAAAAGGGGGGTTGGACGGTCAGGATGGCGGGCAAAGGATGCGGTACAACAGCAGCATAACCGTAAAGAGGTACTTCCCCACACTTCCCCTATTAACTGAAATTAGAAAAAAAACCAGCGAAAAGCAAGTAAATAATTCACTTTTCGTCAAATATTGCGCTTTGTAGCGCTTGCGCTCTGGCATGAGCGACGGCGCAAAAGAAGGGGGTTTCTCCGTCCATCCGCCCGGTCTCGAGATGGGCGTGGGCCGGGCACCACAGACAGAGATTCACGATCGCACATGCACGGCAGCTTTGCAGGAACTGCGGATCCCGGGAACGCAGGTCGCGCACGCGCGGCACCAGTTCCTCCCAGGCCTGACGCAGCGGCACCTCGCGCAAGTTGGCCGTGGTGCCCGGCGCCCAGAGCGACTGGCAGAGGCGGAAGGTTCCGTCATAGCCGATGCTGCAGCTGCCGTTGCCGGCGCCGCAGTGAAAAAGATGGTCGCAGCCGGCATGGGTGAAAGCTTCGTTTATCAGCTCATCGCAGCCCTTCAGCAACGAACCGAAGCGCTCAGCGTCGGCCCTCTCCATGTCCGTCACATCTGCGGGGGTGAGCCGCTCCGCCCTGATCTCCTCGTTGCGCACCGGATCGCGGTCATAGCGCAGGTGCAGCTGGGGATCGAAGCGATAGTAATCCTTGGTGCGGCTGCGGCCGAAGGCGGCGATCGCCTCCATATCCTCAAGATTGGAGCGCAGGGCCATCGCCTTAAGGCGCACCCTGATGCCGGCCGCGAAAAGGGCGTCGAGGCCGGTGATGAACTGTGCAAAGGCGCCTGGCCGGCGGGTGACGCGCTCATAGGTTGCGGCTGAGGCCCCATAGATGGTCACCTCGATATCGCGTGGCGGGTACTTTGTGAACAGCGCGATGTGCTCCGGCCGCACCAGGGTCGCATTGGTAAAGAGCGAGATCAGCAGCCCCTTGCGCTTGAGCATGAGGTAGATGTCGGGGAAATCAGGCCGCAGCAGCGGCTCGCCGCCGGTGAGCAGGCACCAAAGCGCGCCGAGTTCGATCGCCTGATCGGCGATGCGGCCGATCTCCTCCAGGGAGAGTTCCTTCGCCCGGGCCGCTTCATCTCCCGCCGGCAGGTTGATATAGCAGTGGCGGCAGTTGAGGTTGCAGCGGGCGGTCAGGTCCAGGTCAAAGCTGAAGAGGGCGCGTTTGGCCTCGAGTTTTTGCCAAAGAGCGAAATCCTGAATCTCTATCGATGACGTATGGGTCATGCAAAAAACCTTTTATAAACCGGCCGCAACAGCCGGCGCATTGCCTGTGAGAGGGGCCACAGTAGGCCGAGCCGTGAGAGTGCTGCGATCGGAATGCGCTCCCAGCCCAGGCCCAACCGAACCGTTCGCTCCCGATGTTCAATGCGGCTAACGCGGCCAAGAATATTCTCTGAGGGCACCCAACCATCATGATGGCAGCTGTTATCACCTTTGATAAGAAAAAGACCTTGACGCCGGCGGATGATCCGGTGCACCATCAGCCGCCCGGTTACAGGCTGACGAAAAGCTGCTATTTCCCCCAGACCAGGAGGTTTGGTGATTGGCGCAAAGGTAAGTACATCCCCCCCTCTGATGAAGGGGGCCATACTGCTGCCGCTGGCCTGAAACCTGAAAAGAGTGCCCTTGGCCAGAACCGCCGCCATCAGTTCAGCGAATTCCGGGTTGGGCAGGGTTTGCCGTGAAGGATCACTGATGAACGTGATATGACAGCCTTCGTTACTCAATTCCGCCCATGCCGGCCAGCATGCCCCTGAAATTGCGCGAATCAATGACGATATTATGTTTATTGAGCAGCCAAACCAGTGTGAGAAACTCTCTGCGACTCAAGGCAACAGCCGCCTGGTCTGTAAATCTCGTGAAAAGCTGCCCCAAAGTTTCCTTGTATGTAAAAAGGCCGATCAACAGCATCAACTTGTCATCATCGAGCAGCGGAGAATATAGATCATCTCTGCTGTTGAATTTGCCGCAACCGCCAACCATCTCTTTAACAAAAATAATAGACTGTTTGGGCCGCAGGTAAAAAACAGCATGTACCTTGATAAGCGGATGCGGCACAAATACTGCGTCATCCGTGATCTGGTCGAGAAAACGGTCCAGGGTGAGCGTCGAGCCTCCATCTCCCAATACGCTGGAATCGGGAAAGACCGAAGCGAGCTTCCAACCTGTCTGGCAGTGGAAATCGCGGCATACCTGCGGCCGTATTTCATAATTGGAGCAGCGATTGTCCTCAAGATAGACACAGCTATTATCGGTGCGTTTGCTGAGACGATAGATGCGGTAACGGCAGGTTTCATCCGACCTTTTACATTCTTTGTTGGTCAAGGAACAGATCACTTGAGCCTGGAATAATCCGTTCGCGTATTCTTCCGCTGTTATGCCGACAACCCAATCATTGCGGCAGCATCACGCTTAACACACTTCGCGCACCTCGGAGCATGTGCCCTGAAATGTCACCTTAGCCGAACGAAAATCCAGTTCCACCTGCTTCAAATTCAAAAATGCTCTTTCCAAAGTAATATTTTAACGTGGTTTGTCTGGTTCTGAAAATCAGAATACTTTCCGCATCACCAGCCGGCGTCGGCCATATACTTCCCGTTCCTTTTCAAGTGAGGGCTCTAGCGCCGGGATTATGCAGGGCTCAAATCCCATTTTGGCGTAGAGCCTGATTGCGCGCAGATTATCCTCGAAAACCAGCAAATCCAGAAAAGGCGCACTTTCATCGCAAGCACGATTTATTACGGTTCGTGTTAATGCACTGCCAATTCCCATTCCGCGCCGGAGCGGTTTGACATTCATGCTGAAAAGCCAATACCCCTGATAAAGTTCATTATCCTGCGGATAACGAATCAGTTGGACAAAGCCAACAATGTGACCACGATAAAGAGCCACCCATTCGGTCAAGTTCGGGGAGCGCTGCAGCTCGAAATCCCTGGTGCCGTTAAGCCATTGATGAACGAGGAGCAAATCTCTGTCTGATGCCTCTCGGAGCGTGAGTTGAGGGGCAAGCTTTCGCCAAAGAGAACGATAGATCGCCCTGTCCTGCAACCGGCGCAGCATCCCCTTTGCAATCTTGCCCAGGCGCATTCAATTCGTCCTCCATTCAGACGATCAGATTACGCTGGGGGTGTTTATGGATCACGATGACATCGTCGCTTTTATTTTCTCCATTGGAAGCGGGGGTTGCTTTACAAATGTGCACACTGCTTCCGCATGCTCCTGAACCCTGAATAATCCATGATATCTTCTCAGGATTTTGGAAGTCCTGTTACTTTATCAGTAACCAGGTGCTTGAGTGATCCTTCTCAGCCGTTTTCAACTGCCAGCTACGTTCGTACACTGGGCTACTGGCCCCTGACAGTATTTCTGTCCGGACTTAGGGCCATTAATAGTCACATTTTTACATCCGGTCAACACAGCCTCTTCCGGGTTACTGCGAGTCAGAACGAGCAATTCCGGCTTTTTCCACTGATTTGCATTGGTTTTCATCTTGGCTTTCCTCCGCTAAGATTGAAAGAGTGATTACGCCGGATCATTTCCAGCATGAATTAGACATTAAAACTAAAACTCATGATTTATGATTTTGCATGGATAATTTTCCGTCGAACCATTTCGTTGACCAATCCCAACACGTCCTGCTCGATCTCATTCAAGGGCGCATTGTACTCATCGGCCAATGCTGCTGCGATCTGCCCGAGCGTTGCACTCCCATCCATGCGGCCCCAGATCACCTTGCCGGTTTCGTTCAGGGTATATAGCTCATCCTCCATATCGCCGATTCCGGCGGCAAGAGGGATGATGATCAACTCGCCTTCGATCTCCCGCGCCACGATATCTTCCGACGGCGTACAGATGCTGTTCAAATTGAGAGCGGTTTCCATCATTTATCCTTTTTTCATTAAGTTCCATTTTGAAAACTTTACCTGCTTCTCTGCTGCTGAACCGGGCGATGCGCTCGCGCCAGTTTTTTACTTCCCAGGCTTTTTCGCCAGCTGCAAGGAGGCCCAGGTGCCGAGCCTGTGCATGAGCGACATTGCAAAGATACTCAACCGGCGTATCCAGCGTACCATGCTCCTGCCATGAACGCGCGGGACACTGTTCGCACAGCCCCTTGAGAAAACAACGGGCGCAACGGCTCAGATACTCCGGGTGGGCTGCCTTCATTTCGCGCCATTCAGGAAAAACATGTGTCAATGCAAATTTCAGTGGTGATATGCCAGCAGCCTCCGCTTGAGCGGTTTGGTACAAATCGTAGACATAATCCGGGTGGCGCAGCCCCATACACATCTGGGCTTTGCCATAAGCATCCACCATGACGCCCTTGCCTGCACCGCACTGAAAAACCAGTTCTCCTGGGGGAGCCATGAATTTGCTGCAGAACTGGCGCATCTCATCGATATATCCCGGACGCTCCGCCAGCAGGGCCACCGTCTCCTCCGGCGTGAGACGGAACGATTCGATGAGCCGGTTTTTGGCCGGATGATCGCGGCGGCCGCGCAGCTCGAAATTCATGCTGTATCCGGACAGCTGTTTCATTTCCGGCAGCGTCGCGGCCCAGGTTTCGAATTCCGCTCTCTCGCCCCGGTTGGGCGGCAGCAGACTCTGTTTGACCGTGAAACGAATGCCATACTCTTGCAACAGGCCGATGCCGCGCCAAAATTCCGCGAAAGCGCCTCGACAGGCAGCCACGGCGTCGTAGGATTCCGGGTGCATGCCATAGACCGTCACCTCCACCGGCTTGCCGGGCGGAATGATCGCCAGCAGCTGCGCCAGTTCCGGAGTGATAAGCCGGCCGTTGGTAAAGAGCGTCACCTGCATCCCCAAACGTCTGGCGAAGAGATAGAGCTCGGTGAAATCACTGCGCAATAAAGGCTCTCCGCCGGTAAAGCGAACAGAAATCGCACCTAAATCAGCTGCCTGCCTCAACAGATACTTGACAAACGCCGTATCCATCTCCCGGGCCGCCAATTCTGCGTCGTGCTCGGGCTGATTGATACAGCAGTGGATGCAGGCGTTGTTGCAGCGTTCAGTCAACTCGAGATCAAGATGCTCGAGCAGCGGCTCCTTGTGACAGGCATGGAATTCATGAGGGTACAATCGTCGAACATACGACATGATTTAAGAAATTCCCTCCCGAATCTGGTCTGATCCAACTTTCGTTTCTGGAAAATTCAGCCGTTCTGCTCTGATGAACGAGCTATCCTGACCAGATCACTGACGATTTTACCGCTCTTGTCAAAACGCATGAGAAAAAACCTGGCTTCCGCTGCCAGCTGCGCCACCACATCGATGGTTTTCTCCCACCACTCCGCGGTGACGAACGGCTTGATCACGCAGGCGAGTAATCGCCGGATGATCTCCTGCCGGTCGGTCAACGGCGTCAAACTGTTCTTGGCCGACTTTTCAATAAAACAGATTGCCCGCAGCGGCGCCAAGGCGGCGGAGACCACAGGAATATCACCATGACTCCAGGAACCATAAGCCCGCCAGCCGTCATCAAACCGCCGTACGATGTTGCGGTCATCGCAGAGGATCTCCGCCGCCAGATCTCCGCGCGCCCCGGCATCGATCAGCATTTGCGTGGTCGTCGATTTGCCCGCCTCGGAGTGGCCGACAAAGAGCATTCCATGGCCGTCCAGAATTGCCCCGGCTGAATGCAGGTAACATCCGGAACGGTCAGCCAGCAGCCGCGCCACCAAAATCTGATCCGAAGGAAACAGGGTCAACGAAGTTGCGCCGCCCTGGACAAACGCCAACTCATCCGGATGATAGATATCGGCCTGCGAGTGCTCCGGACTAAATACCACCACCTTCCACAGCTTTTCTCCGAATCCCTGCGGCAGAATCCCCAGGTAAATCCATCCCTTATCCGTCTGGTAGATCGCCCAGGGCTCGCGGCGGTATTTCTCCCGGCTGAGATCCCAACCGGCCATATCCGGCAGACCGAAATGGTGGCGCACGGTCACCACGTCCGGACCGGGTGAAGCTATGCGAAAGAGCTCGAGTTTATCACTGAAAGTATTGGAAGAAAAAGGCAGATCGCTCTCGACCTGCAGCGTAATATCTCCGATAGAATACCAGCGGCAGTGCTCCACCATCAGTTCACCTGCGCCGATTCTACAACCCGCGGCGTGTCGAGTTTTTCCCGGTACTCGGAGTAATAGTAGTATTTGTAATACCCCTTGCCACTGCCCAGCTCGATGCCGTTGAAGACAAAGCCGATAATCGTGGCTTTGATGTTTCGCAGATTGGCCACCACCTCGCGCACATAATGCTTTTCGGTTTTGGCGAAACGGAAAACAAGGAGCAGGTTCTCGACGATACGCGAGAGCGCCTTGGCATCACTGATGCTGAGCACCGGCGGCGCATCGACCAGGACAAAATCGTATTCCGCCTCCAGCCGTTCGACCAGATCGGCCATCTTTTGGCTGTTGAGCACCTCACCGACATTGGGCGGGACGGTGCCCGAGGGGATCAGATCGAGGCCGCGCACCGGCAGATGGCGGACAATGCTCTCGTAAGGCACCAGATCCATAAAATAATCGGTGAAACCCGGCTTGCGATCGACGCCGAAGACCGTGGGCTGCTTGGGCTTGCGGATATCAGCATCCAGGATCACCACCTTGTGGCCCAGCTCCGCATGGGAGATGGCCAGATTGGCGGTCACCAGGGTCTTGCCCTCGCCGGGGATCGAGCTGGTGACCAGCAGCTTGTTGAGCGGCTTGTCGATGCTGAAGAATTGCAGATCCGTGCGCAGGCTGCGGAAAGCCTCGGCAAAGGGTGCATGCGGATCATATTTGTTGATCAGGGGATAATAGGGCGTTTCCCCCTGGCCATCCATCCGCTTTTTGCTCTGCTTTTCGAGCATGGCTCGGACCCTGCCGGTGCGGGGCGTGTGGCCGTTGTTGCCGTTCAGTTTGATGGCCAGCGGGATCTGGCCGACAACCTGCACCCCCGTGAGCCGCTCGAGATCCTGCCGCGTGCGCACGGTCTGGTCGAGATACTCCTGCAGCATGGCGAGACCGAATCCCAGCCCCAGGCCCAGCATCGCTCCGATCAGCAGGGTGCGCGGCAGATTGCGAGAGTTCGGCCGCTCGGGCAGGGCCGCCGGATTGACAATACGGAGGCCGCCGGCGCCGGTCGCCGCCTTGATCTTGGCCTCTTCATGACGCTCGACGAGATAATTCAGAAGATTCTGGTGGACCGCCTGGGTGCGGCGCAGCCGCGCCAGCTCCATCGTCTTTTCGAGCCGCTCCGGACTCTGGCGGCGGTACTCCTCGAGCAGGTTGTTATAAAAGCGCTCGCGGTTGCGGGTCGAGCTGAGGTTGATCTGCTCGGCAACCACTTTCTGCGTCAGCATCGAGCGCATCTCATCGGTCTTCCGGTCTTCGGTCGGCATCGCCTCGGTCGAATGGGCGAGGATAGCGCGGCGCAGCTCGGCCTTGACGCTATCGATCTTGCGGTCCAGTTCCGCCGCGGCAAGGCTGTCCGCCTGAGGCGCGACCGCCAGGGCATTGCGCTGGTCCTCGAGCTGATCGAGGCGTTTCCGCAGGTCGGCCACCTCGGGGAACGATTCGGCCGACTGCAGGCTGCCTTGTTTTCCCGCAGCCTCCAGCTGCATGGTGTAGGAAGCGTAATTGCTCTCCGCCAGGCGGCGCTCGGTTTCGGCCTGTTCCAGGATGGACTCCACCTGGGCGACCTTGCTCATCATGCCGCCGTCGTCGCCGATAAAGACCACCTGGCCGGCGCCGCTGTACTGCTGCAGGGCGCGCTCCGCTTCCTCGAGGCGGTCCTGGGCCTCCTGGCGCTGTTTGTCGATGAAGCGCACTACGTCCTGGGCGCTTTCGACATCGATCTCCTGGTTGCGCTCGCGGAAGACATCGGTGGCGATCTGCGCCACTTTAAAGGCCACGAGCGGATGGAACGCCTGCACGGAGATGGTCATCAACTTGGATTCTTCATCCATCCCCAGGCTGATGCTGGCGATAGCGCGGTCGATCTGCTCACGGGTGACGCCGGGCGTGCCAAGGAGATCGGCATCGCGGCCGGCCCGCTCCCTGATTTTGACCTGATAGACCTGGCTCCCCATGATCGCCTGGTAGTATTCGATCGGTTTGCCCCGTTCCATCCAGTAGGCATAGGGATTATAGCGCTCCGAGCCGACGCCGGAGCTGCTGGCGGACTCGTCGATGATAAATGAGGTGAAGGCGCTGTAGACCGGCGTCCGCGTAAGCTGATAGGCCGCCGTGATCAGAAAGGTCAGGATGAAGGCTATAAGAATCACCGTTTTGCGCCGGAGGGCAAGATCGAGATAGTCGCGCAGTTCCCATTCTTTTGCCGTGGCAGCATCTTCAGGAGGCATGATTTCCCCTTGCTGGAACCGAGGTTATGGATGACGGGTGTGGTGGCACAATAATGTAATGCTCCGTATGGGTGGGAGATTGCTCGAGAGTAAGGGATGGAAACCGGTATCAGCTGAAGTTGAGCAATGGATTATGCAGGCAAAAGATGCATAGACAGAGGATGCTTGGTTGAGGGTAGAATGTCCGCCACAGAGCCCCAGTGCCCCGATGAAAAAAACACCCATGTAGCCCCACCCGAATGGATTTGTGGTAAACTAAAATAATCTATAAAAGTCATAAATGCAACACATTTTTTACATATGTAACGAACTGACGTCATAATGCCCGCAGCGAATCCCTGTAACCGCCTAAAATCGCCCCGCCACACTATACTTTACATGCAATACCGCGCCGATGCGGAAATGATCCACGGCCGCCGGCGCATCGCGGTGATCGATTGCGGCGAAGAGCCGCGCATCCCACCAGATTGCGGGCACATAGCTGACCGAGAGTTCGCCGCGGGTCCAGTAAGAAACCACACCGAGCGGAAAGGACTCGCGCGTGTCGCCGAAGGGGGCCGTCAGATCCTGGCTCCCTTGGCGGGCATAACCGGCCCGCAACTGCACTGCCCAGGCCTTCCAGCCGAACCAGGAGAGATCGATCCCCGCCTGCTCGATGCGGTTGGCCGGATAGCCCATGCTCAGGCCGTTGGAAAGATAATTTTCATAATTGCGGTAGGACATGTAGGTCCAGTTGCCTATGCGGGTATAGGTGAATCCGAGTTGCGCCCCCGCGGCCGGCAGATCGCTGACCACCACACGCGCGGTCACCCCCATGCGGTCGGGGTGGCGGGCGCGGTCGTTCTGGCCCGGCTCGTTATTGACGATGATATCGTCGATGAGATACTGCCCGTACAGGGTGAACCGGGGAGCGGGCTTCCAGAAGAGGTCGGCGCACCAGAGGCCGTTCATTTGTACCCGGTTGTTGCGCTGCTCGACGTAGTAGAGGTTGAAGGGGTTGAGATAGATCATCTGCCAGGTGCCGTTAACCGCGCCATAGACCGCCGCCTCGGCGAGGCCGATCTGCAGATTGGGACGCAGCGCCAGGTCGAAGCGCTTGATCGACCAAAAGCGGGTATACTCCTTCCAGGTGGAGTCAGCCGACTGGGTATCGATGCCGTGCATATCGTTGAGCCGGCTGGTATAAAAGGAGAAGCGGAAGCGCCGGCTGCCGAGCTGGAAACCGGCCGTATCATAGCTGTAGGGGTTATCGGAGAGGATCAGCCCCTTCTCGCCGGGCGGCCCCCAGTTGCGGCTGAGGCGGCCGAGAAAAAAAGCCGCGCCCTTGTACTGCGCCAGGAGATAGCCGGTTTCGGCCCGGCCGTAGATCCACTCGCCGGTGTCGCCGCTGAAGGCGGGATCGAATTTGAAATGCTGGTCGAGGACGGTCTTTTGCGCCAGGACGAACCACGGGGTGGTGAATTTGCCCTCTAGTTCGCCGCGCGCCTCGGTCCATTGATCCGCATCATCGCTGAAGCCTCGGTACCAGCCCTGAGCGCCGAGATAGCCCAAGCCGTCGGTTTCGTTCTTCTCCACGCGATGGTACAAAGCGATCTCTTTGATCAGCAGCCGCAGCCAATGCTGCTGCCAGGGGGGCATGCCCTTGCGGGCGCTGCCGAGCGCCGCCTGGAGGACCTCGAGGGTGGTCCAGGGCTGGTTGAGGACGAAGGGGAGCTGCATCCGGCCCGACTGCACGGCATAGCCGAGGAAAGGCGTCAAAGCCGGCGTATCGAAATAAGTAGAAGCCTGATCCTGGGCCCGGGCGTAAAGGGGAAGGAGTGTCAAAAGTGCGAGCAGCAGATGCCTGTTCATGGATGCCTGGTTATACTCCGGTTCGTACCCGCAGATTACTCTGGTTACGCTGGTTCCCACCCGCCCATTCTCTCGTTCCCACCCTGCTTCTCCAGGGTAGGAACGGCCTTACTTGCTTCTCGCCCGTTTGACGAGAATATTATACATCGCCTTGAAGAAATAGATCCAGTCCGTTTTGAAGGGATGGGCCAGCTTGGCCGCGAAATAGCGCCGTTCGGACTCCTGGATCTCCTCCAGGCTCTGTGGCAGGTCGGCATAGTAAGGCGGGATGAGCCCCGGCTTGAACTGGATGCGCAGCGCCTGCAGATCCTCGGGATAGAGGCTGAAATAGTGCGGCGAGAGGGCGCGCGCACCCACGATCTTGAGGTCCCCGTGCATCCAGTTGATCAATTGCGGCAGCTCGTCGAGCCAGAGCTTGCGCAGCAGCCTGCCCCAGGCAGCGACGCGGAAATCGTCCTTGAGCTTGCCCCCGTTGTCGAGCTTGTGATGGTTGTAAACATAGGCCTGGATGAATTCGGAATAGGGGTGCATGGTGCGCAGTTTGTAAAGCAGGATAGGCCGCCCCTGAAAGCCGACACGCGGCAGCCGGATCAGCATGCCGTAGGAGGGATCCTGGGCATGTTTCAGTTTCTTGTCCTTTTGCGCCACATAATAGAGCTGGCCCTCATGATTCTCGGCGGCCAGCACCCGGAAACCGCAGAAATAGAGGCGGCCGAGCAGTTCCGCCTTGGAGAAGAGGCGGCGCCGGCCGCGCGAGATGGAGAAATAGATCTTGTTGAGGCCGGGGATCTTGGGCATCATCCGCCGCCAGAAAAAATCGAGACCGTAGAGGGCATAGGCCATATATTTGGGATATTTCTTCTGCAGCCGCAGCATGGCGGCATCGACCGTGTCCATGAGGCCGATAAAATAGCCGCCCTTGACCAGTTTTTGATGCACCTCGAGGAAATAGTAATTGAGCCGTCGGAAATCGTTGACGCGGTGGAGGTTGACGAACATCTGCAGCGACTGGTTTTCGAGGGTATGGACGTTGAAGGAGGTGCGGGTATCCATCACCTCCAGGCCTTCGACCGCGATAGTGTCCAGTTTGCAGCGCCGTTCGATCAGGGCATGCAGGGCCGGATGGCTGACGAGGATATACTCGCCCAGCTTGCTGCGCGCCGATTCGCTGAAGGAATCCGCTGCACTGACCTCCAGGGCCGTCTCCTCGAGGAAGCGCTGGATGCCCTGGGCGCTCTCGATATCCTCCTCGTCCGCCGGCTGTTCCACCGAGCGGACGCGGTGCCAGATCAGCACCACCGGGGCCTCCAAAAGCGGCAGCAAGGCCACCGGAGCGAAAAGGATGGTGCGTGAGTAATTAAAGATATGGAAGGAATATAGCAGCAGCGCCGCCGCGGCGGCCAGGATGAAGGCGGCCTTGACAAAGGGCTCGCAGGCGTGATAAAAGCTGGGGTGATTGCGTTTCTCGAATTTCCCGGTCCATTTGGCACTGAGCACCCACATGCCGGTCATGATGCCAAAGAGCTGCCAGTGCCGCAGCTCCAGCTCGAAGGTAGAATACTTGAAAAAATAGACAAACAGGAAGAGCAGGATAAAGAGCAGCAGGTCGAGAAAGATCAGGGGGATGGAATAGGGGTAGCGCATGCGCGCCGGCGCCTGCTCCGCCGCCTGCAGCATGCCCGCATAAACCCGGGGATAATTGAGGCCGACGATGAACAACTCGCCAAGCAATAAGCCGGCGAAGGTGCCGAGGATATAGAGCCGGTTGAAATCGCGGGCGTCCTGAATAGTCAGCAGCAGCGAGACGGCGAGCAGCATGAGCAGGGTAATTTGAACGAGTTTGAACGCCAGTTCAGCAAATGAATGGATATGGCGCAGCGAAAACTTGTGTTCCAGCAAGGAAAAAAAGAGCCAGGCGCTGTTAAGTAGCAGTAGCAGTTTAAAATAAACAGTTGGCAGGCGCAGAGTGCCGGTGACGAAAAAGTGGATGGCCAGAAAGAGCACATTCAGCAGCAGCCCATCAAAAAATGCCAGTTTGCGCGGACTCATCACCCTCCAGTTTTGCCTGGCAGCCGCAACTGCCGGCTGTAAAACCTGTACGAAAAACAGCATTTCCCCCTCCCCGAGTGATACCTGACCTTCCGTAAGAGATGAATAGATGCCGTTACGGAGAATTCATCATTGAGTCGAAAAAACCTGGTCAATTCTCTGAATTAACCAACAAGCAGATTTTTCATTAGAAAGTGGTTTTCCAGCCGGTGCCGCGCCGCCTCTTTCAATTCGCCCGCCGGCGCCAGCGCTAGCTCCTTTTCCTCCAGCAGCAGGCTGACGGCCGCCGCGTCTTCCACGTCCCGCTCCTCCGCCTTGACCGAACGGATGCGCATCCAGATCAGCGCCAGGGGCGCCTCGGCCGCCAGCAGCAGCAGGACCGGCGCCAGGAGCAGGGTGCGCGAGTAGGCGAAGAGCTGAAAGTCCCAGATCAGCACCGCCGTCGAAGCGGTCATGATAAAGGCCGCCTTGACAAAGGGCTCAAAGAGATAGTAAAAATTGGGATGCTGGTGTTTGATAAATTTGCCGGTCCACTCGGCGCTGAGCAGCCACATCCCCGCCATGATGCCCAGCATCATCCAGCTGCGTGAATCCATCGCGGTCGTGCCGTACTTGAGCTGATGCACAGCGGCAAAGAAAAGGATGAAGAGCAGCAGATCGGTCAGCGCAAAGGGAATGGACTGCCGTGCCGACCTCCGCCGGGAGATTATGGCCGATGCCGCGATGTGCCGGTGCAGATTCGGGTAGATCAGCCCGGCGATGAGGATCTCGGCCAGCAGCAGCAGGGAGAAAGTGCCGATGAATGTGGAGGCGGGCGAAATCGCGCAGGTCCCAGATGACCAGGGTCAGCGAGGTAGCGAAAAGCATCGGCAGGGCGGTGCATACCAGCATCAGCAAAATATCGCTCAAGCCGGTCAGCCCTTTGAACGTAAATTTATGATTGAAGAGCGATATCACCAGCCAGGCGGCATTCATCAGCAGCAGCAATTGGGAATAGGAGTGCGGCAGCTGCAGCGAACCCTGACTGAAATAATGCAGAGCTAAAAAGATGATGTTCAGCAGTGCAAAATCGAGGATAA